>JBAYJY010000004.1:0-65375 GCA_041664945.1 bacterium | reverse complement strand
TGAATCAGCCGAGCCACTTTCCCTGCGTCTTTATAATCGTTGACGAACAGGTCGAGGAGAATCGCGTCTTTATGGAAGCCCGGTTTAAGAGAGATTCTTTCAATCATGGCGCATCTCGTCTTTTCATCCGCGCTGTATATCCTCGCCCAAGCCACGTTTTGCCGCCATTTCTGGAATTCTTTTTGTAGCGGAGTCGTCGGTTTTTCGCCGCCGACCGATGGACAAGTATCTATAAAACGCCAGATGTCGCCGGCGTCAAGAAACAGTTCCTTGATAGCTATCATGTCGGCGGTTTCGCGCCGGTTGATTTCATATTTTTTGAAAGAGGAGCCTAAGTTGAAGGGAGTCGCTTTCATAATTTTTGAAGATAGCGCGAGGTTCGGGACTCCGGAATTTCTGAAATGGTATTTGAAGAGCCAATAGTCATCGTTGTCGCGGGAATCAAGAAAAAGCAATCCGTCCGTCCGAGCAATATTTTTCTGCGCATAAGCAAACACATTTGAAAAGATGACATTGGCGGAAAATTTTACAGTGATGTTAATATGGAAAATTATTCCCAGGGCGACGCTTGCGAGAAAGACGGGGAAAGCTTTAATAAAAACATTGGCTGAAGAGCGGCCCGCGCCGGCAAAAGCGCGATAGAGGGAAACGGGAATCGCAATCGCGGTTAAAGCGGCGAAGGCGAGTCTATCATTTTCCAATGGATTCCCGGAGAAGATGCGGGATAGCGCCGATTGAAAGTAACTTATGAAATAAGCGATTGCGGGCTTGCCTTCTTCAAACACATAGATATAGAACGAGTTGGTTTTAATGATGCCCAAAAGCGAAAAAAGAACGCAGGGGATATAGCAGATCAATAATGTTTTGACGGCCGCGCGGGCGGCCGGGCGATCTTTTTCGTCGGAAATCCTTGCTGCGAGATAGATAACGAAAACTGCAAGGAATGCCGCCGCGACGTGTGTCGTGAAGAGAGCGAGAGCGAATATGAAAATGAACGGTTTTGCGCTTCCGGTTTTGTTCACGAACGCGGATTGAAAAAACATGCACGAAAAGGACAGGAGGCAAACGGCGAAGGAAAACGGTTCCGCCTTGCAAGAGTAATAAAGCATAAGGGGCGAGAGCGCGAGGAAAAGCAGCCCGGAGTAAATGGCGGTTGGAATTCCGGATTTCCTGTTTGTTGGCGGCGCCGATTCAACGAATAATTTAGCCGTTGAGTAGAGAGCGCCGAGAAAGAACAAAAAGGAGAACAGGCGAAGCGCGACGATTTCGCGCGGAAGGAAGGCGATGAAATGGGCGGCGAGATAGTACAGGGGCAGGGAGTGTCCGTAGAGCGATTTAAGGAAAGTGATCGTGAAGTAATTGTCGGCGAAGAGGATCGTTTTCGCTTCGCCGGGAGACAGAGGGGCGGTTATGCCGGAGCCGGGAAGAAACGCATGGGCGAAGCCTGCCGCCGCCATAAGCAGGAAAATGATTTTCGCAGCGTTAATATGTTTTCCCGCGTTTCCCTGTTTCATGCAGATGTCTCGTTCGTTTGCGGCCCGCCGCCGCTCGCCTCTGATTACTGAAGGCATTATACTGTTCAGCGCATAAACTGTAAAACGCTATGGGGGCGCGCTCTATTCGAGGAGGCGCCGACGACTGAATTCCCGCGCGGCGCGGCGGTTTGTATTGGACTCAATGTTGCGAAAGGGGCGCCGCTGCTGTATCATCTAAATGTTGGAGAGTAGGCGTTGATTACAAAATTGCTGGGGATAATATTTTATCTTATTCTCCTGTCGTTGCTTGTCTACGGCGCCATCACTCGATTGGGGAAATTTCGCGGTTTTCTATCGAATTCCCAGGAAGTTATTTCCGGACGAAGCAATAAATTCTATCTGCAATGCGCGCGCTTAGGCCGTAAAATAGCGCGCCTGTTCGTTTTAATCGCAAAGGCCGCCGACAGCAGGCTGCGATCTCCGGAGGATGAAAAAAGCATATTATTCAGAATCGCGCTTTTCATCGTGTTCGCCGCCGTTCGCGTAGCCTTGATTATGCCGATTATTTTGTATGCGCATTTCCCATCGGTTTTCCCCAATCTTTCCATTTATCCCAAGCCGGCGGTTGTTTTATTCGGAGTGTTCTGCATTGTTGTTTTCGTCTTCCGCAGCCTGCTTGACGTTGTCTATCTTCCGCGCCGCCGCGAACGGGTTTCGCTGTTTTTATACTATTGCATCGGAGCATACGCGCTTGTGCTGTGGTATCCGATGTTTTACATCGTGCATTTCATGTTCAGGTGGTTCTTTCCGGCGCTGTTGGCGGTTGCTGCGCCGGCCATGTTTTTCGCGTTGAAAACGAAACGCGCGGCGATCAGCGCCGCGTTGCAGATATTAATAATTCCATCATGTATCGCTTTCGTTCCGGCTATGGAAGTTTTTACTTTTTTTCAGCAGTGCAAAACCGTTGAAAGCAATCCGGCGATGGAATACTATCTGAATTACTGCGACGAGAGCAGACAACTGATTTCGCCGGCCACGATGAATTCGAGCCTCTCCGAAAAGCAGCGCAACACGATCAGAAAAAAACACCGCGAGGCGTTCCAGATTGAAGACAGAGTCTTTATCGGGGCGAGCATCGAAGATTCTTTCGCTTATGATTTTGCCGACAAGTCGATCATGCAGATTAAGCCGGACAAAGGCATGTTTTCAATAGTCAGAGACGCTCCTTCCGGCCGGATATTCGTCGCTTCGCCGCAGGACAAAATGCTGAATGTCTACGATTCGTCATCGCTGGCCCTGATCGATTCAATCTCATACGGCGAATCAGGCGGCCCATATTGGCTTGAAGCGGATGAGGCGACGCGACGTCTTTTCGTCGGTTTCGGCGAGACCAGATCATACCGCGCGATCATATATGACATGGACGATATGAAGATCTTAAAGCTCGAATCGCTGCACGACAGAATGGGGGGGGCGCTTGGCGAAACCGCATTTTGCCCCAGGCGCGGGATGGTATATGTTCTCGACCTGTTCAACGAGAATTACGTCGGCGCTTATGATTTGGATGAATTGCGCCTGAAGCGCGAACGCAAACTTCCATGGTTCACATTGGGAATGAACTATTCTAATAAACTGGACTCTCTTTTCCTGACAACGCCGCTTTCGTCGTTCGGATTCTCAGAGGTGATCGAACTCGACCCGGACACTTTAGCGACGCGGGGCCGGATGAATGTTCCGATCGGCGCCAAGGACATCGCTGTCGGCGCCGACGGCTTCGTGTACGTGAGCAATTATCTGACAGGCGATATTTATAAAATCGATTGGAGCAAGCGGAGGATATCAGACTCGATACAGGCGGGCCGAAAGATCAAAAGAATGGAATACAGCCCGGAGTTGAATCTGCTGATGTTCACATCCGAACGCGGCTATGCCCGCATAGACCTCGGGAAGTGGCGGCAGCCGCAACATCAAAATTAAGTTGATATTTTCCGGCGGACTGAAGAACGATTTATACAGAAATCCTCGTCAACAATCTCAAACCCATGTGACGCCGGCGAGCTCGCGGCGTATGTTTTTCCTGATTTTGAATTTCGGGTATCCGACGATCATTGAAGCGGTGACTTCATTCTGTTCCGGTATCTGAAACATTTTCCGCAGTTCAGGCGATCTGTTGACGATCGGCGGCACGAGCGATATGGCCGTCGCTCCGAGTCCGAGCGCGTGAGCGGCGAGCAGCCCGTATGTCAGCGCGATATTCGCGTCGCAAGTGTGATTTGATGAATTTTTGTCGGCGTGAAAAAGCAGCATGGCGGGCGCCCCGCGCGTTATCGTGTCGCCTTTTCCAGCCTTCATGTCAGGAAGCCGGTACTTCAGGCTCGGCAGAACGTGTCCGGTAAGCGAATTGAAATCTTCCGGCGCGATCTGGCGGCGCATGAAAAAGCGGGCGATCGGATTTTTGATTATTTTCGCGAGTTTCTCGTACATCTCGATGACAACAGGCAACGCCTTTTCGATTTTTTCACGGCCTGAGACGATTGTGATCTCAATTTTGTGCGGAGTGAATCCCATCGGAGCGAAGGTTACGGCGTCGACAATATTCTCCAGCGTTTCCCGCGGGACCGGGCGCTCTTTGAAGACGCGGCACGACCTTCGGGACTCCATAAGTTTCATAAACGCTTCGCCGTCCATTTCGCTTGCGGAGGTTTCAAAAATCTGCCGGCCGTACGACAGGCCCGAGACGGACACCGAGTCCGACGGGCAGACTGCCATGCAATGTCCGCAGGCCATGCAAAGGCCGGCCCTTTCGGAGATCGCCGCGGCGGTTTGTTTATCGCCGCCGTTTTCCAGCGTGAGAATCCACATGGGGCAGACTGAAACGCACAGGCCGCAGCCCTTGCAGGTTTCCGAGTTAATTGACTGTGAAGCGACCATAAGCAACCTCCGCATTTCCGGCATTGAATTCAGTTTGAGCGACTGCGCTTAATAGAATGGAATTGACGATAAGCAAAAAGGGGCGCGACTTGCGCCGCGCCCCCGGTGTTGTTCGGATTACTGATCCATTTTGGTGAAAAGGGCTTTCTGCCACAGATCCCAGCGGTCTAAGTAACCGTTGTCTTTGTACCACTCGATGGTCTCGCGGATGCCGTCGAGCATGTCCGGGTACTCGAATTCATAGCCGAGCGCGCGGAGTTTGTCGTTGCTGAAAGTGTAGATTGCCTTCAGGTAGTAGACCATGTCTTTTTCGACGAACGGGCGGGTGCCCATCAGTTTCGAAACGGATTTGGCGACGTCCGCCGCCTGATCGGCCAGCTTCATAAGGAAGTCCTGCGGGATGAAGATCGGAATGATATGGACGTTCATGAGCGGGCATACGAACTCGACGAATTCGCGGATCGAGTAGCGGCTGCTGTCGATGACGTTGTAGCATTCGCCGACGGCTTCCTTCTTGGTGGAAACGAAGTAGGCGGCGCCGCAGACGTCGCGGACGTTTACGCCGACGATGTAGGAGTCGAAGTTGATCGGGAAGGGCATGATGGGGAACTTGGCGAGCAGGAAAAGGATGGTGGCCATGCCGTAGGTGTTGCGCGGGCCGTACACCGGCGCCGGGCGGACGACCGCGACCGGAAGTCCCTTTTTGACATATTCGAGGCCGATCTCTTCCTGCATGAGTTTCGAGCGCTCGTAGTTCGTGCCGGGGCGCTTGACGTTGTCTTCCCGAACCGGCAGTTCGTCCGGCTCCGGGTGTCCGTAAACGGAAACGGTCGAGAACAGCACGAAGCTGCTGACCTTGTTCTTGAGGGAGATATCGCAGATGTTTCTCATGCCGCCGACGTTGACCTTTTCGCACAGCTCCCACGGAGCTTCATAGTCGAAAACGGCCGCCGGGTGGAAAACCTTGTCTACTTTTGTCTTGAAGAGCGGTTCGAGCGATTTGATGTTCGTGATGTCGGCCGGGATGAAAGTCGCAGCCGGGTTGAGGTACTCGCGGGGCGCCTTTTCGAGGTCGGTCGCGATGACTTTGTAACCCTTTTCGATCAGGTAATCGACCATGTGGCCGCCCGCGAATCCGCAGGCTCCTGTGACGATCGCCGTCGGGGTCGTTTTAGCCGCCACGGGTTTCTTCGCAGCCGGTTTCTTTGCGGCGGCTTTTTTCACTACCGCTTTTTTCACCACTGCTTTTTTTACGGCGGGTTTCTTAGCGGCCGCTTTTTTCGGAGCCGCTGCTGTCTCTGCTTTTTTTGCCATGTCCAGTTGTCTCCTTGGTTAGTTTTTCGGTTCCCGACTCCGAACGCCGGAGCGGAATGTTATATGAACGCGGGCCGTGTTCTTGTCCCCGGCCGGCGATTGTAACGTTTGTTTGTTGAAAATTATCTAAGAGAAACTTTTGAAAAAGTTTTCCTTAGAATCCTTTCAAAACTTTTTTACGCTCCGCGCGTCTTCGCGCGCTTCGCTAAATAGGTCGGGCGCAGCATGATGGGCACAGCATGCTGCGCCCCTACAACTGCTGCTCAGGCTTCTGCGCCCCTACAGCCCATACGGGCTTTCAACCGTTTGCCGCGGCGGTTGCCGGTTTGGCGCCTGGCGCGGCCGCCAGCCCGCGGCTGGTCATCAGCTTAACGAGCAGGTTTATCAGTCCGAGAGCGGCGAGCACGAGCAGTATCAGCACGACGCTCAGCGCCGCCGCCTGACTGTAGTCGCTGCTTTCAACGGCGTTCAATATCGATATAGTGATCAGCGGCAGGTTGCCGGTCACGAGAAAAATGACCGCGCTGATCGCGGTCATGCTTTTTACGAAGCTGTATGCCAGCCCGGTGAGGAAGGCCGGCGCTATGAGCGGCAGAGTCACGCGCATGAACGTCTGCCCGCGGGTCGCTCCCATGTCGAGCGACGCTTCTTCGATCGCTTTGTCAATCTGCGACAGGCTCGCCACGCCGGCGCGGATGCCCACCGGCATGTTCCGGAACACGAACTGGACGATGACGAGAAAGGCGGTTCCGATGAGCATGAAAGGTTTTTCGTTGAAGGCGAGCACGTAGCCGATGCCGACGACGGTGCCGGGCAGCGCGAAAGTGAGCAGGGAAATGAACTCCATAGCGCCGCGGCCGGGAAATTTCGCGCGAGTGACGAGGAACGCGATCAGCATGCCGAGCACGCCGCAGACGGGCGTCGAGATCGCGGCCAGCCAGACCGAGACGGAAATCGCGCGCAGGTTGTCGGAACCCTTGGCGAACAGGCCGGTGTAGTTGCTGAACGTCAATGTGTGGTCGGCGCCCCACTGTTTGGTGAAGGAGCCGAATAGAACCATGCTGTAGAATATCAGGATCGCCGCGACGAATGTCATGCAGACGGCGAACAGGCTGTATCGCGCGGCGGGGGGAAGTTCCTTTATGGCGCCGCTGCCGGGCTTGCCGGTGACGGTGACGAACGATTTGCGTTCGAGGAGATACTTCTGGACGAGGAAGGCGATGAGCGACGGGAAGAGCAGCATGATGGCGAGCAGGGAGCCGCCGCTGAGGTCGTGCAGGGCGCCTGTGATCAGCAGGTAGGCCTGAGTCGGCAGAACGTTGTAGCGGCCTGAGAGAATCATCGGCGTGCCGAAGTCGGCGAGCGACTCGATGAAGAGCAGGAGCATTGAGGCGGCTATGCCCGGCAGGGAGAGCGGCAGCGTGACCGTCAGGAACACGCGGATGCGCGAGGCGCCGAGGTCCATCGCCGCTTCTTCGAGCGTGGTGTTTATCGCGCCGAGAACGCCGAGCATGACGAGAAAGGCGGTCGGGAAATATGAGAGCGTCTCGACGACGGTCATGCCGAACAGGCCGTAGATGTCGAAACCGGATTTGTAAGAGTCGAAACCGAGGCTGAACAGCGCGTTGGTGACCCAGCCGTTGCGGCCGAGCAACAGGATGGCGGCCATCGCGACGACGAACGGCGGCGAGATGATCGGGAACGTGGCGACCATGCGGATGAAGCCGGGGGCCGGGATTCGCACGCGCGTCAGGCAGTAGGCGAAAATGTAGCCGATGAGCGTGCCGCAGAAGGCGACCGCGACGCCGAGAACTACGCTGTGGACGAAGGGAACATAGTTGTAGGATTTGGTGACGACGCCGGCGAGATTGGCGAAAGTGAAATGGCCTTGGGGGGTTGAGAAACAAACGACGAGAACGCGCCAGACGGGATAGACGACGAAGAGGGCGAGCGCAGCGAACAGGGCGAGAATCGTCGCCAGCAGCGCAGGTTCCGCAGCAAGCTTTCTTATGTCGAGACCGACTTCACGAAGCCGCTTCATCGGCTTTTCCCGCTCTCCGGCAAAGAGCCCAAACAGCGCCGGAGTTTCCACAAGAAATTTATTTACGAATTTATTATATATGAAACAAAATCAATTTGTAAATTAATTTAATTAATTATTTTTTCATTTAGTGAAAATATATTTGACATTAAAATTCAGGTTGGAACATATTTTGCGATGCGGCGTCATGCCTTCACAAAGGCCGGGAGGCTTGCCTGCGTATAGGCGCCACCATGCAGGCGCGGGAGCGTGGGTGGATTTATGTAATATAGATTGGAAGCAGTAGAGGGTAGAAGGCAGAGGGTAGAAGGCGAAAAGAAAAAACAAAAAAGAAAAGCGTCATTGCGAGGCGCTTTTTGCCGAAGCAATCCCGGACGTAGAATGCGTCATTGCGAGGAAGCGCAGGCTGACGAAGCAATCCCGAATGGAGAATGCGTCATTGCGAGGAAGCCGAAGGCTGACGAAGCAATCCCGAACTCAGTTCCCATATCAAGCGTTGGACCGAAAGCTCGATGGGTGGCGCGCGCATATTAAAGTTAATTTCTCTTTATCCCTGTGTCTTCGTGGTTTGTGTCGTTATCATTATAGTAGTCCACATCAATCAGCAGGAGTAAGAAATGACAAAAGTCTCCGACGCAAAGAAGGATCTGAAGGAATTATTCTCAAAACAGCAGCTTGGCGTTCTTGCAACGCGCGACAGCGAGAGCGATGGACCTTACACGAGTCTCGTCGGCTGCGCGGCGACGGACGATCTCGCCTGTCTGCTATTCGCTACAAAGCGCGGAACCCGCAAGCACAACAACATGATTGAGAACCCGCGCGTGGCGATGCTGATCGACAGCCGGTCCAACCAGGCCGCCGACTTCAGCGATGCGGTAGCCGTCACAGCGATCGGGAAAGCTTCCGAGGCGACGCCTGACGAATTTGACGGTTTCAAGCTCGCCTTTCTTGCCCGCCATCCGCATCTCGCCGGATTCCTCGACGTTCCGACTACTGTCCTGATGAAAATCGAAATTGAGAAATATTATTATGTAAGCAGCTTTCAGAAGGTAGTGGAAATAACTGTTTAAAGGCAGTAGACAGCAGACAGCAAACAGTAGACAGGGAAAAGCATAAAAACAGAATACAGAATACAGAATATAGCGAAAGAAAATAAAGAAAAACGTCATTGCGAGGAGCGTAGCGACGAAGCAATCCCGGACTCAGTTCACATCTCATCGCAGAAACACATCAATCCCGGACTCAATGCCAATTAGTTGGAGTTAATGTATATAACAATCAGGCGCCGCCTGTCAGCGCACGCCATGCCTCAGAAGGATTTTGCTCATTGTCTCTATCTTTCCCGTTTTCACATTAAAAAGAGCGGCCTCCATTGAAGAGTCATCTGATGAATTAATTCCTAAGAAGCGCCTGGAACCATGGCGCCAACCGAGTATTACGTCTTCCGATACACGATCTTCTTCAAATGGATCGCCGAAAAAACCTGTGACGTCCGCCTCACCCAAGTATTTTCCGTTCAAATCAAAACGCTTATATATTGCTTTCGCAGCCCGTAAAACGGCTGAATCCTCAGCGCTTTTTGACTTCAGAAGTTCCCGTATAATAACCGCTTTGCCCGTGGGAAGAAGCGTCAAATGAGGATTATAACCTATCACAATAAAGCGGCTTGTCTGCTTCATTGATGGAAGCGAAAAAATTAATGCCTCATTCACTCTTTCGGCATTGTTTTTTTCAGGTTGCTCGACGCCGCTTAAGACGCCAAGAACTTTCCCTTTGGAGTCAATGCTCATGAAGCTTATGTGCCGCAACAACATTTTGGTCGCTCCGGATTCAATGTCGTAACTGTAAATGCCCCGTTCATTTTCTTTTTCTTTTTCGATTGCCGGCATTCTAATGAAATATATGCTTGATCCTTGCGGCCAGACAAACGAGTTGGCGCCTGTAGGAAAATCTGTTAATTCGCGCGCCTCTCTTGTTTTAATGTTATATATCCATTTTTTCTGGTTGTAGTCTTGAAAAAAGAGCTTGCTTTCATCCGGCGACATAAGCAAGCTGGTGATCATTGTGGGATGCTTATATTCGAAATCTTTTTTTCCGTTATTATTAAGAACGCATATAGCGCTTATGACATTTCCATGTGTTTTTATCAAGCCGTTTGTGACAAGCCGGTCGGTTTTTGCGGCATACTTGTATTTAGGAATACCTACATAAGGCAACCGCCAATTCTTCTTTTCTAATTTGTCCTTATCTAAATCGTACAGCCACACATCTGCCTTTTTTATCCAATGGAAATGATTATAGAAATCGACTATATTTTTCATAGGATCATCCAGCGAATAGGCAAACCAGCTTCTGACAATTACAACTTTTCCGGAACCGGGTCCAGCCGATGTAGTCATGTAATAATCGGGCCGAGGCAATGTAAAAATCCAACCGGCGGCAAAGACCAAAAACGCAAGCGCAAGTATCCATTTGGCTGTTTTCTTCAATATCCTTCGCGCTTTAACATTGACCGTTCGCGGTGTATCAGGCGAATGCTTGAGAGCCCAGCGTTCGGACTCCTCGGCAAAAACATGGCGGAGCAATACAGAACGTATGACGGCGGCGTTAAACCCGAAAAAAGCGCCTGCATATATAAGGCCGAACGTGCCGAAGGAACTATCGCCGTATAAGCCCGGGCGGCCTTTAATAAAAATTAATGCCGTCATGATGATGCCGCCGGCGATCAGGGAAAGGACCGACCCGATAACCGGCTTTTTTATTGACTTGGAATCGGCAATAAAACAGGAGGCAATATATATCGCGGGCGCCAACACGAAAATCAGATTGAAAAGTTCGTAATCGGATTTGTTACTCCACAGATGTTCGTCGTAATTCATTTGAATTGTCAGGATAAATAAAGCCAAATATACTGCCGTACGAACAATTACCGACGCGATTTTCCATGCTTTTTTATCATTTCTATTCAAAATGCGATGTATGAAGTTTAGGATGGATACAATTAGAATTGTGATAAGAACGCCATAAAACTGAACTCCGATAAATCTCCAATAAATATCATAATCCCCTGATATATACATGGGCAGAATTTCCAGCATGGATAAAAATGCTGTCAGCGCGAGGGTCAGCGCAAATAATCTGCCGGTAAAAAATATTCTCGGAGTTTTCATAAAAGTTCAACTTTCGAGTTGTATCCTCTGATTCATCTATTTTTCATCATACCACATAGCGCCATACGGCAACAACCACATATTAGAAAATGGGTTCCGGTTCTCCGGCGGGTATGACGGTTGTGAAATGCAGTAGCGAGCATCGAGGGCAAAGCAGCCGGCTGAACGGTCTTGTCTGAATTACCACGCGAAGCGTGGCAACGAGAACAAGGCGCTAATGTCATGTTCCGATGTAGGGGCAGGTTTCAAACCTGCCCCTGACTGGGGCGGGATTTAATCCCGCCCCTACATTTCAATCAGACATTGCATGTTGCCGCGCATGCGTTGGCCGGGGCGGGCGACGGAATATTATGTGAGAAAACAACATGAAAACACCGGTTGTTATTTCGCGCGGGCGCATGTAGAATAGGCGTGAATTAATTGAGTATCTGGAGGCAAATATGGTGTCGAAACGAATTCCTGTTCTAATAGCATGTGTGATTCTGAGCGTCGCGTGTTTGGCTGGCGTGACGGGTTGCGCGGGCAAGAAGGCCGGCGGTGACAAGATAGTTAAGATAGGGCTGATCGTGCCGTTGACGGGCGACATAGCGGCGATGGGGCAGGGGATGAACAACGGGGCGACGCTGGCGGTGGAGCAGGCGAACGCGCGCGCTGACGTTAAGGCGAAAAAGATCAAATTCGTGTTGAGTTCGGTCGACGACCGGGCTGACCCGAAAGAAGCGGTGAACGGCGCGAACCTGTTGATTTCGGACCAGGCGCTCGTGGGAGTCGTCGGACATCTGAACAGCCAGTGCTCGATCCCGGCGTCGCAGGTTTACGCGCGCAGGGGCATCATAATGATTTCGCCGGCGTCGACGAATCCGAAGCTGACGCAGCAGGGTTTGAAAAACGTGTTTCGCGTGTGCACGACGGACAACGTGCAGGGCAGTTTCGCGGCGGATTTCATAATGAATGAAAAAGGAATTAAACGGGTCGCGGTGATGCACGACAAAACGACGTACGGGCAGGGGCTCGCCGAGGAATTCCAGAAACAGTTTATCAGGGACAAGGGCGTCGTGACGTCGTTCAACGGAATCACGCTCGGAGACAAGGATTTCAAGGCGGTGCTGACGAAGATAAAGAGCGAGAACCCGCAGGCGATATATTACGGGGGCATGTACAGCGAGAGCGGCCTGATCGCGAAGCAGTCGAAGGAACTCGGAATGACGATACCGTTAGTCAGCGGCGACGGGATGTTTTCGCCGGAGTATATGAAGATAGGCGGCAGGGCGACGGCGGGCGACATCGCGACGATGATCGGCGCGCCGCCGGAGCGGCTGCCGACCGCCGAGAAGTTCATCGAATCGTACAAAAAACGGTTCCCGAATGTTGCGTTTCAGCCTTACGACGCCTACACGTTCGACGCGACCGGGATTATCATCGACGCCGTGATGAACGTCGGGCCGGACCGCAAGAAGATCGCGGACTACGTTCACGGAATCAAATACAACGGGGTGATCGGCGAAACGCAGTTCGACGCGAACGGCGACACGCTGAACAAGGCGGTCACGGTGTACGTTGTAAAGAACGGGAAGTTTGAAACGTTGAAATAACGCAACAGCAAGAATAATCGGGCACAGGCACAGCGAAAAAGCCGCGTTGCCAGTCCCCATTTTTCTCGCGCCGGATCAAATATTAACGGATAGATTGAAGAATTAATGCTGCTTCAGCAGTTAATCAACGGACTGACGCTCGGAAGCATCTACGCGCTTATCGCGCTTGGCTATACGCTTGTTTACGGAATCCTGCTTTTAATCAACTTCGCGCACAGCGAGATATTCATGATGGGCGCCTACTTCGGCGTCTTCGCGCTGCTGCTGTTCGAGAAGCTGCACTGGTTTCAGGGTTCGCCGGCGCTGCTCGTTGTGGGCGCGTTGGCGGCGGCGATGTTCTGCACGGCGCTGCTCGGCGTGGCGGTGGAGTTCATCGCCTACCGGCCGCTGCGGAACGCGCCGCGTCTGGCGCCGCTCATCAGCGCGATCGGCGTCTCCATTTTTCTCCAGAATTTCATGATGATAGTCGTCAGTCCGGAATCGAAACCGTTTCCGGAAACTGTTCCGCTGCACGTTTACAAAATCAGCGGGACGGCGTCGATTTCGTCGCTGCAGATAATCATAGTCGTGGTGTCGGTGGCGCTGATGGCGACGCTGCACCTGTTTGTGAAGTACACGAAGCTGGGCAAGGCGATGCGGGCGACGTCGCAGGACGCGGAGACGGCGAAGCTGATGGGGATAAATGTCAACGCGGTGATATCGCTGACGTTTTTCATAGGCGCGGCGCTTGGCGGCGCGGCGGGCGCGCTCAACGGGATGTACTATGGAAGCGTGAAGTACAACATGGGATTCGTGCCGGGCATCAAGGCGTTCACGGCGGCGGTGCTTGGCGGGATCGGCGACGTGCGCGGAGCGATGATCGGCGGTTTCGCGCTCGGCATTATCGAGAGTCTCGCAGCCGGCTACATTTCGTCGGCGTATAAGGATGTGTTCGCGTTTATAATACTGATACTCGTTCTGGTGTTTCGTCCGCAGGGACTGCTCGGCAGGAAAGCGGCGAATAAGTTGTAAGAGAGAAAAAGAGAACCACGGAGGAGAAGAGACACAGAGAAGGGTTGTTGCAGGACAACACCCACAACAGGGTTGTGGGTGGCGCCCGAATTGTTTTTTCTCCGTGACTCCGTGACTCAGTGGTGATATTTAAAAGTAATGACTGACGAAACGAACAAAAGCAAAGCCAACGGAGTCGCGCCGGAGCGGCGGACGTATGTCCGGCTCTGGACGGGCTTGGGGATAGTCGTCGCGGTTCTGCTGCCGCAGGTTCTTCAGTATTATCAACAGGATCATCTTATTCATGTGGCCGGGCTGATCGCGATATATGCGCTTCTCGCGCTCGGGCTTAACGTGATCATCGGATACACAGGAATTCTGAATCTGGGATATGCGGCGTTTTACGGGATCGGCGCCTACACCGCCGCGCTGCTGTCCATACATCTGCATCTGTCGTTCTGGATTCTGTTGCCGATAAGCGGACTCGCGGCGGCCGCGGCGGGAGCGCTGATAGGAATGACGACGCTGAGGCTGCGAGGCGATTACATAGCGATAGTGACGCTCGGGTTCGTGGAGATCGTGCGTCTCGGGCTTAACAATCTCGATTCGATAACGAACGGGCCGAAGGGGCTGCCGGGGGTGGGGCAGACGATAGCTGCTCCGCAACTAACGCTCGCCGGGCATGTTCTCAAGCTCGACACCGATCTCGGCTATTACTACTTCATACTGCTGCTGGCGCTGGGGACGGTGTTCGTGCTGCTGAGGCTGCACAACTCGCGCGTCGGCCGGTCGTGGGTGTCCATCCGCGAGGACGAATCGGCGTCGGAGATCATGGGGGTGAACACGACGGCGATGAAGGTGCAGGCGTTCGCGGCGGGCACGTTTTTCGCGGGGGTGGCCGGCTGTGTCTACACGCATTGGGTGGGGTTCATCACGCCCGAACTGTTCACGTTCTGGGAGTCGGTGCTGCTGGTGTGCATGATAGTGCTCGGCGGGATGGGGAGCACGGCGGGGGTTCTGCTCGGGGCGCTGCTGATCGTGGGGATACCGGAAGTGTTGCGCGACATTTTGCAGCAGTTTTCGGGAGTGGGCGGCGCGTCGGCGATGAAATCATTTTACGACAGTCTGATACTCGCGCGGATGCTGATATTCGGCGTGATAATGATAGCGATGGTGATATTCCGGCCGCAGGGGCTGATACCGCCGAAGCGGCCGCGGTTTAACGTAAGGAAAACCGGGGCCGACGTTCCGGCCGGGGGAGACTGAGATGGGCGACGCGCTTCTCGACGTCCAAAACCTGACGATACATTTCGGCGGCGTTCGCGCGGTCGAGAATGTATCGTTCGCGGTGGCCGCGCGGGAGATCGTGTCGCTTATCGGGCCGAACGGCGCGGGGAAGACGACTGTTTTCAATTTGCTTACCGGCGTCTATCAGCCGCTGTCCGGCGCGATAAATTTCAAGGGAACGAAGATAGGAAATCTGAAGCCGAACAGGATCACACGGATAGGGATAGCGCGAACGTTCCAGAATCTGAGGCTGTTTCAGAACATGACGGTGGCCGAGAACGTGATGGTCGGCTACACCTGCCGGATGCGCGGCGGGATGGCGTCGGCGGCGCTGAGGACGGGGCCGTTCAAGAGGTGTGAGGCGGAGGCGGAGGAGAAGGGGAGCGAGTGGCTCGCGTTCGTGGGTCTGACGGCGCGGGCGAACGAGCTTGCGCGCAATCTTCCCTATGGCGAGCAGAGGCGGCTTGAGATCGCGCGAGCGATGGCGACCGGCCCGGCGCTGATTCTGCTCGACGAGCCGACGGCCGGCATGAATCCGTCGGAGTCGGAATCGATCATGGAACTGATCCGCCGGATTCGCGATTGCGGAGTGGCGGTGTTGCTGATCGAGCACGACATGCGGGTGGTGATGGGCATCTCCGAACGGATAATAGCGCTCGACTACGGAGAGAAGATCGCCGAGGGGCTGCCGGCCGAGATTCAGAAGAACGAACGAGTGATCGAAGCCTATCTCGGAAAGAAGAAAGAGGCGGGATGAAAAGATCGGGTCTCGGGTCTCGGGTTTTGGGTCCCGGGTCCCGGGTAAAAGACAAGGGAAAAAACGGCATTAGGCCATAGGCTAAAGATAAAGCCAAAAGAACATGTTAAAAGTAGAAAACATATACACATCGTACGGGAAGATCGAGGCGCTGTCCGGGATAAGCATCGAGGTGGGCGGCGGCGAGATTGTGACGCTGATCGGCGGCAACGGCGCCGGGAAGACGACGGCGCTGAAGACGATCGCGGGGCTGCTGCGCGCCCGGACGGGCCGGATCACGCTCGAAGGCAGGGATATAACGCGAACGCCGGCGCATGCGATAGTGAGGCTCGGCGTCTCGCTCGCGCCGGAGGGGAGGCGCATCTTCGCCGAAATGACGGTTTTAGAGAACCTCGAGATGGGCGCGTTCACGCGGGCGCCGGGGAAAATCAAGAGCGAGCTTGACGCGGTGTTTGCGATATTTCCGCTGTTGTCGGAAAGGCGCGGGCAGTTGGGCGGCACGCTGAGCGGTGGCGAGCAGCAGATGCTGGCGATCGGGCGGGCGATGATGAGCGCGCCGAAGCTGCTGCTGCTCGACGAGCCGTCGCTTGGGCTGGCGCCGAAGGTTGTGGAGACGATTTTCGAAACGATTCAGAAGATAAACGCGGGAGGCACGGCGATTCTGCTGATCGAGCAGAACGCGAACATGGCGCTGTCCGTCGCTGCGCGCGGGTATGTGATCGAGAGCGGCCGCATCGCGCTCGCCGACTCGGCAAAGTCGCTATTGAACAATGACCGCGTCCGCCACGCTTATCTCGGCGTCACGGAATAAGGATAAAGATTCCTCGCAATTAAACGGCAGACACGAAAAGTCGAATTCCACCGGCGCATTTTCGATTCAATCAGAATATATTATAATTAAAACAATATTTATGACTTTGTTGTTATTTTATATGTAACTATATATTAGGCATCACATAATTAAATGTCGTGAATGAATATTCGGAAATGCCGTGAGAGAGCATTTTATATTTGTCTTAGTCGGAACTCGGGAGAACTATTATGGCAGTTAAGAAAAAAAACGATATGGAAGAAGAGGCAAAGAAGGGCGAAAAAGTGACAGGGGTTGAATTAGCGGCGGAGGCTGAAGAAAGTAAAGAGGGCGCCGGATTTCCGGTTGTCGGCATAGGCGCGTCTGCCGGGGGGCTGGCGGCATTTGAAGCATTTTTTTCAGGAATGCCAGCCGACGCCGATCCCGGCATGGCATTTGTGCTTGTGCAGCATCTTGCGCCGGACCACAAGAGCATCCTGACCGACTTGGTCAAGCGATATACGCGGATGCAGGTGTTTGAAGTCGAGGACGGCGTGCGGGTGAAGCCTAATTGCGCATATATCATTCCGCCCAACCGGGACATGGCTTTCATGGACGGGACATTGCAGTTGCTCGAACCGGTCGAGTCGCGCGGGCAACGAATGCCGATAGACTTTTTTTTCCGAACTCTCGCTCACGACCAGCGCGAGCGGGCTATATGCATTGTCCTTTCGGGAACCGGAAGCGACGGAGCGCTCGGAGTGCGCGCGGTCAAGGGAGAGGGCGGCATGGCGATGGCGCAGAATCCGGAATCGACGGAATTCGACGGCATGCCGCGCAGCGCAATAGCCACCGGAATGGTGGATTATGTGTTGCCGCCTGCTGAGATGCCGGCCCGGCTGATCGCCTACTCCACGCGAGCGTTCGGAGCAAAACAAAGCTCCGCATCTCAAAAACCGCCCGCAGCGGAAAACGCGTTTAAGAAGATATTCGTGTTGTTGCGCAGCCAGACCGGGCACGATTTTTCCCAATACAAACAGAGCACAATATTACGACGCGTCGAGCGGCGCATGGCTGTTCATCAGATCGAGGGTCTGGAAGAGTATATTCGCTATTTGCGGCAAACTCCAACCGAGGTGGAGGCCCTGTTTCGCGATTTGCTGATCGGAGTAACAAACTTTTTCCGCGACACGGAAGCGTTCAAGGCGCTCAATGAACGTGTCATTCCTGAACTTTTTGCAGGAAGGCCTTCCGGCTCATCCGTGCGGGTCTGGGTTCCCGGCTGTTCCACCGGCGAGGAAGCATATTCCATCGCTATACTTCTATACGAACATCTGGAATCTCTCAAGCAGAATTTCATTTTGCAGGTTTTTGCGACAGACATAGATCGCTCGTCCATCGAACATGCCCGAGCCGGCGTTTATCATCCGGGCATCACAGCCGACGTTTCGCCGGAACGGCTTGAAAAGTTCTTTACGCGGGAAGCGGACGGCGGCGTCTTCCGCGTCTCGAAAAAGATACGCGATATACTTATCTTTTCAGAGCAGAATGTGATCAAAGACCCTCCGTTTTCAAAACTCGACCTGATCAGTTGCCGTAATTTGCTAATCTATATGGATGGAGATCTTCAAAAGAAGCTCATACCTTTGTTCCACTACGCTTTGAAGCCGGGCGGATTTCTCTTTCTGGGCACGTCTGAGACGGTGGGCGGGTTTGGCGACATTTTCAACACGCTGGATCGCAATTCCAAGCTATATCAGCGCAAAGAGGACATTTCCGGCATTCATCGCCTTGTCATGGGGAATATTATTCCGCCAATATCTGAACAGGGAACGGCGGCGCGGCTTTCGAAGAATGAGCGAGGCGAAAAAAAGATGTCGCTTCGCGATTTGGCCGAACGGACGCTGTTGGAGCAATTTGTTCCGGCGGGAGCGCTTATCAACAGGCGCGGCGACATACTCTTTCTCCATGGCCGTACGGGCCGATATCTCGAGCCTGCTCCGGGCGAGGCCGGAATGAATATTCTCAATATGGCGCGCGAAGGATTGAAGCGTGATTTAACCGCAGCCATGCAAAGCGCGGCCGCCCAACGGGTGGCAGTCAGGCGCACGGGCCTGCGGGTCAAAACCAACGGCGATTTTACGACAATCAATCTTACGATAAGTCCCGTTGCGGAAATCGGCGGCGCTGAAGAAGCGCGCGATTTGCTTCTCGTTGTTTTCGAGGAAGCGCCGGAGACGGACCGGAAACAAAACACGAAGGCTGAGGGTTCTACAGATGGCGCAGCCTTGACGGCTTCGGACTCTGAGGAGCTTATCGCGGCGCTAAGGAAGGAACTGCTCGTGAAGGAGGAATACCTCCAGGCCACGATCGAGCAGGTGGAGACATCCAATGAGGAGCTTAAATCCTCGAACGAAGAGATGCAGTCGGTCAACGAGGAGCTTCAGTCCACAAACGAGGAATTAGAGACGTCAAAAGAAGAACTGCAATCGGTGAACGAGGAGTTAGCAACGGTTAACGCCGAGCTGATGCAGAAGGTGTCTGATTTATCGCGGGCAAACAACGACATGAGCAACATACTTGCTGGAACGGGAATAGGCATCATCTTCGTTGACAGCAAGCTTCACATCCAGCGGTTCACGCCGACCGTCAGGGAGATTATCAATCTGATCCCGACGGATGTCGGGAGGCCGGTGGGACACATAGCCTCGAATCTCGCCGGCTATGACAGGCTGGAGGAGGATGTGCAGGGTGTGTTGGACAATCTGGTAATGAAGGAAGTTGAAACGCAGACAAAGGCGGGCTTGTGGTATCAGTTGCGCATCCGCCCATATCGGACGATAGAGAATGTGATTGAAGGAGCCGTGATCACTTTTGTGGACATCACGGAGATAAAGAGGGCGAGGGAGTCGTTGAAAAAAAGCGAAGCATTAAGCCGGCTTGCCATAGTTGTGCGCGACTCGCGCGACTGCATCACGGTTCAGGATTTGAACGGGCGCATAATGGAATGGAATCCGGGGGCAGTGAGGATGTACGGCTGGAGCGAGGCGGAAGCGATAAAGATGAATGTGCGCGACCTGATTCCGGAGAGCAGGCGCAAGGAAGAGCTTGCGACTGTCAAGCGGCTTAGCCAATCCGGGGTTGTCGAACCCTATTTCACGCAGCGGATAGCAAAAGACGGCCGGATCGTGGATGTGTGGCTGACAGCCACGGCGCTTGTAAATGAAGTAGGGCATGTGTATGCCATAGCGACAACGGAACGGAACCGGGACAAGGAAGCATAAACGGGATAGTTGCCGCGTTGAAGGAGAAAGAAAGTGACTGATAAAAAAGGCCGTTCAGGCCCACCGGACGAACTGCGCGAAAAGGCAGAGGAAAAAGCGCGGGAAAAAGCAGCGCATGCGCCTGATAATCCGGAGGCGCCGCCTGCCGGAGAATCGAGGCGGCTGACGCATGAATTGCGTGTGCATCAGATCGAGCTTGAAATGCAGAACGAGGAGTTGCGCCGCGCGCAGGCGGAACTGGAAATCTCGAGGTCGCGGTATTTCGACTTATATGATCTGGCTCCGGTCGGATATTTCGATATCAGCGAAAAAGGCATTATCATAGAGGCCAACCTCACGGCGTCGACGCAGATGGGCATGGCGAGAAAGGCAATGATCGGCAAGCCGCTGGCCCGCAATATTTTTATCGAAGATCAGGACATCTACTACTTCCACCGCAGGCAATTATTCGAAACGGGAGCGCCGCAGGTGTGCGAGCTGCGGCTGACGAGGGCGGACGGCTCGTTGTTCTGGGCGCGGATAGACGCCGTGGCGGACAACAGCGATCCGGCGGTGCCTTTGTGCAAGGCGACGATGACCGACATAACAGATCGTAAGAAAAGGGAAGCAGAGATTTTGCATGTGGCGCGGGACTGGCAAACGACTTTCGACGCAATGAACGACGCCGTCTGGATTCTGGATGCGGACCAGCGCGTGTTGCGGTCCAACAAGGCGGCGGAACGGTTTTTCAATCAGCCGGCGGAGGAGTTTATCGGCAAACGCTGTTGGGAAATAGTGCATGGCTCAGAGGAGCCGATCCCGGAGTGTCCGATATTGCGTGCGCGAAAAAATCTGCAACGTGAAAAAGAGGAATTAAAGATCGGCGAAAAATGGCTTGAAATAACAGTGGACCCAATATTGGACGAGAAGGGCGGATATGCCGGGGCAGTGCATGTGGTGAGCGACATCACCGGGCGCAAGCGGGCGGAGGTCGAACTGAACAATCGCGAGGCGCTGCTTCAGAAAGTCTTTGATGTGTTGCCGGTCGGCCTCTGGTTCGCGGACAAGGACGGGAAACTGCTGCGCGGGAATCCGGCCGGAGTGGCGATATGGGGCGCCGAGCCGCATGTGGGAATTGAGGAATACGGAGTGTTTAAGGCGCGGCGGTATCCCTCGGGCGAGGAGATAGCGCCGGACGACTGGGCGCTCGCGCACACCGTGCGTGAAGGCGCGACAATCATCGACGAGACGCTTGAAATCGACGCTTTCGACGGAAAGAAAAAGATCATACTGAATTCCACCGCCCCGGTGGTTGACGACTCGGGAAATATTTTGGGCGCGATTGTGGTCAATCAGGATATCACCGGGCACATGCGGATGGAAAACGCGACGAGGGAGAACGAGGAGAGCCTGCGGAAGATTTTAAGGCTGGCGCCGATTCCGTTGTGTTTTGTCGACAAAGAAGGCGGCCTCCAATACTTTAACGAACGGTTCATAGAAATCTTCGGATATACGCATGAGGATATCCCGACTTTCAGCGAATGGTGGCGGCTGGCGTTTCCCGACGAGAGCTACCGGAAACAGGTTATGAAAATCTGGGATGCCGCGGTGAAAAAGGCGGCCGCGGAGGAAAAGGATATCGAGCCGGTTGAGTATAAGGTAACCTGCAAAAATGGAGAGGTTCGCAATATTGAGATATCCGGAGTGACGATCGAGGATAGTTTTCTGGCAACATTTATTGACGTCACCGAGCGCAGGCAGTCGGAAGGGGTTTTGTCATTTCTGGCGCAGCACAGCGTCTCGCTTCAGGAAAAGAATTTTTTCGAACTGCTGGCGGAATATCTTGCCGGGAGTCTCGGAATGGATTTCGTGTGCATCGACCGGCTGGAGGGGGACGGGCTGAACGCGCGGACGCTTGCTGTGTGGTGCGACGGCAAGTTCGAGGACAATGTGACGTACGCGCTGAAGGACACGCCGTGCGGCGATGTGGTGGGGAAGGAAGTCTGTTGCTTTCCCGCAAGCGTTTGCCAATTTTTCCCGAAAGACGACGTGCTCAAGGATCTGAAGGCGGAGAGTTACATCGGAGTCACGCTCTGGGGCCATTCCGGGAAACCGATCGGGCTGATAGCGGTGATAGGCCGCCGCCCGCTGGCTAACCGCGCTTTGGCGGAGGCGACGCTGAGAACTGTGGCGGTGCGAGCCGCGGCGGAGCTTGAGCGGCTTGATTCTGAAGCGGCGCTGCGGCAGTCGGAAGATAAGCTCCGGCAGTCGCAGAAGATGGAGGCGGTGGGAAGGCTGGCGGGAGGCATAGCGCACGATTTCAACAACATGCTCGCAGTAATCAACGGCTATGCGGAAATGGCGATCGAATCGCTTGCGCCTGGCGACCCGTTGCGTGAGGATCTTGAGGAGATTTCCAAGGCCGGACAGCGGTCGGCCGACCTGACGCGCCAGCTTCTGGCTTTCAGCCGCCGGCAGCCGCTTGCGCCAGTTATCATGGACATGAATGTTGTGGTCGCCGGAATCGAGCCGATGATAAGGCGGCTGATCGGCGAGGACATCGCGCTCGAGATTAACATCTCCGCAGGGCTCGGCAAAGTTAAAGCCGATCCCGGACAGATCGAGCAGGTGATAATGAATCTGGCGGTCAACTCGCGCGATTCCATGCCTAAGGGCGGAAAACTAATAATTGAAACTTGCAATGTCGAGCTGGGCGATGAGTATGCGGCAAACAATCCGGGAGTGACGCCAGGCCATTACGTCAGGCTTTCGATATCGGACACCGGCGTCGGAATGGACGCGGATACGATGGAGCATATATTCGAACCGTTTTATACGACTAAAGAGACGGGCAAGGGCACCGGGCTCGGGCTGTCAACAGTTTACGGCATCATCAAACAGAGCGGCGGCAATATTTTTGCTTACAGCGATCCCGGCAAGGGCACGATGTTTAATATTGATCTGCCGCGCGAGTTTTCCGAAAACGAATCGGCGGCGCGCGAAAAGACAAAAGACAAACTGGCGACTGGAACGGAAACGATTCTTGTTGTCGAGGACGAGCCGAGCGTACTCAGCCTGACAAAACGCGTTCTCGAAGCGGCCGGCTACACAGTTCACGGCGCCTCGAACGGCGGCGAGGCGTTTATGTTGTGCGAGCGCATCGGCGATTCGATTCAGCTTATGGTGACGGATATAGTCATGCCGGACATGAACGGCCGCGAGCTCGCGGAACGTCTCGCGAAGATATGTCCGAACATGAAGGTTCTGTTTATGTCCGGATACACCGAGGACGCGATCGTGCTGCACGGCCTTCACGACCATGGGATCAATTTCATATCTAAGCCGTTTTCAACGACGGCGATGGCGGACAAAGTGCGAGAGGTTCTGGACGGTTGAGGGTTGACGGAAAGCCCCAATGAAAAACGTCTGTTTTGATCCGGGATAAATGAACCGGCTTACTGCGCGGCCGGTTTTTTCTTCGGATAAACCTGTTCGCCGTTTTTGAACACTTTTTTGATATAACCCTCGAGTTCGAACATTTTCATCATGCTCATGGAGCCGTCCGGATCGCCGGAAAGCGTGAGCTCGCCGATGAGTTTCGAATCGGCGACAATGAGGTCGGCTTTGCAGCCTTCCCTGATAGAGCCGCGCTGGTCGTTTTCGAAAAGGCCGGCGGTTTCGCAGGCGCCTGCGATGCATTCTTCGAGCGTGAGGCGCTGAGCCGGCTCCACGGCGTGGGTGGCGAGCCAGATGGCGAAAAGAATGCTGTCCGGCATTCCGTCCGTGCCGAAAAATGTGGGGATTCCGGAGCTGATGGTCGGGTTGTGCGGGCACATCAGGCGCACGCGTTCCGCGAGCCGGTCGGTGTAGTTGTAATCGAGCAGGAAGTTCGGCTGGATGCAGAGCCAGACGCCGAGCGCTTTTGTGTCGGCGAGCGTTTTGTCGAGGGGCAGAGGCAGAGCGTAGTGTTCGATGCGCAGGTTCATGGGCAGCCCGCGTTTCGAGGCTTCGGCGGCCCATTTGGCGGCGCAGAGAATCGCTCTTTTTATTCCCAGGTCGCCGATCGCATGGATCGCGCCGTGCTTCAGCCCGTTGTCCATCGCAGTCACGACGTCTTCTTCAAGTTCCTCCAGTTCGCTGAAGTACATGCCGTCAGTTCCGGTGTCGGCGTATGGGGCGGAGACTTTAGCGGTGCGCGACCCGAAGGCGCCGTCGGCGAAGAGTTTGATGCCGACGAGGTCGGCGAACTCGCCGCTCGCGATGAGGCCGTGTTCTTCGAGAATGGGGAGGCGCATTAGCACGTCCGCAAGCTGGAGTTTGTTCAGGTAGAATTTCGTGATCGGGAAATCGCAGGCGCGCCCGGTTTTCCATCGTTTGCGAAGCATGAGCGCGGCGATGAACTGGTTCACCGTCGCGGGCATCATGTCGTGAACGGAGGTGATGCCTTTTTCGAAATAGTTTTGGAGTTTGCGTTCGATGGCGGCTGCGATTTTTTTGAGCGGGTAGTCGGCCTCGACGATTTCGAGGGCGCGCATGGTGAATTCTTCGAGAGTGAGCCCGTTATCGCGCAGTTCGCCGAGGAGCGGCCTGTCGTAAGAAGCGGCTGCGGCTGCGATTTTATCCATCATGACAGAGGAAGCGATGCCGCTGTGGAGCGAGACGTCGAGCATGAAGACACTGCGGCCGCCGGAGGCGTCGTCCAGATCATTATTTGTGAGGTCTTTGATTTTCGAGCTGTCGAAAGCGACGGCGAAGACGGTTTTTTCGGGGTCCTTGAGGCGGGCGGAGGCGGATTTGATGCGCTTGAGCGCGTCCGCCTTGTCGGCGCAGCCGAGCATGGAGGCGGCATTGAGCATCTCGAACGTGGCGTAAACGAGCGTGTGGTTGTGAGCGTCGGTGAAGCCCGGAAGGAGCGCGCAGCGCTCGATTTCCTCGGCGACAATGTTTCCTTTCGCTTTTTCCGCTTCGAGCCACGCGCCGACTTCCGCGCGCGCGCCGGCTTTCACGATTATTCCTTCAGCCGGCGACACGACCGCCTGAAAATCGCCCGCTGTTTCGCGGCCTGCAACCTGATCCGGCAAAAATGATATGTATTCCATGGATGCGCTTCCTTTTGGCCAGGATTGAAACCAGCCCCGCAATTAGTTATTTGCCGACCCGTTTCTTTATTTCCGCTTTCAATTCCTCGGTTATGTTTTTCACCGACATCGCCAGTTGCGGAATGAAAACCACAGAGATTTCGTTCATGGATTCGGTTGCGATCGCCGGCGATTCAGCCACCAGTTTTTTGCCGACCGGGGAATCGTAAAAAGCGATCATCGCCTTAATGTCGTCATCGGAGAAGTGTTTCGCGTAAATGGGAACGTAAATCTTGTTGATAAGCGAGTCCACATCGAAAATCGCGAATATCGATTTATAGGTTTTTTCGACGTAGCCGGGAACGACCTCTTTTTCGACCATTGACCGTTCTTCGGCGGTCAGGCCTATCGGGTCCAGCGTTTGTTTGAACATATCCGGGGCCTGTGTTTTCATCCGCTCTATTATCGCGGCGCTGACCTGCTTCATCGTTTCGTCCATTTTCATTTGGTTGATGAGCTGCCTGATAAGTTTCGCTTTCGCTTCAGGCACGTTTTCGGCGGGCGTGAGGTCCAGCGCCCGCGCGGAGGTCGCGCACGACATGGCGAACGCGCAAATCGCGATCGCGGCAAAAATTGATTTTTTCATAGCAGACTCCTTTTGAATTAAAATGCCGTTCGAAGCGCCGGCATTTCCCGGATGACGGCAAGATCATTTTTTCTCGAACTGGAGAACAGCCTCGTAGCCGTTATGGTCGCTGAGCATCTTGCCGTTCAGGAGCGGTTTGTCGAAAACGAATTGGCTTGATATGACGGAGATGTTCCAGTCGGACCCGTTTTGGTTGTAGAAGATGTGGTCTATCTGGTCGGGCGCCGGGTTGGCGCTGACGTGAGTCAGGCCGGCGTTTGCGACGATCCATTTGCATTCTGGTTCCCGCATTTCGCAATTGAAATCGCCGAGGACAAGGATGGGCCGGCCGGAGCCGAGGGAGTATTGTTTCATTGCGGCGAAAAGCTGTTCGTAATTTTTCATCCTGTACTTTTGGTGGCCCGCCTGAGCGTGAAGCGAATAAACGTCGATGACGGGTCCGCGTTCTATCTCGACCGTCGCCGCGACAAATCCTTTGTGGCTCATCGCGTCGTAATCGGTGATATCGGTCCAGCGCTCGAACATGAACTTTGGCATCTTCCAGCGCGAAAAGATATAGATTCCGCTGCCCGGCGCGCCGATGATTCCGGAGTCGGTGCCGCGCGCGATGAAGCGCATGAAGAGTTTCTTTTCGATCAGCGTGCGCTCCGGAACGAAGACTTCCTGAAGGGCGGCGATGTCGTATTTGCGAAGTTGCATGCCGATCTCCGGGAACCTGTCCTTCGCGCGTGGCAGGTCGCGCTCCCTGATGATAGCGTCCGGCAGGCCGCAGATGTTGTAGGTTACGGCGCGCACGATGACGGGTCTCGGCTTTACGGCGTCTTTCCCCTCGGCGAAAACAAAAAACGCTATCGAGGAAACGGCGATTACAAACAGCGGCAATATTCTCTTGAACAAATCCGGCCTTTTGCGCATGACGACTCCAATTCAAAGTTTAATGTTGAGATTATAATATATGGATCGAATATGAAAAGAAAATATCTTAAATCCGCTATTGGGGCGCGGCAGGCGGCGGGGAATCGACGATTTTTCCGACGAACGGTCTCAGCTTCGGCCGGAATGCGGTCCACTCATTGCATACTGAGGCCATGCTGGAGCCGGGCGTGTTTTGCGCGACATTCTCTGAATGAGCAAAGATTTCTGCGAGTTCCATGGTGAGATTTTTCAGTTCCGAGGCTTGCCTCGGGTTCGGATATTTGCTGACTTGCAGGCCGAGTTCGCGGATCAGGTTTTCCAGCGCTAATGATACGTTACCGCCGTAGTTCAGACCGGTGTTTTGAGACGTTCGCGCGATTTCGAGAGTTTTGTCCGCTTCAACAAAAGCGGCTAAGAGATTTGGATCAACTTTTCTTTCCTGCTTTTGAGAACATGAAAAGGACACAAATGCAAATGCCGCTAAAAGAAGCGGCAAAACAAAACGAGACATATTCAAGCGGTTAAAGCGAATCAGCGGCTTGTTGTTTGTCGGCATGCTATTTTTCTCCTTAAAGTATTGATGGCTTTGAGCGCTTCGATATTCTTGTCTGTTCCGGGCTGCTTTCTCAAATCTCAATCTTCAATATAAAAACGGTTGAAACCGGACAGATAATAGCATTTTGCCACAAATCCGTGGCGGAAGATAAGTTCTGTCGAAAAAAATGTAGCCTTGGCAATAAATAATATATTCGCCGTTCACTCCGAATTGGTTATAATTTCTGTGACAACATGCAGGCGCAGGGAGACCTAATGCGAAAACTCTACTCAACGCTCGGAACTCTAATCATCATTTTATCGCTGTTTGCCGCAACCGCCGCGTTCGCCGCCGGGGAAACAGACAAACCGGTTTTCTATTTCGGCGTTTTGAGCGACGCTCATACGAGGCCGGACCCGGACGACCCGCACAACAAGGCGTTCGTCAAAGTGTTGAAGGCGATGGGCGAGCATAAGCCGGCGCTCGATTTCATCATCAACCTCGGCGACTCGGTGGACCAGCTTTTTCTGCCCGGCCGGCATGGCGCCGAGAAATACTTGGGACCCGATAAAAAGCCGATTCCCATCCTCGATCTATATAACAAAACCGTGCGCGACAATGTGAAAATTCCATATTACGACGTGTTGGGGAATCATGAGTTTTACTGGGATGTCATGTGGAATCCGTCCATAAAAAGGCAGAAGATCGAGAAAATCATGCTCGAATCGCGCAAAGAGATCGGTTCTATGCCGGGGCTCTACTATTCGTTCGACAACGGCGGATTCACAATAATCGCGCTGGATTCTTCGAGCAAGGCGACCAGCCATTCCGATTCGTGGCTCGGCGGGTTCGACAATGCGCAACTGGATTGGCTCGAAGCGCAGCTTAAGCGCGGGCGTCCCGCGATTCTGTTTTTCCACCATTATCCGGCGACGCCGGTGGTCACGAAATTGATGAAAGGCGGCCATATGATACCGGCTGCGGATCGCATTTTCAAAATTCTCGAAGCCAACAAGGAAAATGTGGCGGCGGCAATATTCGGACACGGCCATCATTTCATACGCGACTCGATTTACGGCATTCCGATTTACATGGCGGGCAGCCCGGGCACAGCGCCCGGCTACACAATTGTCGAGTGCAAGGCCCCGAAATCAGTCAGCATTTTTAATGAAGCCGATATAAAGTATAATGAATCCATAAATCGAAATGAGGCAGGAGAGTGACATGAAGAGACAACTTGGATTGAGAGCGCTGACAATCGCGGCGGCATCGATTTTGATCTTGGCGGCATCCGCCGGCGCATCCGGCAAGAAGGCGGAAGGGCCTGCGCGCGGAATTCCGGCGCCGACGAATCCGGCGATCAACCCGGCGGGCGCGCCCGCGGGCATCGAGTCGCCGATCGAGGCGATGGGCTACGGCGATTTCAAAGGGGTGATACACGCGCACTCCTATCTCTCGCACGACAGCGAAGGCTCGGTGTCACGCATCGTGCAGGCCGCGCAGACAGCGGGCGTGAATTTTGTTCTTATGACTGACCACCCGTCTCCGTATTCGGTCAACCACGGGCTGCGCGGAATGCACGGCGGCGTTTTTTTCATGCCCGGACAGGAGATCAACCTTGAAACCGGCGGCGTCGTGCTCGGAATCAACCTGCAGGAGACTGTCGCTTCCGGCAAGCTGCAGAAAGTTATTGACGACGTTCACAAGCAGGGCGGGCTCGCCATTCTCGGCCACGTCGAGGAGCACACCGACTGGTCCGCTTCCGGCTGGGACGCGATGGAAATCTACAACACGCACTACGACGCCATACTCGACGGAAAGATCGACAAGACTATCGCGCTAATTCCCTATCTGGAGAAAGACCCGGAACGCGTCTGGCGCAGCATCCTCGACAAGCCGGTCGTCTATTTCAAAGCGTGGGACTTAGCGCAGAAGAAACAGCGCGCGCCCGGCGTCGCCGCGAACGATTCGCACGAAAACGTTGTCTATAACGGCTTTCAGCTCGACGCATACGAGCGCAGTTACGGATTGGTGGGCACGCATCTCTTTCTGATGGAACTGAGCCAGCCCGAAATTTACCGCGCGATCAGGAGCGGCCACGGCTATGTCTGCTTCGACACTTTCGCTCCCTGCCGCGGCTTTTATTTCATCGCCTCGGACGGCAAGAACACCGCCATCATGGGCGACGAATTCAGACTCGATCCGAAAACGCCGTCTACTATGGAAATCGGCGTTCCGAAAGACGCCAAAATCCTGTTGTTGAAAGACGGCGCTGTTTACAAAGAGGAGACGGGCAGGGCGATGAAGATTGAACTCACGGAGCGCGGCGCCTACCGGGTCGAGGCGTATCTGCCGGGCAAGAAAAGCATCCAGTGGATTTTCTCGAACCCGATTTATGTGAGATAATATTTTGGGAGGCCGGCGGGGCCGGCGCAATAAACAAATTCAGGGGTGGTTAAAATGCTGAAATACAAACTGCTGCATCCCGAGATACTCGAAGCGCTGGCGGCGGCCGGGCATAACTCGCGTGTGCTGATCGCGGACGGGAATTATCCGTTCTCGACGACGCTCGGCCCGAAGGCGCAGTTGGTTTTTCTCAACCTGTCGCCGGGCTGCGTCACGGTGGCGCAGGTTCTCGAAGCGCTCGCGTCGGCGATACCGATCCAGGGCGCGTCAGTAATGGCGCCGGCGAAAACGGGCCCGTATGCGATGGCCGGCGATCCGCCCGCATGGAACGACTATCGTAAAATACTCAGGAAAAACGGCGCAAATGTGAAGCTCGAAAAACTCGACATTGCCGGATTCTACGCGGCGGCTGCGGGCGAGGATGTCGCGCTCACCATCGCCACCGGCGACCAGAGCTGGTACGCGAATGTGATGCTCAGCATCGGCGCCGTCGCAAAAAAATAAATCATTGAATCGCTGAAGTTAAATGCGGATCGGACTTGAGCCGCGACAATATGCCGGGGAGCGCTATGGAAAATTTGAGATTCGGAATTCTCTCCACCGCGAGCGTGAACGAATACGCTTTTCTGCCGCCGATCAAGAAAACGCCGTGCGTGGAATTGCTGGCGATCGCCTCTCGGGATCTGAAGAAAGCTGCCCGCTACGCCGCGGAACACGGCATTCCTGAAGCTTACGGCGAGTACGAGCGACTGCTCGCCGATCCCGAAATCGACTGCGTTTTCATACCGCTTCCGGTGTCCATGCACGCCGAATGGGCCATCCGCTCGCTGGAGGCCGGCAAACATGTGTTGTGCGAAAAGCCGGTGGCCGTCAACGCGGATGAAGCGCGCGCGATCGCCGCGAAGGTGAAAGAGACCGGGAAAATATTCGCCGAGGCGTTTCACTACCGTTACCATCCGTTCGCCGCGAGAGTTGAGAGTATAGTGCGGTCCGGCGGCATTGGAGAAGTTCAGCATATTTTCGCCGTGCACGGCGTGCCGCTCATGGACAAAAGCAAGGTGCAGTTCAGCAAAAGTCTCGCGGGCGGCGCGCTGTTGGACATCGGATGCTACCCGGTCAACTTCGCGCGCTGGATAGCGGGCTGCGACGAGGCGACGGTGACCGCGGCGCGCGCGAAACTCACGCGCTCGGGCGTGGACGGCACGATCCGCGCGAATCTCAAATTCGAGAATGGAATCGACGCCGAGATACACGGCAGCCTCGTGAGATACCTGCCGATGTCCGCCCGCATAAAGGGAACCAAAGGCGAAATTTATATCATGTCGCCGTTCAATCCCGCCGTGCAGACCGGCAAGATCGTTGTCGACATTTATATGATCATCCACCGGGAAGGGCTGAAGGTCCACAACATACGCGTACCGTCTATAACTTCATATCACGCGCAACTTGAAGCGTTCTGCGAGGCGGTCCGAACCGGGAGCCAGCCGATCACGAACGCCGACGAAGCTGTCGCCAATATGCGACTCCTCGACGCGATTCGCGAAAAAGCCGGATTATAGCGAGCGTTTTATAACTCTGCTTGAAAAGAAGCTTGAGCGTATATTGAAGCCGTAAAAACCGGGGACAAAGCCAAAGAAACGGGGTAATAAAGCAAGGATGTCCTCCGAATACGTAAGATTATTTCACTTTATTGATACGATTATCAGATCGATCATAAAATTTGAATATGTTACTCTGGCTGAATGCATATGAGAGCGCCGGAACATAATTGGTTTCCATACGTCTGGACAATATACGTAATAATTTTAATTGTTTTGCTCAATCGACTAAAATATAACACAATTGTATTTATCGAATATTTGTTAAAACATTACGGAGAACATTATAATATAAATGAAAATGACATTAACAAGTATCGCACTAACCCAGTTATACCTTGGAAATTTATTAAATTATTTTATAAAAATGACGATATTGACGATCTCAACATGAATAAATTAAAGGTAACCTGCAAAAAATATTTTAATATAATATTATTAATGATTGTTTCATTTCCGATTTTAATATTTACTATTATACTAATTTATGACGTAATTTATATAATTATTCATTAAACTAATACGTTTAACTGATCGATTTCGTAAAAAATACTCTATGTGCGCTATTTTTTAATGAACATTGCTGGGATTCAGGGGGTTCAGGGATTAGGGATTCAGGGGACGCCTTACTCAATTAAGACAGACAATGGATAATATATGAAATGGAGCCCAGTTGACGGACAGCGATATAGTGAGTAATATGGATGGATGGCCCGAATCGCGAGATTGCGCGACTCGCGAAAAGGCCGGATTGATAGCGAGTGCTTCATAACTCGCCTTGAAAAGAAGCTTTAGCGTATATTGAAGCCGCAAAAACCGGAACCGATGCCAAAGAAAAGGTGTAATTAGTAAGTTGTCCCACGAATCCCCTAGCTATTGATAGTAGCATTTATGCATATGAATGCGCTTATAAGAGGTGCTAATGAACACAAATATGAAAAACTTTACTTTTAGACATTGGTATGTATTGACTTTATTATTGTTTTTATTCCTTATGATTCCGCTTTTGTATTATTCACATTGTACTTCTAATATTATATACATTTCACTATATGTATATGGTTCCTTTCTCACTTCGCAGATGTTTATATATTTATACAGAAATGACGAATTGCAAACAACAATATATCCAAAATTGCGTTTTATAATATTATCAGAACTTTATATTATTGCCGTAACAATATTAATATTTATAATATTATTATTTGTTCAACACTATTATAAAATTAACTATTCTGATACTAAATCTTATAATATAATCTTTATTATATATGCTGCGATAATAAATTATCCTGTATATCATTATAAAAATAAAATATTATTAGAAAAACTATTTGATAAAGTTAAGAATAATAAACCTAAAAAAAGAAAAAGCAAACATAGAAGAAAGAAGGTAAAATAGAAAAATACGATGATGAAGTTACTTGATTCAAAGCAGAAAATTGACTTCTAAATCTGATAGCGCAGAATAGTAACAAGATGCAGAAACGACTTTAATAATCCGTTTCATGACAACCGAATTATTCGTCAGCGAGAGTTGTTTTCAGCGATAGCTTTAACTTCTTCGAGCATGGCTGCGCGGTCCGCGTCGGTTATATAGGGCACGCCGGCGAAGTATTTATGACCGGCCATTTCCATTCCGCAGAACTCGAATATGCCCGCGTCTGAAGTCTGGCTCAGGCTCTTGAGCATTCCGTTGTCTTTGTATACCGGATCGGGCGTTCCGGTTGTGTTGAAGATGAAAACCTTTTTGCCCGGCAGCAACCCCTTGACGCCGTCCGCGCCGACTCCGAAGGCGAACCCGTTTGTGAAAACACGGTCTATGTAGCCCTTGACCATGGCGGGAAGTCCGGTCCACCAGATCGGATATATGAACGTAAGGAAATCGGCCCATTTTATGTTGTCCTGCTCGGCCTGAATTTCATCCGGCACTTTGTGTTGCGCGTAGTAATCGAAGTCGCGAACGTCGAGAGCGGGGGAGAAGCCTATTGTGTATAAGTCGCGAATCCGCATTTCGGCGCCTTTATGCTTCAGAGCTGCGGTGTATGTTTCCAGAATTGCGTGGTTGAAACTCTTAGGATTTGGATGGCTGTAAACGATCAAGTGTTTCATGACGAACCTCCCTGATTAAATTTTGCCGATAAAACTGAAAAGGCTCCGAAAACAACGCGGCGCGTTACTGTTTAACGCCTTCGACGATAAGCGTGATCTCAACGAGATCGCCGGCGGCGGGGATTTCCTTAGTCATGCCGTAATCGCTGCGCCTGATGTTGAACGACGATTCGAACGCGGCGCGATAACCGCCCCATGGGTCTTTGCCCTCGCCGAGCTTCTGCGCGGCCACCGTTATCGACTTTGTCACTCCGTGCAGCGTGAAATCGCCTGTCACTTTATACAGGTTGCCCCGGACATGAGTGACTGTTTTGCTCTTGAAACTCATTGTCGGATACTTGTCGGCGTCGAAAAAGTCCGGGCTTTTAAGGTGAGTGTCGCGTTGCGCGTTGTTGGTGAAAATGCTCGCGACGTTGATTGTCATCGAGACCGAGTTGAGAGCAGTATTCTTTTTATCGAACGCCACGGTTCCGGATATGTCCGTGAACCCGCCGCGCACGAATCCGATGTTGAGATGTCCGACTTTGAAAAATGCCGTTGTGTGAACGGGGTCGATTTTATAAGTGTCAGGCCCCGGTTTCGCGGATTTAGCGGCGGGAGCGCTCAAAACATGCGTTGCCGCTACGAGCATGAATGCCGTAAAAATGATCTGCGCTTTGAACAGGTGATTTTTTTTCATGATTGTCTCCTTAATATTTGTTAGAAACAATCTATCAAACCGTGCGCGCGGGAAAAATGTTCCGCTTAATGAAATCAGGACGGTTTTCGCAAGACAAACTTTTTACGCCGACCGCGAAATGGCGCTTCACCGGAAAGGGTTGTATTTTTAAAGTGTTATATTTTGACAATATTATACATCAAACAAGGAAATCAATAAACATGAGCGTTTGAGACCGGAGAAAAGCGTTGGGCGCACAGGGCGTAACGGTGTGGATGATGAGGGGCGAAGTCGCGCCGTGGAAAATGGCCATCCGCGCGAATTTCATTTTTTGCGAGCGTCGACAAAAATCGGATTGCTTATTAATAAAGCGAAACTATAGTTATCGGCGACAACGCGGTAATAATCCATGCCGTCTTTGGGAGCGTCCGGGAAAGAAAAATCGAATTTAAGAGGCGTGGAGCCGAAAAAAGTGCGGGCGACTTTCCCGTTTTTGATGATTTTGGCGCGGATCTTAATGCCTCGCATGGGCTTTGAGCCGATCGTTCCCGAGACTCGCGCGGGGCCTGAGAAAACAACGGTTCCGCCTGCCGGAGTCGCCGAGCCGCCCGAATCTATTTTGAAGTCGTAAAGGCGCAGAACTTTGCCGTTGTCGACCTCGGCGGCGTACATTCTGCCCGCGCGCATCGCTTCAAGGATCCCCGCGCGGCTGAACTCGCGGACAAGGAAAACGGTCTGCGAATTCGCTATAGGGAACGTGTCGGCGAGACCGTAGAAATCGCGCTCTCCGGCGGCCCAGAACGGAGCGGAGCGGCCGCGTCCGGAAGCGTATCCGCAAAGGGCTTTATCCCAACTGCCGCCGACGCAGCCAACAGCGCGGTAGCCTTCATAAATCGCGGAGAAAGCGGTGAAGGCGGCAGTGTTTTCCATTTCCTCGACGCAGCCTGTGTTGCGGACTTCGGCTGAGAAATCTTTCGGGATGAAGGGAAGCCGCGCGAACAAGGCCGGCAATATCTGGGCCGCCTTAAAACGGCGAACATCTTTTGATTCGGGATGAGCCCATACGGTGAGTCCGCCATGAGCGCTGACGTAGTCCGCGAGCAGGCGATAGGGGGCGTTCGTGGGGCGGGGCGGCTGATACTGGCTGTAAGCGTAACGGCGAAACGGATAGCACATTAAGCCGACAAGCAGCGCCGCCAAAACCGCCAGAATCGCGAACGGGCGCAAGGGATGAGAGTAGTAATTTATCTGCTGTTTGCGCCAGAGGCCGACTTTGAATTTGTGTTTGACGCGGACAAAGAACGCCGCGCATCCGGCCGCGAGCAGTGCCGCGCACAAAATGAACTGAAAAAACGAACCGGCGCTGAACCGCGCGGAGTTCGGATTCGAAATAAACGGCATGTGTTGCCAGTCGGACTCTTTTTTCAGGCCGTAAACGAGCATCTCGCATTCGGTTTTGTAGAGAGTGAGGTTGCCGGCGCGCGGGTCGCCCTCCCACCGGTAGTAAGGAGCGACTTCGAATCCGGGAACGAGGATGACGTCCGGGTTTTCCGCCTGCGCCGCGTCTATTGTTTTCAGGTATTCACCGACCTTCGCCATCGGAATCGAAGGCCGTTTCATCGTGACTCGCGCGACGCCCCTGAAGGGCGGAATTCCGTATGTAAACGACCGCTCCGCCTTGTCTGAAAACAAAACGGCGCGCGCGCCGCCAGCCTGCGCCATTCGCGCTATCTCCGAGTGCGTGTATTTCCCGCCGCTCATTGACGAGTGAACGTGTATTACCGCGGGAACCTGTTCGTAACTCTCCATCTATGCCGCCTTATGCCTAATTCGCCGGATCCGCCGACTCTCAATGCTTTCCTATTTGTATATCATAAATGGCCGGGCGTAAATCAGTTTTTTATGTCTTTTCCGAAAAGCCTTTCGACTGGAGGCGGTTTAAAATAAAAAACAACGGGCATATCCCGTTGTTTTCCGACAAATTAAATCGTCTTTACCCAGCCGAATCGAACCGCAGGCTTACTTTTTGGGAGCTTTTTTCCCGGCGTGTTTCGCGCATGTTTTGCACATGTTTCCCACCTCCAGTCGATAATGTAGTCTGATAATATTTTACAGCGGGAAAACCAATTTCCATGCGTGGCACATAATATATTTGAGTGTTATCGCCGGGAACGCGCGGAGTCCAATATCTCTTTGTCAATTTTGTATTTTCTTAGGAACTCCGTCACGGGCGCGGCGAGTTTGCGAATGTCGATATCGGATATATTCGACTCGTTGATGCAGACGAAGCGCGTTTCGAAGTCCGGGTCGCAGCGGCTCAGGTTGCGGAGAATGTCCGTGAAAGCGTCTGACGCCGCGAGTTTCGAAAGCGACTCAGGGGGCAGAAGCGTCTCTAAAACCTTGTAGTTAACAATCTCAGTTTCGATCGCGATCAAATCGTCGAAAGAGAACGTGTCTGAAGAGTAAACGAGATGAGGCGGTTCGGGATCGAAGATCAGGCCGGATTTCCGGGCGATTTTTTCGAGCGGAGCGCCGGGGAAGACCGAGAGGCGGAAGAAATTAATGTGAGTCAGTCCGCGCGCGAGGCACCACATAAGCGTGTCGGCGAAGTCGCCGGGTTTTTCGCCCGGCAGCCCGTACATAAGATCGATATAAAGTTTGTGAGCCGGAATGAAGCTCAGGATTTTGCCGAGATTTTTTTCGAATTCAGCGATGTCGAACCAGTCCCGGCCGATGTTTTTCTGAAGGTTCCGCTTTACCGTCTGTATGCCGACCGGCACCTCGTGAAAGAGTTCGGCGACGAGAGCGAGGAGTTCTTCGTCCGGCGTGTGAAAGTTGAGGAAGGCGGACAGTTCAAGGCCGGGCTTGCGTTTCTTTTTGACAAATCGCAGAATTTCCTTTGAGCGTTCGACGTCGGAGTCGAAATCGGAATCTATGAACCAGATTCGTTCGATATCGTCGTTTTCGAGGAGGAGCCCGATTTCCCTTTTAACGCGTTTCATTGAGAAATAGCGTTTGCTATAGGGAGACCAGAGGCAATAGGAGCATTTGTTGGGGCATCCGCGCGCGGTTTCGTAGAGCGCTATGCCGGAAACGGCGGCGGCTTTTTCGGGCGTGAAGAAGGAAGGAATGGAGTCGAGTCGCTCTATGGGTTTGCGCGGCCCGCCGGAGACGATTTTGCCGCCGGCGCGCCTGAACAGGCCGGGTATTTTTCCGGTTTCGCCGGCGAGCACGCTCAATAGCGTTTCGGAAAAAGTTTCTTCTCCCTCCCCGAAAACCGCGAGGTCGATGAAGCTGTGTTTTTGCATCAGCCTCTCCGCGGCGTACATTTCAGGGCCGCCGAGAATTATCAGGGTTTCCGGACAGGCCAATTTCAACTGCCGCGCGATTCTCAGGCAGCGGCCTATGTTCTTAACTGAGCAGGAGAAGCCCGCCATGCGCGGGTTGCGGGCGGCGATGTCGAAAATTATGTCTTCATCGAATGCATTGCGGTTTGCCAACAGCGTTTCGAATTCAAAGTTACCCGCGATCTCCTTGTTTTGAAGCGCGAACGCGGCAAGGTATTCAAACGGATAGGAGAGGGCGAGCCCGTAACGCTCCGGGGAAACGTCCAGCGGCTCTTCAACGCCGCAAAATACTATTTTTCGCTTCTGTTTCATCCAATATTGTCCCGAGGCGCCGCCGATTCCCTATAGACCAGCGCCGATTTTTCGCAAAGCATTTTTATAAAGCTGATGACCGATTCGCGCCGCACGCCTTTTATTGATTCGGCGGCAAATTCCGCGATGGCTTTCGAGGTTGCTGGTTTCGCGAGCAGTTTGAACAGAATTTCCGCGACTTCCGGCATTTTCGGTTCGAGTATTTCATATCCATGAGTCGCGTAATTGTTGACGATAAAAAATGTTTTCGGCTCCTCGAACGGAGCGCCCCATTGTTTTGAGCCGGGTAGGCCGAAGACATTGTGGCGCAGCGTGATTTTCTCGAATCGGGGGACTCGCGCTTTTGCCGAATCGAGACCGGAAACCGGGACAGGCAGGTTTCGCGGAGACTCGTTCAGCGTTTTTTCGAGCGATTCGGCGAGCAGGAATTCCGAGCGCCTGAGTTTGACGATAGATTCGATGAGCGGCGCCGCCGGGTTGCCGGGCGACAAACGCGCAAGGTATTCCGGCAGCAGCAGAATGATGTCAGGATTCGCGTCGACGCCGGAAGCGCCTTCGCCGATCTTAGTTATGAAGCCGTTCCATTGGGGAATGGCGATATGAATATCTTCGCAGATATCAAAAAAATCGGCGCGGAACTCTTTTTCGATAAGTTCTATATCGGCGCGCTTCAGCAAATTATTGATCACGGTGAAGTTCATTGCGAAGCGGCCGCTTTCGTGGATGTCGGCGAAGGAGAATGACGGCGAGGAAATAACCATGTGAGGCGGGTCGGCGTCGAAGACAAAGCCGGCGTCGCTGTTATCGTAGAGCCGGGTTCCGGGCAACACGCGCAGAACGCTTGCCGTGATGTCGTTCGCGCCGCGCCGCCACAGGCGCGCTATGGTATCTTTGAAATTCCCGCTATTGTCTCCGGGAACGCCGAGAAGCAGGTCAATCATAATTTGAAAGCGATCCTGCAACGAGATCGCTCTTTCAAGGGACTCGTCATCGAACCAGTTCCTGTTGAGCGTCTGCCTGACATCCGGATTGAGAGCCTGAAGGCCGAGTGACAGGCGGCGGAAATTCGCCCTGTCGAGCAGATCGATCGATTCGGCGTCCAGATTGTTGAAAAGGAAATAGCCGCGGAACTCGACGCCAGGTTTCCTGTATTTAATCAGCAACTTCAAAACATCCTTCAGCCGCTTGATGTTAATGTCGAGATAGGAGTCCGTGAAGTCAATAATTGTTTTGTTGCGGGGCGGCAAACTGTCCATGAGGAAGCGGAGGTTGCGCTCGAAGTTTATAATTGAATGGAAACGGACGCTGTGCATGTTCCAGTTGCAGTAGGAACATTTGTTCGGGCATCCGCGCGACGTTTCGAGAGGAAACTTGCGTTCGAACGACGAAAGAATGGCTTCGCGGAGCGGAACGCATTCGGACAGGGGCGGAAGATCATCGAGATTTTCGACGAATGACTGCCCGGAGTCCGTGAACGCTTTGCCGTCTTTGCGATACATAAGGCCGCGAACCTTTGCCGGATCGCCGCCGGTTGTGAGGGCCTTCATGAACTCGCGCAGGACGATCTCTCCTTCGCCGCGCGCCGCGAAGTCCAGGCATGGCGTTTTAGCAAATAAAAGTTCCGTGATCTGCGGGCCGCCGGCGATCGTGATCGTTTCCGGCGACACGAGTTTCAGCTTTCTCGCGACGTTCAGGCACTTCTCCACGCTCCAGTAAAAACAAGTGAAACCGACGACGTCTGGTTTGCGCCGGCGGATGTTTCTGAGGACGACTTCATCGTTATCGGCGGCGTCGAATATTTCGATCTCGGCGTCTGTATCAAGGGCGACCTGCGGATCAGTTTTCAGGAAATTTACGAGAGTGAAAGGCGCCATGGCGCGGTGTAGCTTCCGGTCCGATCGGAAACCGCCGACGAATGAGACGAGAAGGAGGCGCTTCTTCATAAAAGTTCACGCAGCCGCCGCGTTTGAGGCAGCCGCAATGCTGACGCCTTTCTATTCGTTGATAATTTTATCAATTATCGGCTCTTTGCGCACGAACACCGGGAAAAGTTCATTCGAGAAATAATAAGCGTTCATCTGATAGAGGCCGGCGCAGATTTCGTTCAGCGAGCAGATGGCGCAGCAGTCCGCTTTGTCGTGTTCCCAGTCTTTCCAGCGGAGGCAGCCGCGCTCGTCGAGAAAGTATGTCAGGCGCTCCTCGCGTTTGACGATGCGCCGCGTTTCCGTCGAGCGACTCGCGTGTTCGGCCATGTAGCAGAGCGGAACGCGCTCGACCTGAAACGGTTTGCCGTTCGCGGCGAGCAGGTCCATGGCGAGAGCGAGTTCGAGATGGAAATCGGAAAGGCGCGGGATCGTGTCCGGGTTCTCCGCCGTGCGGTTCATGCGCGGATCGAGATTGTTCCACGTTACATGCGAGAAAGAGGGAAAGCGGCCGAGCAGGAATTTTGTCGTTTCGCTCAGGTGGCCGGAGTTGTATTTGTTGATGGTGGTCAGGATGTCGAGAGTGACATCCGGATGTCGTGAAAGGTTATCGAGCGCCTTGAAGATGTTTGCCGCCGAGTCCGGGTTTTGGGTGAGGGCGGCCTGAACCTCCGGCAGATGCGAGTGCAGCGAGACGCAGACGTGCGTGAGGCCGTTGTCGATAAGCGACTTGAGGTAATCGGGGTCGGCGAGTTTCTGGCCGTTCGTGCAAAGCTTGCTCATAAAATCCGTCTCGCGGCAGTGGGCGAGGAAACGCGGAAGGTTCTCCGAGAGAGTCGGTTCGCCGCCGGTGAACAGCACGCACAGGAATCTTTTTTCTTTCAAATCGTCAATGTAGGCGAGCCCTTTTTTCAACGGCATGTCAGCTTCCCGCTCCGGGTTGGAGCAGAACCGGCACTTCTGGTTGCAGCGCCGCGTGACCTGCATGTATCCGAGGTTTGCCATAATCAGTCCGTTTTATTTTTTCGCCGCCGCGAATGGTTTCGGTTTGAAACCGAACGCGCGGCAGTAATTCACGTGAATGCCGGGACAGAGGTTCTTTTTCGCGCACGAGCCGCATTCGAACGGAAAAATGTAATAGCGGTTCATGACGAATGAATCGGCTAATTTCTGCATGTCGATGCCGCCGCGCCGGTCGAGCGCTTCAAAATCGAGGAACCATGTCTGGAGGCCCTGCGAGGCGTCCGCGACGCATGCCGGAATGTTTTCGGTTTTCAGACTTTTCCCGAGCGCGCCCCTGAAGAACCCGCGAAGCTCGACGTCGTTCTCAGCGCTTTCCGCGAGCGACGCCCTGTTTTTGTTATATAGCCGGATGCCGTGTTTTTTAACGAAGTTGAATTCGATTTTGATAAGCGGCGCGCCGCGAGCGTTCAGTTCGAGCGCAGGCGTAACGCCGGTTGCTGAGAGGACAGCCTCAAGCTGTTTTGCGTCGGGCGCGCATGCGGTAACGTTTTTGTTCGGCAGGCGGTTCCTGAACGAAGTGAAACCTGAATAGTCCGCAAGCTCGAAGCGGAGCGCTGCGCCGGCGGGAAAAGCGGAGGGGCTCAGATTCATATCGTCGACGGAGGAGCCGTGAACTATGAGCAGGCGAAGCGAGTTGTTGATGAACCGTTTCGCGGCGCTCAGGCCGGACGCCGGAACGCGTAGAGCGGCTGTGGAGCCGGAGTCGGCGGCTTCTTTCGACCGGAAGAGATCGTCGCACAAGCCGCGCAGAAAACAGAAATCGCAGCGTTTGCCGCGGCAGGGCAGTTCCGCGTCTCCTTTCAGAAACGCGTCGAACAAATCCATGCGTCCGCGAACCTCGTCTTTGATCTTCAGAGGGTTCTGGATCAGTTCGGGAAACGCGGCGAGGTAAGAGGGCGGGAAGCGGTTGGTCCAGACAAAGAGATCATCGCGCCGCGAGTAGGCGAACGCCTTGTTAAGAAATTTTATTCCGTCGGCGATATCATAGAACACTTTATTCTTATGATTCCACGCCTCGCCGTAAGGAGTGACGTGAAGGAGGTCGAACTCATGGACGCCGAGGCCGATAAAATAGTCCATAATTTTGTCTATGACATTGTAGTTGAAGCGGTTAATGACGATATCGACGTTGACGATGAAGCGGCCGGAGTTGAGCGCGTTAGTGAGGCCGGCGAGCGCCTGACTGAAGCTGCCGGGGGCGCGTGTCTGGGCGTCGTGCAGTTCGGGAGTGTGTCCGTGCATTGAGAAAGTAATTTCGTCGAGTCCTGCTGCTGCGGCGTTCGCGAGAAAGTCCGGGTAAGCGAACATTCTGCCGTTGGAGACGACTTGAACGCGGCGGAAACCGAGCGATTTTCCGCGCCGGACGATGCTGAAGAATTCCGGGTGTAGAGTGGCTTCGCCGCCGGAAAGGATGAGGCGCGAAGCGCCGTCCGCGCGCCCGTTTTCAAGCTGCTTGTAAATCTCGCGAGTCGGAATTGAGGTTCCGTCCTGACTCTCTTTATCGAGACAGAAAATGCAGTTGTTGTTGCACAGCTTTGTCAGTCGGACCCAGAGATGCTTTTCCGACGCCGCCGTTTCTTTTTGTAATGTTTTCCCGTCGAGCATAATAACTATGTTTTGACTCCAATCCATTTTTCGTATGGGCGGATTAGACTATTTTTTCAGAATCGGCTTAATATGTTTGTCGCCGAAGAGCGTGTAGTAACTGTTGAAGAAGCCGCCGCAGGTTTTTTCGTAGAGGCATCCGGCGCACTTTTTGGTCTTCTTTTTCGCCATGTTCGGTTTCGGCGCGGCGTACTCGCGGTCGACCATGTCGTCTTCCCGGCGGACGCGCTCCCAAACCATTTTCGGCTCGAAATACAGGTCGCTCGAATATGCGTGATAGTCCTTGAGCGCGCAGAACGGGATGCCGTAGAAGCGCAAAATTTTGTCCGATTTGAAAGCTATGCGCTCGACGATCTCCGGGAGAATCTCTTCGATTTGCGGGAGAGTCGGCACGAGATATTCGCGGCCGTCGAGTTTGTCCGGCGGCAGATTAACATTTGAAAAAAGAATGTGCCGCAGTCCTTTGATCGAGAGCAGAAAATCCACGATCCCGGAAATGTCGACGATGTTCGGCGTAACCAGCACCGTGTCCGTGATCAGGTATAAATCGGGTTTCATGCGGACGACGTTTTCCATGCCTTTGACGAACCGCTCGAAACCGTCCTTCGTTCCGGTGATTGAGTTGTGCAATTCGGCGGTGTGGCCGTGGACGGAGGCGACAATCTCGTCTACGTACGGCATCGCCGCGCGGCAGAAGCGCTCGTCGGCGAACATCATCATGTTGGAATTGACGCTTGTGCGCATGCGTAGCTTTTTTGCGTAAGCGAGAATCTCAGCGAATCGGGGGTGCAGGGTGGGTTCGCCGCCGGTGAGCGTGACGTGCCCGTAACCGTCGGCGTGTTTTTCATCAAGAACGTCCTTCACCTGCTGAAACGGAATATGAGGCGGGACTTTGTTGTCCCTGAACCAGTTTATTTTATCGAGTACGCAGCAGAACGCGCACTTGCTCGCGCATAGGTAGGATATGTAGAAGTCGAACTTTTTCATTTTACCGGTTTGAACTCTTTCCAGCCGAACAGTTCTGGATAGTCCGCCCAGGGGCCTTCGCAGAGTTTGAAATGCCGGCAGGGCGGGCAGGCGGGACCTTTTGTTTTGAGCCGTGTCGCGCGGTGGCCGTCGAAGTCGTCGATGCTGCCGCCTTCGTCTATGACTTTAATTTTTTTGTGAAGAGATTCGACGGCGTTTTGCTCGCGGCCGGGGATCATGCAGAGCGGGAATCCCTCGGTGAGGGCGACGCGTTTCGAGGCGGCGGCGATGTCGAGCGCGCGGAACAGATAGGGGACGGCGAGAGTCATGGGCGGCGCGACGCGAGAGGCGTTCGCTTTGGCGTTGCCGTCGATGTGCGGAAAAGCAAACTGCATCTGTCCGACGCCGAGCGAGCAGAGCATTCTCGCGATGTCGGGCAGGTTTCGATAGTTCGATTTAGTGATAACGGTGTTTGTGGCTACGGTCAGTCCGAGCGCGAGCAGGTTTTTAATGCCGATGACGGTTTCGGCGAAACTGTCTTTTTGTCCGGTCAGGAAATCGTGAAGGGCTCCGGTATGGCCGTGGATGGAGACCATGAACTGGCGGGCTCCGGCATCGGCGATCGACACTGCATAGTCGCGGTAAGCGAAGCGGCGGCCGTTGGTTTGAATGATGACGTTTTTGTAGCCGCAGGATTCGCGGGCGAAGCGGACGAGACCGGCGAGGTCATCGCGCATTGTCGGTTCGCCGCCTGTGAAAAGAACGGAGTCGCGTTCCCCGGCGGCGGCGGCGAGCGCGTCGCGGATAGAGTCCGGCGGCAGGTCGGCGTAAATCATCCGCTTGTCGCCGGCGGCGCAGAACAGGCAGTAGTTGTTACATCGGAATGTTATTTTAACATCTATGATTTTGGCTTGGGTGTCGAGAAGGCTCAAACGACATTGATCCCCCGTTCCAGCCAGTTGATGAAGACTTTTTTTGAGGACTCGTCCTGTAGCTTAGTGAAGACAATATCGAGAACGCCCTGATTGATCTTGTGGCGCCTGTTTTGCGGAATTTTGGCGAAGAGGCTGCCTTCCTCGACATAGTTGAGGAGCGGGCAGACGCCGCAGTAGGGCTTATAAGCGCAGTCGCAGCAGCGCGGGATTCCGTCGAGGATGGAAGCGAGGCAGGTTTGTTTGACGATCTCGGCGCCGACTAATTCGTCGTAGTTGTTTTCGCGGACATTGCCCATGAGGAAGGATTCGTCGCCCTGCATGGCGAGCATGCGGCCCTCGTCGCAAGTGTAAACGCTGCCGTCGTAGTTGAAGGCGATCTGCCCGATCCCGGCGCCGCAGGGGGAGCGAAGGTCCATGAAGTTCGGGTCGAACTCGCCGAGAATCTTCAGAAGGAACAGCCAGGCGGTGCGGTCGATAAGCAGGGTTCCCTGTTTGTTCAGGTCGATAATGTAGTCGAGCGCCTTAGCGTAGAAATCGAGGAACTCCTCGGGGGAGTAGCCGATGTCCGGGATGGCTGACTGCGCGGAGCCGATCGGGTTGTAGTGGCGCAGGTGGATGCCTTCCATGCCGAGGTCGACGAACGAGTCGACAATCTCTTTGTGGAAGGGAAGCGAATGGCGGGTTATGGTAGTGAGAGCGCCGGGTGTGTAGCGGTCGAACTCGACTTTGTAGCGGCGCATGATGTTTTTAATGTTTTTGATCAGCCTGGCGTGGCCGCCGCCGCGGTTTTTGTTGTGAACGAAAGCGGGGCCGTCGAGCGACGTGCAGACGCCGATCTTGCGCGAAATCAGGAACTCCAGCTTCTCGTCGTCCATGAGGCTCAGGTTGCTGACGATCGTCAACTGAAGATTCCGTTTGTGCATCTTGTTGCGTTCGATCGCGTAGTTGGAAGTGAATTTCACGGCTTCCCAGTGAAGCATCGGCTCGCCGCCCTGAAATTCGATGCCGAAGTTGATGCCCGGAGATTCGAAAATCGTGTCCACCACGCGTTTCGCGGTCTCGATGCTCATATCGTAATCGTAAGCCTTCGGCCCGCAGGCGCTGGCGTGGCAATAGGCGCATTTCATATTGCAGCGCAGGGTGGGGATAACAATGAAGAGGAGCGGCCCCTGATAGATGAACATGTTGCGGCGCTTGAATTTTTCGACAGTGACGGGCGAGGGTTCGCCGTCGCCGGAGTGAATGCAGCCCATCGCCTTGAGGTCGAGATAGTTCTTGTTGTTTTCGCCGATATTTCCGGCGGATAGGAGATCGAAGTCCGCTTTATCGAGCGTGATGTGTTGTCCGGCGTCGTTGGTGACGACAACCATGTCGCCGAGTTCGCGGAACCTGAAGAAGCCGCGCCGTGCGGATTCGATTTTTGTTTTAGATCGGGGCATTCGTAAAGCTCCTACAGAATCTTGTTCAGATAGAGAACGTAATTGCGGAACTCGCCGGTGAGTTCGGCGTTCCCGGCGGACGGAATGCCGGAGATCGAGACGCGGACGGCTGATTTATTTTCGGCGACATCGAAGAGCGCGGCGCCGGAGTAGTCCTCGACCGCTTTCTTCACGGCCGCTGGTTTGTAAATTTTTTTGTCGAACGAGTATTCAACCGTTCCGGATTCGCTTTTTGTCGACATGGCCAACCTTTGCCGGCGCGTGGCCGGGGGGAATAGCGGCGATTTATTTTCTGCGCGGAGCCCGCTTTGCGGCGGGTTTCGGCTTCGCGGATTTCGCGGCGGTTTTTGCGGGCGCGGCGGTTCCGAACGGAACGCAGATGCCGAGCGGGTCGTCTGTATAGCTCGCGTCTTTCGTGCGCTCGATGATGAGTTTCAGTTCCGCGTCGAGTTCCAGTTCGAGCGTTTCGTCGCAGGCGGGAGATGGGCCGAGGGGGCCGTCCGGATCGGAGGGTTTCGCCGGGCTGAGCGCGGACGCGAGGGCCTGTTCGAGCAACTTCTCCCTGAACTTTTTGTTCGTTTCGTTCATGTTCAAACGCAGGGTTTCGGCGAGAAGCGAGTTGAAGAACTCGCCCGCGGCGGCGTCGAGTCTGGCCTTGGACATTTTCTTCTTCGGCTTCAGTTCGACGATGACGCCGGCGGGGCCGTCGGGCGCGAGAAAGATGTAAAAATCATCTATGAAAAAATATGTCGCGCTGAGGGCGGCTTCCAACGGATAAATTTTGCCGGGGATTCTGAGTTGTAAGGCGTCGTTCTCAACCTTAAAGAAAAAATTCCGCTTTTCCATGACGACGCAGACGTCCTTTCGGGTTGTTCTTTACGGTGAGGGAAGACAGTTACCAGCTTCCGTGCGAGCCGTGCGAGCCGTGCGAACCATGTGAGCCGTGAGAGCCATGCGAGCCGTGTGAACTGTGAGAGGCGTGTGTGCCGGTGCAGCCGGTGTTGGCGACAGGATTGGAACAGTTATAGTGAAGATAAGAATTGCCGCTTGTGTGCTGGGCATGCACGAGAGAGCCTTCAACCATCATGCCGACAATGGCCGTCATCACGGATGTTTTGACGATGGCTTTCCGGGTAATTTTGCCTTCTTCGCTGCTGAAAAAGAGCTTAAGCTCCTTCTTAGCTTTAGGATAGAATCCTTTTTGGGCGCTTTCCAAATCTTTCTTGGTTTTCATGCGGCTCTCCCCAATATAATTCTAAGTAATTAAAAACATACATCATGTAACACGGTTAATAAATAATTTGTTCATAAATATTATACATAAATACAGAATAAGATCAAATGGTGAAAACATCTGTTTTGGCGATATGATTCAAATTTGGCGCGGAAGCGGTGTCAACGGGGCGGCAAAGGCTGGATAACCAGCCTGTTGACGCCTCCGGCTTTCAAGGCTTTCAGTTCCTGATTCATATAGAACTGTGCGGCGCCGGACAAAATGATGTCCACCGGGAAAGCCTTGTTTTTGAGGAAATAGACAGCTCCGTCGTGTTCGGATTCCGTTTGGCGCATGGAAAGCGTCATAAAAACAAAAGGATAATAAAGCGAAACCGAGAAGCCGGCTGGCGGGGCAAGGCCGCAAAGCGGGTTGTCGAGTTCGACGCGTTTGATACCAAGGTCGCGGAGCAGGGCGGCGAACTCGGCGTTGTCAGCCGCTGATTTTTTAAAATAATTGCGGAGGCGCGGTGATTTCAGCGCCGCCAGCCGCGGGTCGCTTTTCTGTTTGATCAGCAGCCGTCCGGCGACAGGAATCAGGCCGGCATCGCGGATTATAGCGATCGCGCCGAAATCGTTTGCGACCGCCTCGAAAGGCGCGTATTCGCTCAGCGCCCGAAGCAGACGCTTCAGCCGCGCCGTTCCGGCGTCCGTCATAATCGGCGTCGCGAGAGTGAACTTGAGCTTTCGCCCGGCGCTCGCCTCGATAGCAGCGGCCGCTTTTCGCGCCGACGGGATATTCCGTTCGTCGAATTCGCAGCCGAAATATATGCGGCGGATTCCGGCGGGGCAGGAGAGTATCCCGGCGGGCGTGTCCGCGAATAGGGCAGTTTCGACGCCTTGCGAGGCATATTTCAAAGCGCGTTCGAGCGCCGCGCCGCCGGGGGCCGCAGCCGTGATTTCTTTGCAGTTTACTTTTTTCATCGCCTAATCAGTCATTCGTATCCGATGATAGCAGACGCCGGAGCAAGCGGCTCCGAAGAATTGTTCGTAATATCTTTGCGAGAGGCGGATGTAGCCCTCCCGGCTGTCGGATTCCTGATAAATTTTGCGGCATCCGTCGAGGAATTTAACGCTGTTCGCTTTCGCCTTGTAACCGAGCAGGCGTCCGACGACCTTGAAGTCTCTCACGCCGGCCTGCATGAAGTCATAAATGGAGCAGACGCCGCAGGCGGTTTCGGATCGCCGCTGCGCGTTTGTTAAGCCGCGCCGTACGGAATCAGGAGCGGGCGCGCCGTTCGGGCAAGTGACTTCATAGTCGAAACAGCAGCCGTTGCGAACAAGGTCCGGCGGGGCCGCAGGGTCCGATATGTCGTGCTGGTACCGGCACACGCCGTCGACGTTCGCGCAATACCAGTTGAAGATCAGCGCCTCGAACCTGAGCTTTGGGAATCTCCTGACGAAGCGCGCCGCCTGTTTCGGACTGACCGTGCGTGGCAGAATGACCCTCGAGACTCCGAGGCGTGAGAAGAATTCGACGGCGTCGCCGTTTGTCGGCGCGGCGACCGTGCTGAGAGCGATTTCGGCGCGGGCGCCGTAGTTGCCTTTGCGCAATAGGCGCAGAAGGCCGGCGTCGGCGACGATAAGGCCCGCCGCGCCGGCATCGAGGCAGCGGTCTAAAATCTTCTTCGCGGGGCCGAGTTCGTCGTTTGTGTAATATGTTTTATTGACGGCGGCGAAAAGGCGGACGCCGCGTTTCGCGGCTATCTGCGCCGCAAGTTCGATGTCCTCGAAACTGTGAAAATTGGCGCGCGGCAGTTCGCGCCGGCTGAACGCGCTGTTCATGCCCGGCGGCTGAATGGAAAAGTAAAATTCGTCCGCGCCGAGGCCGGGCAGCGTGCGCGCTTCGTCCGGATTCGACAGCGGCGCTATTATTCTGAATGTTTTTCCGTCACTTTTTGTCGTCATCAGGCAATATGACCGGCAGGCCGGCTTCGGTCGCCGCCTGCGTGTAAGCTTTCCTTAGGACTTCGATGTCTTTGTCCAATTCCAGTTTCCGGGAAAGGAACGGAACGATGTCGGCGATTTTGTTCTGCGCGCGGTACATTCTCAAAAGGCCGTCGTAGGCTTCTTCGCGTTTCGGGTCGGCCTCGGCGGCGCGCATGTAGGCGAGTCCCGCCTCTTTCGTTTCGCCTTTCTGCTCGAACGCCCACGCCATCCACAGGTGGCCGTCCGCGTCCTTTACGTCAACGTCCAGCAACTCCTGCGACAGACGCATCACCCGGTCGACGTTAGAGGCGTCGCGCTCCAGGCCGCCCATCGCTTTTATAAGTTTTTTGTTCTTCGGATACTTCTCCATCTGTTCCTTAAGATAAGAGATCGCGCCGTCGCGGTCCTCGCGCCGCGCGAATGATTTCATTACTCCGTCCATGGCGGTGTCGAGACTGGAGTCGAGGTCCTTCTCGCGCTCGCCGATCTCCATCAGGCGCGCGAGGTCGAGCTGGCCGCTGTTCTTCTGCAGGTCATCCATAAGTTGCGTGTAGACTTCCTGCGAGTGCTCCAGAAGAACTTCAAGCCCCTGCCGGTAGAGAACCTCGGCGGTCACGGCCGCTCCGGCATCCTCGTAGTATTTCGCGCGGCGCGAGTAAACGCCGAACTCGGCGGGATTTTTGCGTTCCAGCGACTTGTCCAGATATTCGACCGCCGTTTTCGCATCGCCGTCCGCCTCAGCGATGTAACCCAGCCGGGCATAGGCGTATCCGCTCTCGGGCAGCGCCGCCGCCATCTTTTTATAGTGAGCTATGAGTTCATCCTTTTTCTTCAGGTCTTCGAGAAGGGTTGCGGCGTTTTTCCAGGCGTCTTCGTTTTTCGGGTCGTATTTCAGAGCGAGCTGGTATTGCGCCTGCGCTTCGTCTTTCTTGTCGCCGCGCCGCAGCAGCCCGGCGAGCGCCATTCTCGATTCAGTGTCCTTAGGTTCTTTCGCGAGAATCTTTTTGTACTGCGCGACAGCCTTGTCGGTCTGAGAGCGCGACTCGTACATCGACGCGAGCAGGCGCATCGCCTGCATGTTGTCCGGTTTGCGCTTCAGCATGTCCAGCAGAGTCTGTTCGGCGTCGTCGTATTTCTTTTTCCTGATTTTCAGAACAGCGAGCGAATAGACCAGTTCGTCGTCTTTCGGCCACCTCTTGAGAGCTTTCAGCGTTTCGGTCGTAGCGTCGTCGATTTTTTCGTTCTGAACGAGAATCGCGACGAAATTCATGAGGACTTTTTTATTGCCCGGTTCGGCTTTGATTGCGCGGCGGAAGTAGTCCTCGGCAGCCTTGAAGTCCTTTTTGGACCCGGCGATGATGCCGAGCGAAGCGAGAACAGCCGCCGAGTTCGGCATTTCCAGGAGCGCCTGTTCGAGAGCCGGTTCCGCCGTATAAACGTCTCTCAACTGAAACGCGACCACGCCGATGTAATAATTCAGACGCGGATATGCCGGCGCGTACAGCTTCAATTTATTCAGCAGCTTCATCGCATCGGCCCATCTCGAATTTTGTGTGAACATGACAGCCTGCGCGTAGAGCAGGTCAGGTTCGTTCGGCCACTTCCTGAGCGCCTTCGCGGTTTCCGCCGCCGCCTCCATGGATTTGCCGCTTTGCGAGAGAATCGCAATGTAGTTGGCGACCGTCTTTTTTTCGTTCGGATCGATCGTGAGCGCGCGGCGCATGTAGCTCAAAGCCGTTTCGTATTTCTTCTGCTGGCCGGCCATAGCGCCGAGAGCGGAAAGAATCGGCGCAGATTTGGGATCCTCCTGAAGCGCTTTCTGAAGCGCAGGTTCCGCTTTCGCGTAGTCCCCCAACTGAAACGCGACAATTCCGATATACGAACTGAGTTTCGGGTATTTGGGCGACAGAGACCTGACGCGAACGAAAGCCTTGAGCGCTTCAGGCCATTTCTCCATCCGCGTCAGAGCGACAGCATAGTTGAACCATATCTCCGCCGAGTTCGGTTTCTTCGTCAGTATCGCTTGAAACAGTTCAATCGTCTGATCGTATTTGCCGAGTTGAAAGTAAAGCGACGCGAGAACGCCGACGACGGATATCTCGACGTTCTGCTGCTTGGAGACGTAAGTTTCAAGCGCCTCGGCGGCTTCTTTATATTTTTCGAGATTAATGCGCGCGTTGGCGAGCCCGAGGAAGGCGTCCGTCTGGTCCGGGTTGCTCGCGATAGCCGACAGGAAAAGCGATTCCGCCGTGGTGTATCGTTTCAACTGAAGGTGGCAGGCGCCGAGAAGGCCGAGGATTTTAGAGTTGCCGGGATGAGCCGCGAGGTAGTCTTCGAACACGCGCGCGGCGACGTCGAATTTTTTCTGCTGATAGGCGTCGAGGCCGGGCTGGATGTCGTTAAGCATGCGGAATTCTTCGGGGTCGGGCATGTTGGGGAGAGGAGTCGAATTTTGAGCGAGCGCCGGCCCTGAGAAAACAAAAAACAAAAACGCCGCGGCGAACGCAAAGCGCGAGAGAACGGTTGAAGCCTTCGCTTTCAGCGTGTTCGGTTTTTCGATCATCGCAATAAATATATAGCAATAATTGATTGAAGTGAAGCGCGGGAGATATGCGAATGCGATAAAAGCATGTTAATGCGGCGCAGCCGAAAACGGGCGGATATTATTTTCTTCCGGTGGCCTTGTTAGCGAATTCCAGAAAACGGGACTGGATTTCCTTGTTGAGAAGCAGGCGTTTGGAAACAGGCATGTTCAGGAAGGCGCCGGTGATATTTTTCAGGAAATCGGCGGTCGGCCCTTCGGAGCCGTCGAAAAGGACATGGTGCAGTTTGCCGCGTTCGACGGCCATCATGAGAATGCGTTCGAGAGTGTTGGCCGGAGTGAGGGTGCGCTTCTCGCGCGGCCGCATCCACAGAGATTCGAAATTGCACGACCGCTCGCAAACTCCGCAGCCGAGGCAGATTTGTTCGTCGATCACGGCCTTGCGGATTTTCTTGCCGCCGGCGCTGATTTCCTCGCTGATGGAGATCGCATTGACCGGGCAGATTTTCTTGCATTTGCTGCAGCCTGTGCAAGCCGCTTCTTTAACAGAGGCGATGAAGCCGCTCGTGTGAACGGCGTATGTGAGGCCCTTGTCGTTGATCGCGCGCAGCATTGCGCAGCAGCATCCGCAGCAGTTGCAGATGAAAGTCGGGCCGCTCGCGATGTTGTCGGCGATCTGGACGAGGCCTTCCGAGCGCGCCTGTTCGAGCAAATCGAGTGCTTCGGGAACGGATATCTCGCGCGCGAGTTTGTTGCGAACGAGGAAATCCGAGCCTTGTCCCAGCGCGAGGCATATTTCTTCGGTCTTGCCGCAAGGTTTTCCCATAAGGCGCGTTTTGTGGCGGCAGAAACAGTGCGAGACGGCGAGGTATCCGGCCGACTCGATGAGTTTCGAGGCGCGGTCGTTGTCGAGCGCTGTTGAAAGAGCGCTTTCATCGAGCGCCGTTTCGGACGCGAGCGCGCGGCCGATCTGAGTGCGGCCCTGAAAAACTTCGGTCGCGAAATCGCCGTGTTCGTATTTGTCCATCAGCTCGGCGACGCGTTTCTGGTCGAAGTCGTCGCGTTCCTTCATCAGCGAGAACTCGAAGAAACCGACGATCGTCGGCGCGAGCATGTAATAGGTTTTTCCCGACGCCCCGTGTTTGAAGTCCATGACAAGCCCGCGGCCGGCCATTTTCTCGAACATGACGCGAAGCTTGTCTTCCGGCACTCCGGTGCGCTTTGAAAGTTTATCAATCGGTGACGGCTTGATCGGCATCAGCGACGCCACGCGAGCGTGTTCTTCGTCGAACAGGATTTGCAGAAGTTCGAAAAATTCGGGTTTCGGCGGGGCGCCGATGGGATACTTGTCGAGCCGTTCCTGCAGATTTTTATAGACGACTTTAACAGCGGGTCTGCTATTTTCCATTTTCCGGCCTCCTCAACAAGCCGCGGGGACAGCCTGTGAGCCTTTCGATTCACAAAAATTCTAAGAAAGCGGTTAGATATATTCCGCCCGGACTCCATGCGGGGTCGGCTTCCGGGCGGATATCATCGTCGCAATAGGATAACCGCGCCGCAGTTTTTTTTCAAGGACTCGAAATACGTTGGCAAAAATGAACATTCAAAGGTTTATTCGGGACACTATTCTATTGCCTCAAACGCCATTACTCGATGAGCGCCGCCCGCTCGGTGTCCGGACTGTCCGGGTTGAAAGCGAGGTCGCTCGCGCAGAGCAGGTACACAGCGCCCTCGCCGATATTTTTGAACGCGTGCGCGATGCCCGGCTCGAATGTGAGCCGGAACTGCTCGTGCGAATAAAATATCCGTTCGAACCGTTCGCCGGTATCCTCGTCTTCGACCGCCAACAGCGTCGGCCCGCCGACTATCAGAACATGTTCGGTCTGTCTGCCGTGCCTGTGGTTGCCGCGTATCGCGCCTGGCTCCATGCTGACAATGTGCACGTTAGCGAATTTGCCGTCACGCAACGCAGTTTCGTCCAGCGGATGCGTGTTCCAGCCGCGCGCGTCGCGCGATACTTCCAACTCGATTATTGATAAGCCTTTCATGATTCATCCTTTTCCGGCGAGCTATTTTTTGAACGCAAAAATGCGCGCTTCGCTGTTTGCGTAAAGAAGCTTGAACAAATCCGGCCGCTTTTCGGCCCATTCGGCTTCAACAGGGAAATTAATATCGTCGTGAACCATCGACTCGAGCGCGATCGGTTCGAGCGCCGTAATGAAAACGAGATCGATTTTTTTTCTGCGCAGATTGTCGATCCACGCGACGGGCGTTCCGTTCTCGCGGTGCCACTGAGGGCGCTCGGAGTCAGACGGCATTTTTTCGCCCGCGCGGCGCGCCGCCCGCCAGTAATCGTGAAACTGCCAGTCCGTGTGGCGGTCGATATTAACGGTCATGACATCATGGCGAAAGCCGGTTCCGAACAGACCGTAAGAGCGTTCGTTGCCGACGGATGCGATTCGAAGCGATTTCCCGCTTGTGGTTTTGTCGAGTTGCGCCCAGGCGTTTCCAGCCACGAATCCTCTATACCAATCGTATTTATGGTCGCGCTGATATTTCCACGATGCGTTCAGGCCCGCGACGAGAAAGACGGCGCAAGCCGCCGCAGCGATAATGCGTGAAATCGGCCTGCGCTTCAGCAACAGGGCGACAGCGGCGAAAGCGAGCGCGTCCGCGAGAAGGAACATAGCGGACGCCGCCGGCGAGAGCAGAACGCCGCCGTGGCCGGAAGCGAGCCTGAACAGACTCCGGGACAACAGGAAAAGATGGTCGGCGTTCTCTGTCAGGCTCACGGACATCGCAGGGTAGCCTGTTGCAATGACCGCCGGAATCGCGAGCCACATCCAGATTTTGGCGGTTTTATCCTGCGCGTTGTCGATAATCAGCGCCGAGTAATAGCCGAAAAGCAAAAATGCCGGAAAGAGGAACCGGCCGTTGGTTAAGTTGTTATACGGATTCGCGAACCAGAAAAGGGCGATAAGGACCCATGGCATTGCGAGAATGAAAAGTCTGCCGCGTAGGGGGCGGCGGCCGAGAGGGAAGGCCAGGAGCATCGCAACGCCGCCGGAAAATATCAGAAACGCTTCGAGCCAGAAACCGAGAAAGAACAGGCCGATGTTCGCCAGATCGAAGGGTTTGTCGGAGTGGAAAGCGCGCATCGCGTCGCGGCCGTAGGCGCCCGGAAATATGTGAAGTCCGAAGAGATTGACGTCGAGCGGAAAGATCGGGTTGCCTGTCGCTGTCCAGTTTCGGAGATACCAGAAGCCGCCGAAAGCGAGAGCGAGAGCGAAGACGGCGAGGAGGTCCGAAGCGGCGCGTTTTGCGCCGCGCCCGCGAAGCTGAAAGAGGAAGAGCAGGGCGATAGGGATGGCGTACATTAGGCCGATGGATTTAGAGCCGATCAGCAACCCGAGGGCGGCGCCGAAAAGAATGAGATGCCCAGCGCGGCGCGTTCGGGCCCAGCGGAACGCGAAGTAGAGAGAGATTAGGAACCAGGCCGCGAAGGCGATGTCGACGCGCGGAACGGTCGCCTGCTGGATCAGGCCTGGGGCGAGCATAACCGCCGCCGCGCCGACGAGGGCGCCCGGCTTGCCGATGCCGGTTTCGCGGGCGAGAGCGGCCACGGCAAGGGCGCCGAGCAGCCAGCAGGCGACTTGGCCGGCGTTCACGAGCAGGTCCGACATTTGCGGCGCCATAAGCCACGCATAAAACAGTTCAGTGTTCAGAGGATAGTATGTCGCCGCCTGCGCGCCGTAGGGCAGGGGAACGTAAACGATGCGGCCCGCTTTAAGCCAGGTCGCCGGAAATGTCAGGTGATATATGAACGGATCTCCGCCGGCAGGCGGCGGGGTTATGAAATCCCAGAGGAGAATGCCCGCGAGAGCGAGCACCGCGAAGACAAAAAAAAACCTACGGGCGCGAGCCGCCAAGGTATGGCCGGAGCAGGCGGCGCGGGGGCCTTAGGGCGGAACACAACGAAACTCGCGGCGCAGACCGCGAATGCGGCGGCGAGCAGCCAGCGCCAGTCGAGCGCTCCGGCGAAACCGAGCGAGGCGGTTATCGCGACAACGCCGGCGAAAAACGAAACTCCGGCGCCGAGCATGACGTCCGCCCAGCGTGAGCCGCCGAGCGCGCGCCCCGCGCGCCAGGCCGCAACCGCCATCAGCGCGTTTGCCAGCAGCAAAATGATTATTCGCAACATCGGTTCCATTTCATGTAATCATAACATATCAATTTATTATAAGGAAGTTGGCTTGAGGAAAGAGAAGCCGAATTGTTTGCCGGGAATTTTGCGTCGCCCGGAATGAGCATTTTTATTTGTAATATTATAGAATGTAATGCTGGCGGTTAATAACAGCGCGGCGGGAAAGCGCATATTTGGGAGAAGGCTTAACTATGAGAAAGATTTCCGGAATCCTGAAAGATATTTTGACGGCGATTTTATTCGCGTTGTTTTTTATCGGCGCGGGGCGCGCGAACGCGGCGCCGGATAAAGCCGCGCTTGCCGCGAGGAAAGCGCCGCCGAACGCTGTCTTTATTGACACGCTCGATTTCAGCGGGGTGAAATTCTGGTCGATCGGCGTCAGCGGGAGTTCCGCCCTGATGCCGACATTTCTCGACAAGAAATATTATTACCACAGTGTCCAGATTTACGGAGAGGCGCTGATAGGGATCGAACTGAAAGGCGCCGCGAAAAGGTTTATCTCCGCCGCGGGAATCGAGGACGGCAATGATCCGAACGTAAGCGGCGCGTCTTTTCAGGTTTGGGTCGACGGGAGAAAAGCGGCGGAATCTCCGATAATGCATCGAGGTGAAAAACCGTTCATGTTTTCCGTCGATCTTTCCGGCGCGAAAAGGCTTGAACTGGTCGCGAACAGAGGAGCGGACGGATTTGGCGGATACCGCGCGATATGGGGCGGGGCTTTGCTGTTTCTCGATCCGGCGGCGAAGGAAAAGCCGGCAGTCGCCGAAAAGGCGCCGGACGAAAAAACGACCGGCATCCACCATCCGGCGGAGGCAGCGCCGGCTATCCACGGACCGCGTGTCGTCGGCGCGTCGCCCGGCAAGCCGTTTCTTTTCATGATTCCGGCGACAGGCGAAAAGCCCCTGAAATTCTCGGCGGCGAAACTGCCCGCCGGACTCGCGCTCGACCCGAAGACAGGCATTATCTCAGGCGCGATAAAAAAGGAAGGCGAATACGTTGCGAAAATAAAAGTAAGCGGCCCGAAAGGCGCGGCTGAAAGAGAATTGAAAATCGTCGGCAGGGAAAACGCAGTTGCGCTCACGCCGCCTATGGGTTGGAACTCGTGGTATATGTGGGGCCTGAAGATTGACGACGCAAAAGTGCGCGAGGCGGCGGACGTGATGGTGAACAGCGGGCTTTCCGCGCACGGTTATCAGTACATACTCATCGATGACGGCTGGGAAAGCGTTCGCGATGCGAACGGGAAAATAATTCCCGACAAGCAGAAATTTCCCGATATGAAGGCTCTAACCGATTACGTGCACTCGAAGGGCCTCAAGATCGGGTTATACTCATCGCCCGGCCCGAAGACGTGCGGCGGCTATGAAGGCAGCTACATGCACGAAGCGCAGGACGCTGAAACATATTCGGAATGGGGTTTCGATTTCCTGAAGTACGACTGGTGCAGCTATGATTCGATTGCGAAGGATAGATCGGCGCCGGAGCTTAAGAAGCCTTATATTCTTATGGGCAAGGCGATCCGGGAGACGAGCCGTGATTTCGTTTACAGCCTGTGCCAGTACGGAATGGGCCGGGTTTGGGAGTGGGGAGCGGAGGTCGGCGGCAACATGTGGCGGACGACGGGCGACATCGGCGATATTTGGGGCGTTATGTCGCTCTACGGATTCAATGCCGGCAACTATTACAAATTTGCGAAGCCCGGCAACTGGAACGACCCGGACATGTTGATGTTTGGCAATCTCGGCGGCGCGTGGGGGCAGTCGGCGAAACCGTCGCGCCTCAGCAAAAACGAGCAGATCACGCAGATGACCATCTGGAGCATGCTCGCGGCCCCGCTTATCTACAGCGGAAGCATGTCGGATATCGATTCGTTCACATTCGATCTTTTGACCAACGACGAAGTTCTCGACGTTAATCTCGACCCGCTCGGCGCGGCGGGGCGCCCTGTTAAACAGGACGGATTTGCCGAGGTCTGGTCGCGGCCTCTGTGGGACGGCTCGATCGCTGTCGCGCTTTTCAACCGGGAAGCTGAAGCGCGCGCGATATCTGTTGACTGGAAAGAGCTCGGAATCTCCGGCAAGCGTTCCGTCCGCGATCTCTGGGAATGGAAAAATCTCGGCGTTTTCGACGGTTCGTTCTCCGCGGCTGTTCCCGCGCACGGCTCTATGCTTCTTAAAATCGGCGAAGCAAAAAATAATCGATGATACGGCGAGGTATTGCAGGCATGAAACGAATTGTTTTTCTATGCGTTATCGCGGCGTCGCTGTGCGTTGGCTTGACGGTCTGCCGGGCGCAGGAGATGTCCGGCTTTGAAGGCGCGGCCGTTTTATACGACCAGAAATTTTCGCCGTCGATTGTCACGGTTCCGGCTATGAAGAAGATTCGCGATTTTCTAACCGGGTTCGGCGCCGAAGCCGTGCATACCGGGCAGATGATGGAATGGATGAATAAATCGATCGAGCGCGGCGCGCGCGGAACGCTGCTGGTGATGAACACTGATGCGATTCCGGAGTGGGTGGCGGGCGACAAAGAGAAAGGCGACTCGCTGATCCGGAGATATCTCGAAGCCGGCGGAACGGTTGTCTGGTTCGGCGACTATCCGGGCAATAAGATCAGTTTCCAACTCGAACAGCACGAGAAGTGGGGCGGCGGCGGCAGCGTTTCGCTGATCGGCATCGACGCGTCCGGCGACTTGGGCGGGCGCGGGCCTGCGGAGCCGACGAAAGACGGGTTCGCTCTCGGCTTGAAATCCGGCTGGGAAAGCATGTTTCCCGTGCCGGCCGGCCGCGTGACTAAAGTTCTGGCGGCGACGAAGGACGGCCTCGCCGCAGCATGGACAAAACAGTTCACCCCGGATTCGCCGGGTTTCGTTCGTTTGTGGGACAAGAGCGTCGGCGACAAAAGTTTTGATGGCGAAATGGCGTCCGAACTTTTCCACATCGTCTCTAATCTGATGCCCGGCGCGGGCGGCGCAAAAACGATGTCGCGCATCTATCTGCATAAGCCGAGCGATTATTATCCGCTCGTTCACCGCGAAGGCGGCCGGCTCGTCCGCGAGATAACCGTTAGCCGTTTCGACGAATCAGCGCCCGCGGGGACGCAGTACAGTCTCGTCATCCGCAAGGGCGACAAAGTTTTCGAGCGCATCCCGATAGAGAAGGAAGCCGGCGCCTCATATTTCATTAAGAACCTTCGCGTTCAGATATACAGGCCGGACGAGGAACTCGCTCTTGTAGCGGGCGGCGGCGGAAAAGAGACCACGCTTGCGACTGCGGCGCTGAGCGAAAGCGCTTTTATCGCAAGCGAGGAATTCGCGGCCGAGCCGTCGATTAACTCAGTCGACATAGGATACGCGCTGACGCCGATGGATATCGTTCTCGCCACTCCGGCGCAGAACGTGAAGGCGTCTTTCTGGATGTCGTTTCCGGGCGACAGCGGCGCGGAGCGCAAGGTTACAGCATCCATAAAAATCGAGGGTTCAACCGGCGGCGCCAGGGAAGTCGCGGTTAAGGATTTCAGCGTCAAAAGCGGGCAGGTCGCTGATGCCGAAATCGGTTTCAACTGCGCGGATATAGCGCCCGGCTCGTATAAGTTGCTGTTCAGCATTGCGGAAAACGGGAAGGAACTTTACTCCGGCGGCCGCACGCTTCTGATCTCGGCGCGCAAACCGGCCGTTCGCGGGTTCGGCGCTTTCTATGGAGCGATTGATTACCTCGGACAGATCGGCGTTTTCGACTATCAGACGAAGAAGTGGACCAAGATGAGTTGGAACAAGGCGTGGGAGCGCGGCCCGGACAAGGATATCGTGGTGAGCTTTCCGAACGGGAACCGGTATATATTCTGGCGCGGCTTAAACTACGTTCCGTTCTGGGTGTCGAAGGCGAACACGGGGCTGACGTACGAGTGGCTCGAAGCGGGCCAGAACCGAGGAGTTTTGCAGGACGCCGTCGAGCCGCTTCAGGACAAGGAATGCCGGTATTCGCACGCGGACATCGTTTCCAACACGGCGGCGCGCGCGGTTGTCGAATGGCGATACGCCGAGATCGGGCTAAACTACGTAATCAACAAAAACGAATGGGGCGATGAGGAGTATGTGTTCTATCCCGACGGATTCGGCGTGCGGAAAGCGACAGGCCGGATGGAGCCGATGACGTGGCACGAGGCGAGCGAATTCATAGTTATTCTTCCGCCCGGAATCAATCCGTACGATGTCTATCCGCATGAGGTTTTCAGAATTATGTCTCCGGACGGCAAAAAGGCCGGGGCCGTTCTCGACTCGGGCGTGACGGGCGATGCGTTCGGGGGCGAACCGGTTGTCTTTCGAGTCAACTATAATTTCAGGGACAAAAACACGCCGATACTCGCCGCGCGCAAGTTCGAGGGTTTCGGGTCCGTCTATGACGGCTGGAAAGACGACGGCCGCTACATATCGCCGAACTACTGGGGCGTTCATTTCCCGATTCAGCGCGGCTATCCGACAACGCGCCAGCAGCCGCCCGGATGGCGGGAGCGGGCGGGTCACGCGTCGATCGCGACGATCGGAGTGGAGCCGCTCGAATCGAAGCAGATAAACAGCAAGACCGACAGGAAAGTCTGGGCATGGCTGATCGGCAACACGGACATGCCGGACGCCGCGCTGCTGGGCGCGGCCCGCTCGTGGCTCTCGCCCGCTGAAATCGAGGTGAGCGGCGCCACTGGCGGCAAGTATGATCCATACCAGCGCGGCTATGCGCTCGGGGCCGGCGGCGATTCGGAAATCGTTGTCAGGTTCAAGGGCGCCGAGCCGGTCTTCAACCCGGTTTTCATCATCGACGGTTATCCGCGCGCGGACGTCCGAATCACCGTGAACGGAAAACCGCCCAAAGAATTTCAGGCCGGCTATGAGGAAGATTTCAACAACAGCAGCCTCGTTGTCTGGATCGGCGAAACCGTGCCCGCCGACGCCGAGATTCGGATTTTGAAGAAATAAGTTCAAGTTGTGAAACACAAATCATTTCATTACGCGCAGCGGGCAGATGCGTGGCATGTTGTCGGAGTTGTTCGTTTAAGGTTTGGCATTATTTGAAATTCGACTCCTATTCCAATCGTTCGATGGCGCCTATTGTGGCATAGCTGCCGCAGCGCTATATTGAGCGCATGAATGACGGGGGAAGTATCATCAAATGAAGAAAACAATTATAGGAATAGCCCTTGCCTCTTTTGCTTTTGCGCTGCTCCTGATAGGGCCGAAAGCGATGGCGGTCTGGCTTCTCATAGCCACTTTTTTCGGACTCAGGGAGTATTACGACATACACAAGTCGAAAGGCGTTCGCGCGCTGCCATGGCTGGGAATACCGGTCGGATGTTCTTTTATCATTCTGGCTTTGTTGCCGATATATATGGAAGGGAAAATATTCGGGCCGCAGAATTTCGCGCTCATGGTGACGTTTATCGTTCTTGGAACGCTTGTTTACCAGTTATACTTTGCCGCGAGAGGAATGCATCCGGTCAGCTCGGTGGATATTGCCGTGACGCTTTTCGGGAGCGTGTATGTGGGCGGACTGTTGAGTTACATTTTGCTGATATGGGATCTCGGCGTTAAGTATTTTCCGGACGATCCGCTTAAAACCAATCTGTGCGTTTTTATGCCGTTCTGGGCCGCTTACGGATCGGACGGAGCGGCGTTTCTTATCGGCTCGAAGTTTGGAAGGCACAAAATGTTTCCCCGGGTCAGCCCGAACAAATCTGTGGAAGGCAGCCTCGGCGCGATTGTCTTCTGCGTGGCGGGGATCGTTATTGCCGGCCTCATACTTGGCTATTCTTTCTTCGCGCTTGTCGGACTCGGCATACTCGCCGGGGCGGCGGCGCAGACCGGCGATTACTGCGAATCTGTTTTTAAAAGGGAACACGAGATAAAGGACTCCGGAAGCACATTCGGCTCGACGCACGGCGGCTTTCTGGACAAAATGGACAGCATAGTATTCGCGCTTCCGGTAGTTTATTATTTTCTTTACTGGTTCCGCCCGCCGGTTTCGCCGGGGGGCTGAGAAGGCGCGCCGGCAGATAAAGCGTTCACTGAAGATTTCGAGCGCTGTAAGCTGAACGTTAAAAACAATCCCAAACATGAATTCATTTCAACGCAGAGTTATTATTTTATTCCGCGCATAGGGCAGTTGCGGGGCATGTTGTCGGAGTTTTCGAACCAGTCGAAGTAGTTTTCGGCGCCCCGGCGGCCGGAGTCGATCAAGCCGCGTTTCTGTTTGTCGTTCAGATGGAAATCAGTGACGGGAACGCCGAGCGTGTCGATGTAAACGGTGCGCGCCCAGTCGTCGGAGTGAAGGTGTTTGTTTCCGAGGCTGTTCATGAGCGCGCGGGTGAGCGCTCGGGAGAATTCGAGCAGGTTGCGGACTTCCAACACGCGCTCCTGCCGGCTGTCGCGGTAGACGCCGATCTTGTCCGGGTTGTCGAGATGGAAGCCGAGCGTCTGCTTGTTGTAGACGTAAGGGCTGGCATTCGGGTATTGTTTCAAGAAATCCTCGTTCTCCTGTTTGTAGTAGTCTGTTTCGACGGCCATCGAGCCGCAGTCGGAATCGTCAATATATTTGTAGCGATCGAAAAGTTTGACCGGGTAGTTATTCACAACTCCGCCGTCCACCATAACGTCGCGTCGCTCGTTGTGGGTCGACGCGAAGAGGAGCGGAATTGACATTGAGGCGCGCACGGCGTCGGCGATGATCACGCCCGGAGTGTTCTCGCAGGAATAAACCTCTCCGTAGCCGGTGTTGAGGTTCGTGCAGCAGACGTACAACTCGCGCATGTTGCGGCGGTCGCGAAGTTTCGCGCGCGACGCGAGGTCGCAGAAGGTCGCTTTCCGGCTGCCGAGTTTGCGAGAGATCAGAACGCTGATCCAGTTGTGGAAGTACTCGCCGGAATACCAGCCGAACTTTCCGATCAGGCGCGCGATGTCGAGCGCTTCGGCGGAGAGGCTTTTTTCATCGTCGAGAAATTTCTTGAAGTCGGTTTCCATGACGGCTTTTTCAAGTTCGGCGGCGGTGTAGCCGAGCGCGAACAGCGTTGCAAAAATGGCGCCCGCCGAAACGCCGCCGCATCTTCTGACGCCTTCTATGACGCCTCGCTCCTCAAGTGTCTTCAATACCCCGGCATACGCAAGACCTTTCACGCCGCCGCCTTCAAACACAAGGTTTATAAACGGATATTCCATATAAATGCTCCTTGAAAATATGATGTCGCTATTAAGGAAAACTTTTGAAAAAGTTTTTCTTAAGATCCTTTCAAAACTTTTAACGCTTCGCGCGACTTCGCGCGCTTCGCTAAGAATAACACTGTTTTGGCGGTGTCGGTTCCATGAAATAAGCGAAACTTCAAGAAACCCGTCATTAAAGCTTTTGGGAAAGTATGAAAACCTTTTTCTCGAAAAAGGTTTTCAAGGTTTTAAACAGAGCCTTCAGGCGCTGCCGGCGACGGTTACTCCGCCGAGGAGAATGGAGGGCATGTTGTTGCCGCGTTCGACGCGGAAGTCCGAAGTTATCTCCTCGATCGAGTTGAGAAATTCGAACACATCGCCGCCGAGCATAACGTTCTGGACAGGGTAGGCGAACTCGCCGTTGATGATGCGGTAGCCGTGGTCGACGGTGCCGGAAATCTGGCCGGTGACGGAATTCGGGGACAGCGAAGCGGCGTAGATGTAGAGTCCGTCAGAGATGCCGCGAATGAGTTCGGCTTCAGTTTTGCCGCCGGGAGTTACCGTTAAGTTAGAGGCGGAGATACCGACGTCGGAGTTATATGAGCCGCGCGCTGCATGGCCGTTGTTTTCCTCCTTCGCCTTGTTCGCGGTATAAGAGTTATGCAGGTATGAGGTCAGGACGCCTTTGTCAATGAGATTCGAGCGGCGGCGGGGAACGCCTTCGCCGTCGAAGGCGGACGAGTACAGGCCGGCGTCCAGCAGAGGGTCTTCGGTGACGGTGAGTCGTTCGGAAGCGATGGATGATCCGCGTTTTTCGGCGAGGTATGAGCGGCCGCGCTGGATTTCCTCGGCGCTGGAGGGTCCGATCACGCTGCGGATGAAGCTTCCCGCCGCGAGCGGCCCGAGCAGCGTCGGGAATTTGCCGCTTTCGATTTTCCGCGCTCCGAGGAACGACACCGCGCGCTCCGTGGCTTCGCGCGCTACTTCCTCCGGGGTTTTCAAATCCTCAAGCCGGCGTCCCTGCGTATAGTCGTAGAACGAGCCGACGTCGTCGCCGCGCCGCACTACGGAAAAGACATAGAATGAAACGAACGTGGCGCGTTCGGCGGACGCGATGCCGCGAGTGTTTGCGAGAGCGTAGCCGAGCGCTGTCGCGCCCGCGCCGCACTTCACCAGAACATCGGGTTCGATCGCGCGCGCCGCTTCGACGCATCGCAGGCCCCACTCGATCACCGCCGGCAGTTCTACCTGTTCCACTTTTTCGTCGAACATGCCGCCGATCTGAGCGTAAGCGTTCGCCGCGCCGGGCGGTTGCGGAAGGGCAATGAAGTCCGGGTCGGGCTGCGCCTCGCGCGACATCGCCGCCGCGTCAGTCCCTGCGGCTTTTGCGTCGGAAGCGTCGAGTCCGCGGCCTCTCGAAAACCCGACGCCGCCGTGATGGAACGCCCGCGCGCCGTAGCCCGCGTCGTACTCGACATCGCACGAGCTGATGCTGTTCTTTTCTATTTCGACGGAAACGCTGCGCCCGTCGACGACGATTGCGTCGGCGTCCTGAGCGCCGGCGCTCGCCGCTGAGGCGCATGCTTCGCGTGAAAGTTTAAGCAGTTTTTCTATGTCCACTGTCGCTCCTCCGAATCAATAAGGCTTTAAGCCATATAATATGATAGCGCAAAAAGAATGATTATAGAAAGTGATGCGGCTGCGCGGCGAATTCTCAGCGCGTGTAGTCGTCTTCGACGCGGACGACGTCGTCGAGGTCCGGGGTTGAGACTTCGAAGAAGCGGCTGTCCTCGATGGCTTCCATTCGGTGCCTGCGGCCGGGTTCGACGATTCGGTATTCGCCGGGCAGCACGATTTTCTCTTCGATTTCGCCTTTTTCGTTTTCGAGCGTGAATTTAACTTTGCCCTCGATGAGGCACATTGTTTCGTGTTTGACATTATGGTACTGGAAGCTGAGCCGGTGGCCGGCTTTGATGATGAGGAATTTGCAGGCGTAGCGCGCGCCTTCCCCGTAAACGAGCCACTCTTCGCTGCCCCAAGGTTTGTCGACAATTTTCATTTAACCTGTCCTCCGATTCTCTGTGCGGCAGTGTGGCCGCGACCTCATGTATTTTAGGCGCAAGATTGGAAGAATAAAAGATTTGACGCCGATAACGCTGACGGACTTTACCGGCCAAGCGTTAATTGATGTTTAATAGAAGATTCCTCACTTCGTTCGGAATGACAAAAAGAGGAAGCGCCGGCAGAGAAACTAATAGGAATTGAGTTCGGGATTGCTTCGTCGCCTTGCTCCTCGCAATGACGTGTCTGCGAGTCCGGGATTGCTTCGGCAGCCAAAAACGGATTCCCCGCAAAGATGCATTTCTTGTTTTTCTTTTCGCTGTATTCTGAGTTCTGTATTCTGGCTGCTTCTTTTCCTTTGCTTTTCCCTGTCTACCGTTTACTCTCTGCTGTCTACTTCTTTATTCCCCTTGCTTTCAACAATAATCGTGACCGGTCCGTCGTTCATTGCCTCGATCGCCATCATAGCGCCGAAGACGCCTTTGCGAACCTCGAGAAGTTCGTTCGCTTTTTCGACGAACAGATCGTAGAGACGTTCGGCGATTTCGGGCGGCGCGGCGCCCATGAAGTTCGGCCGGTTGCCTTTGCGGCAGTCGGCGAGCAGAGTGAACTGCGATATCGCGAGTATTGAATATTTCAGATCCATCACAGAGAGGTTCATCTTTTCATGATCGTCCTCGAAGATGCGCATGTTGACGATTTTTCTGACCATGAATTCGACGTCGGCTTCCGTGTCTCCATGAGCGACGCCGAGGAAGACGAGCAGGCCTGGCCCGATGCGCCCGACTTCCTTGCCGCCGACCGACACCGCCGCCGATTTCACCCGCTGCACGACTGCTTTCATAGTTTTTCTCCCAATACGTTATCGAAGTGAAATTATAGCAAAGATTTTGCTCTGTTAATTCCATGCGGCGGAATAACGCTGAAAAGGCGGCAACGCTTGACGCGCCGCGCCCGCGAGGATTAAACTTGTCGGACGCCGGCAAGGCCGAACAGCCGGCGAAAATTCCAATAAGAGAGGTCGCGCCTCATGACAAAGAAATTGTTTATCGGAATGCCGGCATTGATTGTGGCAAT
>JBAYJY010000003.1:0-81586 GCA_041664945.1 bacterium | reverse complement strand
CCGGGAAGCAGGGGGTCGGAACCCAGACAGGCATAAGAGTCGACCGCAGGCAGAGTTGCGGGGCGATGAAACTGCCGGAGTGAATGTAAGCGTATTTGGGGCGCACGCCCTCGCGCCGCGCGCAGCGGATGAAAAGCTGCGAAACGAGATTGTTGACCTGATAGATATCGTCGGAGAACAGCTGGCAGATATTCTGGTTGTTTTTTGTCGCGCAGTCTAAGGCGCTGATCCGGATGCTGGGCGTGACGCCGAACTGGGCTTCCGGTTGCAGCTCGTCTGCGCGCGCGAGGCGGTAGTTCGCTTCGTCCTGCATGAATTTTGCGCGAAACATCTTCAGCCTGTTGCTGCCGAACAGGTACTCTTCGCAGGGAATGCCGCCGGGCCGGCCGACCTGATGGAAGAAGTTTTCAGCGAGCTTGTATTGCCGCCAGCCGATTCGCGACTCGACAAGCATGATTGTGCCGTTCTGGCGCAGATGGGACTTGATGAATTGTTCGTAAGCCGGCGGAAGATTCTTATACCGGCAGCGAAGGATCGTGCCGTGTTTGATGCGGAATCGCTGATGAACCGGATCGTATTCGTTGATGATTTGAATGTTGTTGTCGTTCTTGAGAAAATAAGCGGCCAGCTTTTCGGCGCGTTCTATGTTTTCTTTCATAACGTCCGGATTCATGTTCGGACGCCGTATAGCGAGCGAATAATTAAGAGGCAGGAACGGGGCGTCGAGCACGGCGGCGAGATAAGCGAGCGAGCCGAGCGGGGGGCCCATGAGAATGTATGGATACTGGCGGCCCTCGTAAAGTGAAACGACCCATCGCGCAAAGATGTTGCTGCGAACGTCCTCGGCTTCGTCCTGCGTCGTCATCAGCGTGTTGACGTATTGCTCATAAGCGCGCCGGCGAAGCAGTTTGCCTGATGACTGTTGAATCACGCTCCCGAGTTTCATGAAAGGGCTGTATTGAAAAGGGTGCGCGTTTGATTCCTTCAGTGAGGCGGCCGACATCAAAGGCATGAGATAAGAAAGATCGAGGAAGTCGATCGCAGGCGCGCCGCCGAAATTTCTTTTTCTAATTGCTTTTGCCATTAAGCTTTTTCCCGAGGAATTCCATGTTTAACCGGATGTCGTTGTTGTCCGGCATAAGACGAACCGCGTTTTTCAGAGCTTCGTAGGCTTCCTGATATTTGTCGAGCGCCACGTAGGCGGCGCCGAGGTCGTTGTAATAAAGGCCGAGTTGCGGGTGGTTATCGCCGGCGTTTTTGACCGCGTTCTTGAACGCTTCGGCCGCTTCGCCCGCTTGGCCGATCAGCATCAGGTCCATGCCGAGATTGTCGTAGGCGGGCGCGAAGTCGTTTTGCAGGGATATGGATTTTTTGTAGTTGATGATCGCGGCGCGGATGAGTCCGAGCGAATGGTAAGCGTGGCCGAGATTATTGTAGGCCACATAGTTTTCCGGATCGATTTTAATGGCGGCGCGGTGGTACTCAATCGCGCGTTGCGGCAGGTCCTCGCGGTCCATGATAACTCCGAGAGTTGTGTATGCATTAACGAGAGACGGTTCCAGTTGAATAGCGGTCTCGAGTTCAGTGATCGCTTCCCGCATCTGGCCCGTGACGCGATAGGCTTCGCCGAGGTCGGCGTGGTAGGCGGCCGTTTCAGGATCCAGCACGATCGCTTTTTTGTAGAATCCGACCGCTTCGTAGATATTTCCGGAGAGGTGCAGTTCCACCGCGCGGTTATAGTATTGCGAAGCGATGGCCGCGTCGTCCTCGCATCGCGCAGGATTGCAGAACAGAAATATAATCGCGAAGGCCGCGATCGCAAAGGCCGCGGCGGTTGTTTTCTTACGATGCGGCATGCGGCGGCTCCTGCATTTCGATCACCAGCAGAGTCAAATCGTCCTGCCGGGCGGCTTTGCCGGCAAATTCTTCAAGCTCCTCGACGATGAAGTGGGTAAGCCTGTAGCTGTTGGCTTTCGGATTTGCCTTGATGAGTTCGATTAGGCGTTCGTGTCCGAACATGTCGCCGGTCTGGTTGCGGCAGTCAGTGACTCCGTCGGTATAGAGGATCACTTTGTCGCCCGGGTGGACGCGCATGGTTTTTTCTTCGTAAACGACGTTGTTGAACATGCCGAGCCCGAAGCCTTCCGCCTCAAGTTCGATCATCTCCTCGGTTTCCTGCCTGAACAGGATCGGCGGCGTGTGGCCGGCGCAGGAGTAGGAGAGCGTCATTGTTTCAGTATCGAGAGTCATGAAAAAGCAAGTCAGATAAATTGAATGCTGGCTGCCGAAATGGCGATACATGATGTCGTTGACGTGTCCGAGAATTTTTGCCGGAGAAGCGAACCGGTCCTTGAGCTGGCTGAAGAGAATTGTGACCATGCTCATGACGAGGGCGGCGGCGATTCCCTTGCCGGAGACATCGCCTATGAATGCGCCGAGATACTTTTCGCCGAGTTTGTAAAAGTCGAAGCAGTCGCCGCCTATTTCGCCGACTTGAAAGTTGGCGGCGCTGATTTGAACGCCTTCTATCTTCGGGTAGACCTGGGGGAGCAGTTCCTGTTGAATGTTGTGCGCGAGCCGGAGGTCGTATTCGATCAGTTGCTGTTTGTGGTGAAGTTCCTGATTGCGCGCTTCGAGTTCGCCGGAGAGGTGCATCAGGCCGTCGTTCTGCTCCTCTATCTCGCGAATCATTTTTTCGAGGTTGTAAACCATCGTGTTGAAGTTGCGGCCGAGGTAGCCGATCTCGTCGTTGGAATGAAAATCGAGGCGGTCCTTCATATCCTTCTGCGCGATTTTTTTTGTCATTCCTGTGAGAAGAAACAGAGGCTTTGATATGCTTCGTTGAACCGCGAAATAGATTGCGGCGGTGATAATGCCGAAAACAATGGCGAGAAAAGCCATCAGATTGCCGCGCGCGTGGTCTATCGAGGGCCCGAGCTGCGACATAGGCTCGATTATCATTATCTGGCCGGCCACTTTCGATTCATTGTGAAGCGGCGCGAAATAAACGAGCGAGATGTCTTCGAGCCTGTCCGCGAACTGTGAGAGGCTGCCCTGTTCGTAATAAACGGACTTAAGGTTGTCCGTGGTGCGGATCAGGAATTTGCCCTTCGGAGCGCGAGGCGATATCTTCATCTCATCGCGGCTGCTCAGGCTCAGCCCCAGCCGAATGCGCTTCGAGTCGTAATATATTTTCCCTTTAAGATCGGAGATGATTATCCGGCTCGCATTATGCATCGCCATCATGTCGAGACTTCTTGTCTGCGCCGGGTCGTTAGGAAGATTAGCAAGAGAGTTGATCGATTCGTCGAGCGCCGTCGACATTGCGGTCAGCGAGTTGTGGCTTTGGTATAACTGCTGCTGAACCATTGCGCGCTGCGTGTAAAAGATCGTTCCCGCCGAGACGATTAAAAACGCCGGCAGAAGAAAGAAAACCGTTTTTAGCGCAATGCTTATCCGCATAATTTTATTGTTTATCCGAGCATGCCCGCCAATTCGACGGCTGCCTTTTTTGACATACAGGTAATAGCTACTGAAATATTATCCAGATTATAGCGGCAATTTCACCTGTTTGTCGTCTTTTTTTTGTCTGCGCTTTCCTTTTCAGCTTTTTTGAGCCGGGCGAGGCCTTTTTCGATGTGCGCCAGCCGGTCGCGCAAACTTTCGAGATCCCCGGCTGTTGCGAGTCCGATATTGTCGAATGCGTCCCGAAGAATCTCGCCCGCGATCTTTGCCGCGTCTCTTGGTTTGCCCAGCGCCTTGTCGATCAGAAGCCCGGCGGGATCGCCGCCGTTTTTTTTCAGCAGACGGCCGCGTTCCATTATTTCCTCGCTCAGTTCGGACAGCCGTTTTCCAGCTTCTTCGAGCAGCCCGATCACGGCGTACATAACTTTTTTCGGTTCCATCGGGAAGCCTCGCGGTTTTGTCCGCCCTCAGAGCAGGTTTTCGAGTCCGATGACGAGCTTGTCGCGCGTGATGATGCGGCGCGCGGCGAGCGTGACTCCCGGCATGAAACATTCGCGCGAGATCGTGTCGTGCCGAATCGTAAGAGTTTGTCCGGGGCCGCCGAAGATTACTTCCTGATGCGCGAGGAAGCCCGGCAGGCGGATGCTGTGCACGTGAACGCCCTCGGAGTCTCCGCCGCGCGCGCCGGCGAGCTTCACCGTCTTTGTCGGGTCCGCGCCGACTTTCAGCCCGCGCCGCGCCGCAGCGATCTTTTCAGCCGTGGCCAGCGCTGTTCCTGACGGCGCATCCAGCTTCCGGTTGTGGTGCAGTTCTACAATCTCGCAATCGGGCATATAGGCGGCGGCCTTTTCGGCGAACTGCATCATCAGCACGGCGCCGATCGCAAAATTCGGCGCGATCAGGACTCCGAGCTTTTTCTGCGCCGCAAGCCGAGCGATTCTCTTAATCGCTCCGGCTTCAATGCCGGTCGTTCCCGTCACAAGCCTGCAACCGGCTTTAAGAATCGCCGTCGCCCGGTTCTCGAATCCTTCAGCAGTAGTGAAGTCAACCACAACGTCCGCCTTGGATTCCTTAAGGACGCTCGCCATCGAATCGCTGATTATGACGCCGTTGGCGCCGATGCCTGCGACTTCGCCGGCGTCGCGCCCCGCGCCCATCGCGTCGAAAGCGCCTACGAGCAGAAGGTCTTTTTCCGAGCTCACCGCGCGGATCGCTTCGCTACCCATCCGGCCGCTCGCTCCGGAGACAATCACTCTTATCTTATTTTTCATTGTTCCTCGTTATTTCCTCGTTGTAATAGCGCGGGCATTAAGCAGGGACGACCTCGATGGGTCGTCCCTGCTAATGCTCGTTTGTATAAAAACTAATTCCCGTTGGCTTTTTCTTCGTCCGATTTCCGGAAAAAGACAGCCTTGTTGATAGCCGTAATGTAAGCCTTCGCGCTTGCCTCGACAATGTCGAGCGCGGCGCCGCGGCCGCTTATCGTCGCGCCTTTCGGGCCCGCTATGCGAACCGTCACTTCGCCGAGCGCGTCTATGCCGCCGGTGACCGACTTCACCGAGAAATCGATCAACTGGATGTTTTCTCCGGTGATCTTGCGGATGCACTGATATACCGCGTCGACCGGCCCGACGCCGATCGCCGATTCCTCGATCAGCTTGTCGCCGTATGACATCTCTATCATCGCTGTCGCCTTGACGCGCCCGCCGCACATCACGTTAACCGATTCGAGGTGGTACGTTTCGGGGATGCTGATGATCTCGTCTTCAATGATCGAGCGTATGTCCCAGTCCGAGACTTCCTTCTTTTTGTCGCAGAGTTCCTTGAACCTGAAGAACGCTTTGTTCAGATCGTTGCGGTCAAGTTCGAAACCGAGCTCGCGCAGCTTGTCGTTGAACGCGTGGCGCCCGGAATGTTTGCCGAGCACAAGAGTGTTCGCCGTGAGGCCGATGGTCTCCGCGTCCATGATCTCGTACGTGCGCTTGTCCTTGAGGACGCCGTCCTGATGGATGCCGGCCTCGTGGGCGAAAGCGTTGCGGCCGACGATGGCCTTGTTCGGCTGAACGTCGATGCCGGTCACGCGGCTGACGAGGCGACTCGCGCGGTATATTTCGTGAGTGTCCACCGCTGTCGAGAGCTTCATCAGGTCCTGCCGGGTATGGAGCGCCATGACGATTTCTTCGAGCGACGCGTTGCCAGCCCGCTCTCCGATTCCGTTGATGGTGCATTCGATCTGCCGCGCGCCGGCGACGAGCGCCGCGATCGAGTTTGCTGTCGCAAGCCCGAGGTCGTTGTGGCAGTGTACGCTGAAGATTGCCTTGCGCGAGTTCGAAACCTTCTTGATCAGGTTGCGGATCATCGGTCCGTACTCTTCGGGCATCGTGTAGCCGACGGTGTCCGGAATGTTGATCGTGGTCGCGCCGGCCTCAATCGTTTTTTCAACGATCTCGCAGAGAAAATCGAAATCGGAGCGCGTCGCGTCTTCAGCCGAGAACTCGACGTCCTCGGTGTAGTTGCGGCAGCGCTTCACGCCGTCGACAGCCATCTTCAAAACTTCCTTCGGCGTCTTGTTCAGCTTCTTCTTCATGTGAATTTCGGAAGTCGCTATGAACGTATGCAGCCGGTTTCTCGGAGCTTCCTTGACGGCTTCCCACGCCCTGTCGATGTCGCCGAACTCGGTTCGGCAGAGGCCCGCGATGCACGGTCCGTGAACCTGCTTCGAGATAAGCTTCACCGCTTCGAAATCGCCGGCAGACGCGAACGGGAATCCCGCCTCGATCACGTCAACGTTCAGGCGCGCGAGCTGATGCGCAACCTGAATCTTTTCGTAAGTCGTCATCGTCGCGCCGGGTGACTGCTCTCCGTCGCGCATCGTCGTGTCGAAAATCACAACCCTGTTTTTATCAGGGTGTTTTGTGTCTGCGCTCATAATTATTTTTTCTTCAGCCAGACCATCATGCCGCGGAGCTTTTTGCCGACCTGTTCGATCAGGTGATTGGCGTCGCGCTCCTTCATCTGGTTGAAGTTTGGCCTCCCGTTCTTGTTTTCGTCCATCCATTCCTTGGCGAACGATCCGTCCTGCACCTCTTTCAGAATCTGCTTCATCGTCTCGCGCACTTTGGCGTCGATAACGCGCGGTCCGCGTGTCATGTCGCCGAATTCCGCCGTGTCGCTGATCGAGTAGCGCATCCACTGGATGCCGCCTTCCTGCATCAGGTCGACAATCAGCTTCAGCTCGTGCAGGCATTCAAAGTATGCGATCTCCGGCTGGTAACCGGCTTCGACCAGAGTGTCGAAACCAGCCATAACCAATTGCGTGCAGCCGCCGCATAGAACCGCCTGTTCGCCGAACAGGTCCGTCTCGGTCTCTTCCTTGTAAGTGGTTTCGAGAACGCCGGCGCGCGTCGCGCCGATGCCCATCGCGTAGGCGAGCGCCTGCGCCTTGGCGTTGCCGGACGCGTCCTGATGAACCGCGATCAGGGCCGGAACGCCTTTGCCTTCTTCATACATTCGGCGCACCAAGTGGCCGGGGCCTTTCGGAGCGACCATGGTGACGTCGACGTCTGCGGGCGGAACGATCTGTTTGTAATGAATGTTGAAACCGTGCGCGAACATAAGCGTATCGCCGGCCTTCAGGTTCGGCGCGATGTCTTTCGCGTAAATCGGGCCCTGAATGTGGTCGGGCGCTAAAATCATAATCACCTGAGACTGCTTTGCGGCTTCGGCCGCGGGAAGAACCGTCATGCCGTCGGCGACGGCCTTCTTCCACGGCTCGCTGTCCGGTAGTTCCGCGACAACGACGTCAAGTCCGGAGTCTCGTAGGTTCTGCGCGTGCGCGTGCCCCTGACTTCCATATCCTAGGATCGCGATCTTCTTGCCCTTTAGCAAGTTAAGGTCTGCGTCTTCGTTGTAGTACATCTTAGTCATAATCCTGCCCCCTTGTTCGGCCTTTTTTGGCCGTTAAAATTCTCAAATATAACTTTTAATTTTAGCAAACTAAAATGGCATTATCAAATTCAGGCCGTTTGTCGACTGAATGCATTAGGATGAAAACGTAATATATTAATATATTTGTCATCGTTCCTCTCAATTATTATTGCGAATGGGAACCGTATCAGGTGCTTTTTTCGCCGCGGATGAGGACGACTTTTCCGGTGCGGACGATTTCGAGGATGCCGTAGCGCTTGAGGAGGTTAGACAGCGCCGTTAGTTTGTCCTGCTGGCCCGTTACTTCGAGGATGAGGCTTTCTTCACCGACGTCCACAACCTGCGCGCGGAAGACTGTCGCGATTGAAAGAATTTCCTGACGCTGCTCGGGCTTCGCGCAGATTTTGATCAGGATCAGTTCGCGGTCGACCGTGTCGACGTGAGTGATGTCGCTGACCTTGACGACCTCGATGAGCTTGTTGAGTTGTTTCGTGACCTGTTCGAGGATGCGGTCGTCGCCTTCGACGACGATTGTGATGCGCGAGAGCTCGGGATCCTGAGTCGTGCCGACGGCGAGGCTGTCGATGTTGAAGCCGCGGCGGCTGAAGAGCCCGGCGACGCGGGCGAGAACGCCCGGCTGATTTTCGACCGTGGCGCTGAATGTGTGTTTGTGCGTTGCGTGAACCATATCGTTTACCCCTCGTATGTCTCCATCATTTCGTCGAGCGCGCCGCCTTTGGGAACCATCGGCATCACGTTCTCTTCCTCAGAAACCTTAAAATCGATCACCGTGGGTTTTCCGTTCGAAAATGCTTTTTCGAGCGCCGGCACAACTTCGGATTTTTCCCGCACCGTTATGCCGACCGCGCCGAACGCTTCGGCCACCCGCGCGAACTCCGGGTTGCCTTTCATGCACGAGCTCGAATAGCGGCCGTTGAAAAATATCTTCTGCCACTGGCGAACCATTCCGAGGTAGCCGTTGTTGAGAACGCAAACCTTGACCGGCAGGTCGTTGACGACAGCGGTTGTGAGTTCCTGAATGTTCATCATGAAGCTGCCGTCGCCGGCAATGTCGATGACGAGATCGTCGGGGGCGCCGACCTGAGCGCCTATGGCGGCGGGGAACCCGTAGCCCATCGTGCCGAGCCCGCCGGATGTCAGGAACCGGCGCGGTTTTGAGGAGTTGTAGTATTGGGCGGCCCACATCTGGTTCTGGCCGACTTCTGTTGTGATGACCGCCTCGCCGCGCGAGACTTCGAGGATTTTTTCAACGACGAACTGCGGAAGAAGTTCGTTCGAGTTTTTGTCGTAAGTGAGCGGGTGTTCCTGTCGCCAGCCGTCGATCGTTTTGAGCCAGTCGGCGGTTTTCGGCGGGTTTTCAACCTCGTCGATGATGGCGCGGAGTACGTTGCGAGCGTCGCCGACGATGGGTATTTTAACTGGAATGTTTTTGCCGATTTCGGCGGGGTCGACGTCGATGTGGATAATCTTCGCGTGCTGCGCGAACCTATCGGTCCTGCCGGTGACGCGGTCGTCGAATCTGGCGCCGACGGCGATGAGAAGGTCGCAGTTGGAGACGGAGGTGTTGGCCGCCCAAGTGCCGTGCATGCCGAGCATGCCGAGCGAGAGCGGATGCAGGTCCGGGAACCCGCCTTTGCCCATGAGCGTGTATGTTACGGGGCAGTTGATTTTTTCGGCGAGTTCGAGAAGTTCCCTATGGGCGCCTGATGCGATAATGCCGCCGCCGACATAGAGAACCGGCTTCTTCGAGCGCTCGATCGCGCTGACGGCCACACCGACCTGTTTCTTGTTGCCGACAAGGTTCGGGCGATAGCCTTTCAGGTCGAGCTTTCCGGGGAATTTGAATTTGTGTTCCGTGACCAGGATGTCCGCCGGAACGTCGATAAGCACGGGCCCAGGCCGTCCGGTCGAAGCGATGAAGAATGCCTCGCGAATGACGCGCGGCAGGTCTTCGGCGCGTTTGACCAGATAGTTGTGTTTAGTGATCGGGATGGTGATTCCGGTGATGTCGGCCTCCTGAAAGGAGTCGCGGCCGAGCAGGCCGGTGTTCACCTGTCCCGTAATGGCAACTATCGGAATTGAATCCATGTAGGCGTTGGCGAGGCCGGTGACGAAATTTGTCGCTCCCGGTCCCGACGTGGAAAGGCAGACGCCGACCTTGCCGGTGACGCGCGCGAATCCGTCGGCCGCGTGCGCGGCGCCCTGTTCGTGGCGTGTCAGTATTACCCGCAGCCCCGAATCGTAAAGCGCGTCGAATAGCGGAAGCACGACGCCGCCGGGGATGCCGAATAAAACTTCCACTCCTTCGCCCTTCAAACCCTCAATAAGCGCATAAGAACCAAGCATCTTCTTACCCTCACACCCATTACTTTTAGCTTCCGGAAACTTCAGCGGAAGCTTCGTAATTATAAAGTTTTCTCAATAAAAACCAAAATATGACGGAAACTGAAAAAAGAATTGCGGGGATTAGAACCGCCCGGCCGGGCGCTACAAACAGCATCGCAATGCCCGCCGCGCCGAAAATGAAACAGGAGGCGAACAGAATGATCACGGAGGCCTGAACGCTGAATCCGAGATTGCAAAGGCGGTGGGAAGTATGGTCCTTGCCGCCGTCGGTGATTTTCTTGCCGTGAGTGACGCGCATTATGGTGACGAGCCCGGTGTCGAAGATCAGAAGGCCGAGGATGACGCCGGGAAAGAAGGCTGTCACCGATCGCGAAAGGCCGCCGTCGCCGGCCATGAAAAAAAGGCCGAAGGAGGCAAGCATCGAGCCCATGAACATGCTGCCGGCGTCTCCTGAAAATATGGCTGCCGGGTGGAAGTTATGAAACAGGAATCCGAGGCAGGCGCCCGAGAACACGACCGCCGCGAGCGCGAGTTCGGGTTTTCCGGTGACGGCGGCGGCGATGAAGAAAAAGCAGCCGGCGATCGCCGCCGTGCCGCCCGCGAGTCCGTCAATGTTGTCCAGAAGGTTCATGCAGTTTGCGATTCCGGCGAACCAGATCAGAGTCATAACGCAATCGACCGCGGGGACGCCGGTTATGTTGGCGCGAAGGCCGCAGGCGAGCAGAACGCCGGCAGAGAGGAACTGGCCGGCGAGTTTGACCTTCGGCGCAAGGTTTTTAATGTCGTCGTACAAGCCGAGCGAAAGCATAATGATAGAGGCCGATACGGCGCCGATCAATTTAATGGGCGGAGCGCCCTTGCTGGCGGCCAGGTAAACTATCGTGAATGACGCGGCGACGGCGAGGCCGCCCAGCATCGGCATGGTCGTTAGGTGGAACTTTCGGGACGACGGGTAATCGATCACGCCGATGGAGACTGAAAGGCGTCCGAAAACCGGGGTCAGAAGAAGCCCGAGAACGAACGCGGCCGCGAAGCCGATAATGAAGTGATTGTTTATTATCGCCGTCATATTTTAACTATCTTGCGCCCCTTGGCGGGTTTGTAGCCCTTAGTCACGTTTTTGGTGTCCACGATGAGTTTTGAGTTGCTGATCAGGAACGGGATGTCGAAATCGTCGTGGTCGACGAGGATGACGACGCAATCGTAATCGTTGATTTTCTTGGCGTTGATGTCCACGGAGTGCATCTTGCCCATTCCGCTTTCGACGTCGAACAGTTCGCTGCCGTTGCCGATGCTGCGGATATACGGGTCGTGGTAGTCGACACGGGCGCCTTTATGAGTGAGTTCCTCGATGACCTTGAGCGCCGGCGAGTTGCGGGCGTCGTTGATGTTCTTCTTGAAAGCGACGCCGAGAGCGAGGATTTTCGAGCCCCGGACGCTTTTGCCGAATTCGTTCAGAGCGTCCGCGATTTTAGTGACGACATAGCGAGGCATGCTCTGGTTGATCTCCGCGGCCAGTTCGATGAATTTAGTGTAAAAATCGTATTCGCGCGCTTTCCATGAAAGATAATAGGGGTCGACCGGAATGCAGTGTCCGCCAACTCCGGGCCCCGGATAGAAGGGCATGAATCCGAATGGCTTGGACGACGCGGCGTCGATGACTTCCCATATGTCAATGTTCATGCGGTCGCAGAGGAACGTCAGTTCGTTGATGAGGGCTATGTTGACGCTGCGGAAGATGTTTTCGAGCAGTTTCGTCATTTCCGCAATGCGCGTGTTGGAAACCGGAACGACGAGCTGCTCGGCGATGACGAACGAGTACAGCTTTTTCGCCATGGCGGAGCTTTCGGCGTCGATGCCGCCGATCACTTTCGGCGTGTTGCGGATCGAAAACTCGCGGTTGCCGGGGTCCACTCGCTCCGGCGAGAAAACGAGGAAAAAGTCGCGCCCGCAGCGCAGGCCGCCGCTTTCAAGGATCGGAAGCACGATCTCCTCGGTCGTTCCCGGATAGGTAGTGCTTTCGAGCACGATAAGCTGCTTCTTTTTCAGATGCTTCAGAATCGTGTGCGTCGCCGAGATCACATAAGAGACGTCCGGCTCCTTGCATTTCGAGAACGGAGTCGGCACGCAAATGAAAACGACGTCCATATCTTCGAGCGCAGTGAAGTCCGGCGTCGCTGTCAGAAAGCCCTGAGAAACCACTTTTTTGATGTCTTCGCTCGCGATGTCGGTTATATAAGTGCAGCCGCCGAGGATAGCCTTGGATTTACGCGTGTCAGGATCGATGCCGGTGACATTGAAGCCGGCTCTCGCGAATTCTATCGCGAGCGGCAGGCCGACGTATCCGAGGCCCATGACAGCTACTTTAGCCCGTTTTTTTGCTATGGCCGTAAGAAGGCCGTTAGTGTTTGTAGTTTTCTTTTGCCCACTCAATTGTTCTCTTCAGTCCTTCCTCTAAAGGCACGCCGGGTTCGAAACCGAGCGTTTCGCTCGCTTTCGAGATGTCGGGCATGCGGCGCATTGTGTCCTCGTGCCGCTCGCCATACGCTTTCTCATAAGGTATAAGTGTTATCTCCGATTTAGAGCCTGTCAAATTAATTATCATTTCGGCGAGTTCGAGAATTGTCGATTCGCGGTTGTTTCCTATGTTGAAAACGTGCCCGAGCGATTCCTTTTTTTCGCCTGCGAGAATCGTGCCGTTAATAGTGTCGTCTATGTAGGTGAAGCAGCGGGTCTGGCGTCCGTCGCCGTGAATTGTTATCGGCGCGTTCCGGAATGCCTGACTGATGAATTTCGCAACGACGCTGCCATAGCCACGCTCGTCGATCCGCGGCCCGTAGGCGTTGAAATACCGCACGACTGACACCGGCAGCCCCTTGTTAGCGTAGGCGAAGCACATGTGCTCGTCCACCGCTTTCGCTGTCGAGTATGACCAGCGCTCGACATTCGTCGCGCCCAGTATCCGCTCCGAATCTTCCTTGAACGGCACGTTTTCCGAGCGCCCGTAAATCTCGGAAGAGGACGCGAACAGCACCCGCCTCCAGTACTTGAACGCTATGTCGAGCACGATTTCCGTGCCCTTTACGTTTGTGAGGATTCCCTGAAGCGGGTCCTCGACGATGTATTTAACGCCGACCGCGGCGGCCAGATGATAGACCGTCGAACAGTTGCGGATCAGTTCCTCCATCAGCCCTTCGTTCATGATCGTGTTGTTGAGGAAATGGAAGTTGGGGCGTCCGAGGTTGTGTTGAATGTTAGTTATTGTTCCAGTCGTCAGATTGTCGATCACCGTAACTTCGTTGCCGCGTTTGAGCAACGCGTCCGCCAAGTGGGAGCCGATGACGCCTGCGCCGCCTGTTATCAGAATTCGGGTCATCCGTCTGTGCGCTCCCAGTCGTAAGGAATGTCGTTATCGTGTGGGTGCACGCGGTGTTCGTCCGGCTCTTTGTAATTGTACGCTTCGGTCGGAATGTTGATCAGATAGGCCGGCTCTTCGCTTATACACTTCATCCCGTGCAACACGCCCGGGGGGATAGTTATTAGAACCTGATTCAGTTCGCCCATGAAAAATTCGTTCACTTCGCCTTTTGTCGGCGAGTCCTCGCGGCTGTCGTAAAGAACAACCTTCATCATGCCCTTGATGATAACAAAATGGTCGGTCTGCACCTTGTGGTAGTGCCAGCCCTTCACAACGCCCGGATAGGCCATGGAGACATAGACCTGCCCGAATTTCTGATAAAAGTCGTCGTCGTTGCGGAGCATTTCCATAAGCATGCCGCGCTCGTCCGGTATGAGTCTGAGTTTCTTGACGATGACACCTTGAATCATAACTGTTTACCGACCTTTCGCGGAGATCAGGAGCGGCTCGCCGGCGCCGGCCGCCAGCCGGTTGCTTGCTTGCGCAATGGAGCGGTCATTGGTGTTCTTAAAACCGACGCTTTTTTCCGGAACGAGGCCGCAACTGAGAATTATAGCAAAATTGAGTTCAGAATCCATAGAAGCGTTAAATTGAAGGTTGCGATATTATTTTCGTTTTTTCTGCTGTTTCGAAGTTTTTGCCGCGCTGTCCTTCAAAAGCTTGTATTCGATGCTGTCGACGAGCGCTTTCCAGCTTGCCTGAATGACGTTTTCGGAAACGCCGACGGTGCCCCATATTTTCGTATTGTCGCGGGAGGTGATCAGCACCCGGACCGCCGCCGCGGTTCCGTCCCGCTCGTCGAGCACGCGCACCTTGTAGTCCGCCAGACGCATCTCGCGCAGCGACGGATAGAACGGTTCGAGCGCCTTGCGCAGCGCGTTGTCCAGCGCGTTCACCGGCCCGTCGCCCTCGGCCACAGTCTGCTCGACGTGGTCGTCGACTTTTATTTTAATCGTAGCCTCGGAAAACATCTTGTCGCCCTGTTTTTTATCAACAATGACCCGGAAACTGCGAAGCTCGAAAAACTTGCGGTGCGAGCCGATCTGTTTTCTCAGAAGGATTTCAAACGAGCCCTCGGCGCCCTCGAACTGGTAGCCGCGGTATTCGAGTTCCTTGAGTTCGTCCAGAATATTTTTGACCGCGTCCGGCTTGTCGGAGAGGTCGATGCCCATGCGGCCGGCAAGGAAAAGCACGTTGCCGCGTCCGGAAATTTCGGAGATAAGCGCGCGGGTCTGGTTGCCCGTCAGTTCCGGAAGGACATGTTCGTTGGCGCGGCGCACTTTGCGAACGCCGTCGATGTGCAGGCCGGCTTTGTGGGCGAAAGCGCTGCGGCCGACGTAAGGCAGGCGGTCGCCGAGCGGCTGGTTGGCTAATTCGCTGACGAAGCTCGCGAGGCCGGTCAGTCCGGCGAGGTTGCCGGGAGGCAGGCAGGGACGCTTCATTTTTAAAACGATGTTCGGGATCACCGAGCAAAGGTTTGCGTTTCCGCAACGCTCGCCGAGTCCGTTGATCGTGCCCTGCACGTGTGTCGCGCCTGCTTCGATAGCGGCGAGCGTGTTCGCTACCGCGAGTTCTGAGTCATTGTGCGCGTGGATGCCTATCCGCGCGCCGGTCGCGGCAACCGCTTCCGCTGTCGCGTCGCGCACGAGTTGGACCATGCAGCCGCCGTTAGTGTCGCAAAGCGCGATCCGGTCCGCGCCTTCCTGCGCCGCCACGATTATTGTCTGCATCGCGTACTCGCGGTTCTCCGCGTAGCCATCGTAGAAATGCTCGGCGTCGAAGACCACGAACACGCCGCGCTTTTTAAGATAGCGGATCGTATCCGCGATGATTTTAAGGTTCTCTTCCCGGGAAACTTTCAGCACCTTTTCGGCGTGCAGGTCCCAGCTTTTGCCTACGATCGCGATGGCGTCCGGTTCGGCTTTCAGGAGGCTTTGAAGCGCCTCGTCGCGCGCGCAGGTCGTGTCCTTTCTGCGCGTGCTTCCGAACGCCGCGATCTTGGCGTTTTTCAGATTCATGCCGCGGACGCGCTCGAAATATTCTTTGTCCTTGCGGTTCGATTTCGGGAAACCGCCCTCTATGAAATGGACGCCGATTTCGTCGAGCCGAGCGGTGATCCGGAACTTGTCTTCGAGCGAAAAGGAGACGCCCTCCGTCTGCGCGCCGTCGCGCAGCGTGGTGTCGTATATTTCGATTGCCGGCGTTATTCTGTCGCTTTTCGGGGTCAAGCTTTTTCTCTCCAGTAATCGAGCAGGTCTTTGATCGTTTTCTCGAAAGGAATGCTTGGGGCCCAGCCGATTTTTTTGTTGAGTTTCGAGTAATCGCCGAGCAGGACGGGCACGTCGGAAGGTCTGAGGCGCGCCGGGTCGACCTTGACTTCGACCTTTTTGTCAGACATTCCGACAAGCATGTCGAGCAGGTCTTTTATGGCGACCGTAGTGTTTGTGGCGATGTTATAAACTTCGCCTGGTTCCGCGCCGTTGACGATGTCTGCATAAGCGCGAACGGTGTCGCGCACATCTGTGAAATCGCGGCGAGCGTCGAGGTTGCCGACTTTAATCACCGGCTCCTGATCGCCTTTTTCGATCATAGCGATCTGCTTGGCGAACGACGAAGTGACGAAAATCTCGCCGCGGCGCGGGCCGGTGTGGTTGAACGCGCGGGTGCGGAAGACCTTAAGTCCGTAGCTTTTGAAATACTGGTAGCCCATCATGTCCTGAGTCACCTTGCTGACGGCGTACGGGCTGAGCGGGCGAAGAGGGTTGGTTTCTCTTATAGGCAATTCGTCTTCATAGACGAGGCCGTACTCTTCGCTGGAGCAGGCGAGTTGGATTCCGGTGTCGAAAAGTTTCAGGTCTTTGACCGCTTCGAAGATATTGAGCTGGCCTATGATGTTGGTTTCAAGAGTGTCGGCGGGCGAAAGCCACGAAGTAGGAACGAAGCTTTGCGCGGCGAGATGGAAAATGTTGTCCGGCCGCGATTCGGCGATAGTCGAGCGCACGGCTACGTTGTCGCGCAGTTCGCATTCGATGAGTTTGATATTTTTGAGGACTTCGGGCGTGAGATTCATCATGGGGCTGCGGGGCCGCACGGTACCGAACACTTCGACATTGCGAGAGAGCAGAAGCTCCGCGAGGTGGCTGCCGGCGAATCCTGTTATTCCTGTTATCAGAGCTTTCATATTGTCTCCATTCAGTTCGATTCGGAATACGCCGGGAATTCAAAAGGCGGATGCGCCGAATCTTAGATTTGCCGCGCAGTCGCGGGCGGCGCGCGTCAGGCCGATTCTTCCTTCACGCCTTCGATCGAGGCTAAGTAAAGTCGCGCGCAACGGCCAGCGATTTCCCTTACGCGCCCGATTATGTTCTGCCGCTCGCTGACGCTTATCGCATTCCGAGCGTCCAGCAGGTTGAACAGGTGCGAGCATTTCAACACCTGATCGTATGCGGGCAGAACGAGCTTTTGTTCAGCCAGCCGGCGCGCTTCATCCTCGCACATATCGAACTGCTTGAACAGTGCGTCCACGTTCGCGTGCGTGAAATTATAATGCGAATACTGTTTTTCGTTTTCGAGGTAAATCTGGCCGTATTTCAAACCGTTGGTCCATTCGAGGTCGTAAACGTTGTTCACGCCCTGAAGGTACATGCAGATGCGCTCGATGCCGTAAGTGATCTCAGCGCAGACGGTAGTCAGATCGATCCCGCCGACCTGCTGGAAGTAGGTGAACTGAGTGATCTCGTTGCCGTCGAGCCAGACTTCCCAGCCGAGCCCCCACGCGCCGAGCGTCGGCGACTCCCAGTCATCCTCAACAAAACGGATGTCGTGCTCTTTCAGGTTGATCCCGATCGCTTCGAGGCTCTTGAGGTAGAGTTCCTGAACGTCGTCCGGGGACGGTTTCAGAATAACCTGATATTGGAAATAATGCTGCAAACGCAACGGGTTTTCGCCGTAACGGCCGTCTGCGGGCCGGCGCGATGGCTGCACGTATGCCACCTTCCACGGCGTGTCGCCAAGCGACCTTAGGAACGTGAAAGGGTGCATTGTCCCGGCGCCCATCTCAATGTCGTAGGGTTGCGCTATAACGCAGCCATAGTCAGACCAATACTTGGCCAGATTGAAAATCATCTCTTGAAAAGTCGTTTTTTTCATAGGCAAAAAATTCTATCAGAGGGCGTTGGCGGAGTCAAGCAAACCGGATTTACGCAAACCCGGATTAGGAGTTCTCTTTTGATCATTCTCTCTCCCTGTTTGTCATTCCGAACGAAGCGAGGAATCTCAAATAAAAATTTTTCTGAAATATACCCTTCAGCGCGGAGCGCTATGAATGCGCTAGCACGACATGCTTTGGAAACCGTCAACTTGTTGACGGCAATGACAGCGGCTTCATTTTTGCAGAATAAAAAAGACAGGTTGTTGATCGTGATTTGTGGTATGATGAGAATATGAAATGTCCAAAATGCGGAAACGAGATAACTAAAGGCGATGAAACATGCATAAAATGTGGCAATATCCCGGAAGTGATTTCGTTAACTGCCAATAAAATATTTGCATCGAAAGATGAAATAATTCGCAATTTTAATAAGAGCTATCGTTTGCTCAAAATTGTAACTTCTATATCTGTACTTTCGTTTATCGGCTACTATTTGGAATTTGCAAATTTTGGAACTATCAGTGAAATTAGCGACGCCTTGATAAGGCTATTAGCCGCAACATCCGTATTGTCGCTCGGAATTAATAACTTTCTTATATATCATTATATCGCAACAATCGAAGACTTGTGTGAGAAACATAACAAATATATTTACATCCAATGTTCTTGGGGACATTTGTGCCTACAATATTTTCAATAGTTTTATATTAGCGCATGAAAAAAAGTTGAAATCGCTGAAAAAGAAATACGAGATAGGCAATTAATTTTTTAAGCTAATAATTCAGAACCTCATAATAGCAATTTTGCCGGCTCACGGCATGCGGAGTTATACTGAATTGATAAAGTGGAAAAACAGAGCATCGGAGACTATAATATCCCTGCTGACTTAAACGGCATGTAAATCTGCAACTAACGCGAGGCAAAAACATGTGGGATAAATTCACCGAACACGCGAGGCGGGTTATCATTCTCGCGCAGGGGAAGGCTGAAGAACTTAACCATAGTTACGTTGACACAGAACATGTTCTTTATGCGCTTTTGCAGGACCGGGAAAGCTTTGCGGTCAAGGTTCTGATGGGAATGGGCGTTGATGTTGACCAGTTGATCGCAGGCCTGACGGACCTGTTTGTGCATGAGAGGCGCGGTAAGTCGCGTGAGATAGCGTTCACGCCGAGTTCGAAGCGGGTTTTGGAACTGTCGTTCGAGGAGGCTCGCGGTCTCGGCCATGCGCACATCGGAACGGAACATGTGCTGCTCGGCCTGATTCGGGAAGGCGAGGGGATAGCGGCCCGGATGCTGCGCGACAAGGGAATTGTGATAGACAAGGCGCGCCAGTACGTAATCAGCCTTCTGGAGGGCGAGTCGTCGCCGGCGGCTGGCGGCGGCCCGGCGTCGCTAAAGAAAAAACGAGCGTCAGCGACGGCGTTTCTCGACGAGTTCAGCCGCGACCTGACCGAGCTTGCCCGCGAGGGGAAGCTGGACCCGGTTGTAGGCCGCGACATAGAGATCGAGCGGGTGGTCCAGATTCTCAGCAAGCGCACGAAAAACAACCCTGTGCTGATTGGCGACCCCGGCGTCGGCAAGACGGCGATCGTTGAAGGACTGGCCCAGCTTATAATTAAGCGCGAAGTGCCCGGCATCCTTTACGACAAGCGGGTTATCTCACTCGACTTGGCCGGTTTGGTAGCCGGAACGAAGTATCGCGGCGAGTTCGAGGAACGCCTGAAGCGCGTCGTCAACGAGATTTACCAGTCGAAGGGCGACATTATTCTTTTCATAGACGAGCTTCACACGATAATCGGAGCCGGGGCGGCGGAGGGCGCGATCGACGCCTCGAATATTCTCAAGCCCGCTTTGGCGCGCGGCGAACTTCAGTGCATCGGCGCGACAACCTATGACGAATTCAAAAAGCATATAGAAAAAAGCGCTGCGCTCGAACGCCGGTTCCAGCCTGTTTTCGTTGAGGAGCCGACCGTTGAAGAAACTCTTAGCATTCTCAAAGGCCTGCGCGACCGCTATGAGGCCCATCACCGGGTAACTATCACCGACGAGGCCCTCTTTGCCGCTGTTCAGCTCTCGAACCGCTTCATTCAGGACCGTTTCCTGCCGGACAAAGCGATCGACCTGATTGACGAGGCCGCCGCGCGCGTCAGGATCAAAAACAGCACTTCGCCGCCGGACCTCAAGAGTCTCGAAGACAATCTCGAAAATATTCGGAAGGAAAAAAACGCAGCGGTTGTCGGCCAGCAGTTCGAAGCGGCTGCGTCGCTCCGCGACAAGGAAAAGGAACTTGAGGACCAGCTCAGAGCGGAATCGGATAAATGGCGCAGCTCCTCGGTTTACGGAGGTCTGACGGTCACCGACGAGGAAATCTCGGAAATCGTTTACATGTGGACTTCGATACCGGTTTCCAAGCTTAAAGAGGAAGAAACAATCAAGCTGCTCGGCATAGAAGACGACATACGCAAGCGGATAGTCGGGCAGGACGCGGCGGTGAGCACGGTGTCGAAGGCGATCCGGCGCGCGCGCGTCGGGCTGAAAGAGGCCTCGCGGCCGATGGGTTGCTTCTTCTTCGCCGGCCCGACCGGCGTCGGCAAAACCGAGCTCGCCAAGGCGCTTGCTGAATTCCTGTTCGGCGATGAAAAGGCCATTATAAGGATAGATATGTCTGAGTATATGGAAAAAGCGACAGTATCCCGGCTTGTCGGAGCGCCTCCCGGCTACGTCGGCTACGAAGAAGGCGGACAGCTTAGCGACGCTGTGCGCAGAAAACCATATTCGGTCGTTCTTCTCGATGAAATCGAGAAGGCGCACCCGGAGGTTTTCAACATTCTGTTGCAAATCATGGAAGACGGCATGCTGACTGACTCGCACGGTCGGAAGGTCAGCTTCAAAAACGCGATAGTCATAATGACGACGAATGTCGGCGCGGAACTCATCACGAATCTGAACCCGGTCGGGTTCAGACAGGCACTGCCGGACCTTTTAAAGCCCGAAGTGCTTCAAAAAGAGCACGAGTCCATGGAAGAAAAAATAATGAGGGAACTGAAAAAGGCTTTCCGGCCTGAGTTTTTGAACAGGGTGGATGAGTTTATAATCTTCAGGTCGCTCACGAAAGAAGACATCCGGCATATCGTCCAACTGTTCATAAATCGGGTCAGAGAACGGGTGGAAGCGAAGGGTTTGCATCTGGAAGTCGACGAAACGGCGATTGAGCGGATAGTGCAGGAAGGGTACGACCCGACAAACGGAGCGCGTCCTGTACGGCGGCTGGTACAGCGGTTTATAGAGGACCCGTTGTCGGAAAAGCTGCTATTATGCCGGTATAAAGAGGGAGAAACCTTCAAAGTCCGCTACGACGGAGATGTGGTTTTGATCGAGGGAAGCTCCTGCGAGATAGCCATGCCGGAGAAAGATCAGCTTAAAATTTGACTTTAGCCCCGGTTTGTGGTATGATTCGGTTCATGAATTGCTTAGTACCACTAATCCGATACACAATAAAATAGGAGGGTTTCATGTTCCGAATCGGTGACAAGATTTTGCATCCCCTTCACGGAGTCGGTTTAATTGAAGCGATAACCGATCAACAGGTACTTGGAAGAGATCACAAGTATTACATGGTAAGTTTATCCATGAAGAACATGAAAATTATGGTTCCGGTAGAGAGCGCTGACGAGATAGGTGTCCGCCGGATCATCAAAACAGAGGTGATAGACGAAGTCCTTATGGACCTGAAGAGTAAGAAAACCTCTGAAATGCCGGCGAATTGGAACCGGCGGTACAAGCACAATCTGGAGAAGATCAAGACCGGAGACGTGCACGAGGTAGCGGAAGTGCTCCGCAACCTTTATTTAAAGGATAGGAAAAAAGGACTTTCGATGGGCGAGAAGAAAATGCTGGACAACGCAATGCAGCTTCTTGTCGGCGAGATATCCAGCGCAAAGAAAGTGACATTCGAGAAAGCCAAGGCATACGTAGTGGAAGCGCTTCACTGAAAAGAATTATAAGAAAAGCATTAAAAAGGCCCGCGAGAGCGGGCCTTTTTCGTTGTGGTTGACTTAAGTTCAGGCGATGCTTGGAACAGCGAGAGATTACAGAAAATAAAAAAGCCCGCGAAAGCGGGCTTTTTCGTAATTAGCATTTTTGTTCGAGGCGAAGCAGCGTTCCCCGTTTAAGGGGCCGCATTCGCCGGCTGGGACAAAGCAAAATCCTTATTTTGCTTTAGAGATCGTGTTCAACTTTTTCATCAGCCGGGATTTCTTGCGGCTTGCTGTGTTTTTGTGGATGACGCCTTTTTGGGCGGTCGTGTCGAGCGCTTTGCAAGCAGCCTTCACAGCTTCCACTGCCACTGCCGGGTCGCCGGCGGCAATGCCCTTATCGGCTTTTTTGATCTCTGTTCTCATTGCTGCTTTGGTCGTTCTGTTGCGGTCACGGCGTTTCAGACTCTGTCTCAGCCGCTTCTCCGCTGACTTAATGTTCGGCATGATCCTGCTCCTGACAAATTAAATTTTCACTCATTACGCACATACACAAGCGATATAATATAAGCCTTTCCTCCGGTTTTATCAAGGGGTCCGGCATTTTCTGATTTTCTAGGCTGTCTCGTTTTTATTCGCCGGGCAAATACAACCCGGATTATTCTTAATATTGAATAATTTGATATAATTAAAAAAGCAATCGCTGCATGATTGAACAAGTAAGAGTTATCGGACGGTCGTAACAGGATTTCGAGGCGTTTCAGAAATAACGGAGGAAACAGCGATGAAAAAGATTCTTTTGGGAATGGCGATGGTTTTAGTCGCGATGTTTGCGACGGCGAATATCGCGAAGAGCCAAGCGTCGGTTGACCTGCAGGTGATAATCAGCACGCTTGCTTATAATTATGAAAACGCGAAATTTCTCGGTGATTTCAACGGCACATTCTATGGAGTCGAAGGTGGCAAGATAGTCGCTGCCATCGAAAACGGGAAAGGCGAAAAAGTTTTTGAGCAGGCCTATCCATGCATTAAGATAGAATACTCTGATAACGGGCCCGCCTGTTATATTGACACATCGATCGAAAAAGTGATTCCGAAACCGCTCGAAATGAGAGACGGGGCTTACACGCTGAAATTCTTATTTAACGGCAAAGAAGTATATTCGCTTGGATACACCGCGAAAACGCTTGTGAAAAACGGAATGAAAGGAGTGTTCATAAACGGCGACTGGAAGAAAATGGCGCTGATGCAGTTTTCTTCGGAGCCGGGCATACGCGCGGTGATAATGTTGGGCGGAAACGGCGAATGCAACGACAGCGGATATGACGCTCAGGCGCAGTTGTATAAAGATGGCGTGTTCCTCGCAAGGGCGCACAATGAGGGCTTGTTTTACGATTCGTGTTCCGCGACAAGCATATCCATGATGTTGTTTTCCGAGGATGAAAATCATTTGACAAAATGGCTGCGGGCGGACGATGTTCTAAAAAATGACGGATTCTACGAATTGAAATATTTCGTCAATAAGGAACTTTCGGAAACATACGCGTTCAAAGTCACAGCCGAGGAAATTATTGTCGTCCCGACGGCCGGCCTGCAACCGGGGCTGATGCCTGAAAGATTACGGCCATATTCAATTGATACTTGGATTTATGAGAAATGATATTGGCGTCCGGCAGTTTGGAAAAGATTTATGGTTTAATCAATGAGACAAAGAGGCGCGGGAAATATTGGGAATTATTATGAGGCAATTACTCTTTCGCAATTTTGCCGCCGCTTTTCCTTTTTCGAATCAGGGATATAAAAAACATGGCTGCCGCGGCTCCGGCGACATCTATCATGAAGTCGACAAGCGTGCAATGTCTGTTCGGCACGAATGACTGATGATACTCGTCTGACAGGCCGTAGAGAGCGCAGAAAATGACCGCGAAAAGGGGCGCGCGCCGGTTCAGCCATGCCGCCGGCTCGGAGCGGAAATCATTCCATGCGATCAGGCATAAAACGGCGTAAAGGAAGAAATGAGCGATCGGAGCCGGGTCCGGCATAAAACCCGGATACCAGGTCTCGACCTCAGGAAATTTGCTTCTGGAAGAAAGATAGAAAATGATGGCGCAGTAGGCGATAACCGACGCTCGCCGAAGAGCGGCCGGCAATTTCATTAATCAGCGCTCCGTATGAAACGTTCCAGTGTGATTCCCGCCTCGTCCAGCATCTCCAGCGAAAGCTTGTCCGGGTAGTCGCCCTCGTAAACCACGCGGCTGATACCGGCGTTGATGATCATTTTTGCGCAGGTGATGCATGGTTGAGTAGTGGAATAGATCACTGAATGAGAAATGGAAAATCCGTACTGTGACGCTTGAATGATGGCGTTTTGTTCGGCGTGGAGGCCGCGGCAGATTTCCTGCCGCTCGCCGGAAGGGATGCCGAGCTCGTTGCGCAGGCAGCCGCGCTCGGCGCAATGGGCGATGCCGGAAGGGACTCCGTTGTAGCCTGTCGCGAGGATCCTTTTATTGATTACGATGATTGCGCCGACCCGCCGGCGGATGCATGTCGAGCGCTCGGCGACGTCGTGTGTGATCTTCATGAAATATTCGTTCCAGGATGGGCGCTCGTCTGTCATTCGTTCGATTCCCTTCAAGTTGTTTTTCCACTCTGGCTAATTGCGTCCGAATCTTAATGGCAGATTCGGATTTATTCTAATTAATTTCTACTGATAAAAAAATAGCGTCGAAAAAGAAACGAAAGCTTCAAGGCTGCGACTCGCCGAGCGCGCGTTCGAGAAGGCCATGGCGGAGATCGCAGAGGGAGGTGAGCATCGGACCGCTGCCGAGCGCGGCCGCGGCGCGGTTCAATATCGCCGCGCCAGCGTGGATGATGTCTGCTCGTTGCGGCTCCATGCCCGGAATCGCCGCCCGTTCCGCGCCGTTCATTTCGAGCAGCCGCTTTGTTATCGTAGCAAGCTTTTCTGGCGTGAGTATATGGCCGTGAACTTTTTTCGGATCGAAATATTGCAGGTCGAGGTCAATCATGGCGAGAGTGGAGACGGTTCCGGCGACGCCGGCGAGCGCGAACCCGGCGGGCCCATGCGGCAGAATGCGCTCCTTGATCAAGGAGTCGATGTAATCGTTCAGAGCCGCGATCTCGTCCGGCGCCGGCGGATCGTTCCGAAAATATTTCTCGGTCGCCACGACGGCGCCGACCGGCAGGCTTTCCGCCCATGTCAGGCGGCCGCACTCGCCGTAAGCGAACTCTGTGCTGCCGCCGCCGACGTCGATGACGAGCAGGCGCTCGGGCGGCGCGTCCATACCGAAAATGACTCCACGGAACGAAAGCCCGGCTTCGAGTTCGCCGGGAATGATTTCGAGCGGCAGGCCGATATCATTTACCTTATTAATGAATGAGCCGGAATTTGAAGCGGCGCGCATTGCAGCCGTTCCGGCGACGGCGAACTTATCGACGCCCACGGAGTCGCATTCATTTTTATAAGCAGTGAGCGCGGCGAGGGTGCGCGCCATGGCGGCGTCGGAAAGGACGCCGGTTTTCCGGAGATTTTCGCCGAGCCGCGTGATGGTGTCGCGTTCGACTGAAATTGAAGGCTTTCCGGCGGCGTGAATATCGAAAACGGCCATCCTCGTGTTGTTTGTGCCGATGTCCATGACTGCGATTTTCATAGAGGATATAATAAGTTAATTTCTCTCCGGTTGAAAGTCTTAAGATGGTATAATATAATAGTGAGCCCGTCAAATTGAAAAAGAGTAATTTGGCGGTGTGAGTGAGCGGAGCGGGCCGCGCGGAGAAACAGGAGCGCGGCGGCGCCGCGGAGATGAGGAATGGGCCGTGCTAGGCGGGGTGTTAGCGGTACCTTGTAGCCCGCAATCCGCTATAGCGGGGCTGAATTCCGGAGCGAGGCCATTTTCTGGTTGGTCTGCCCTTTGTAAGTGGTGTTGAGGATCGGACCCCGCGCAAAGAACGCCTGTGAACCCCGTCAGGACCGGAAGGTAGCAGCGGTAAGCAGATACGTTCTTGTGCCGCGGACAAGCCTGATCTGAGCTAACTGCAGAGGTTAGCGCAGGTGGAAAGCGGTCGGACTCCGGTGCACGGTCCATTTCTCCTCTCCGCGGAGCGGGCCTGCTCCGCCGCGGAAAGTTTAAATTCACGATGGCCTATATATCTCTTTATAGAAAATACAGATCGTCAACTTTCAGCGAGATTGTCGGCCAGTCACATATCACGACGACTCTCCAGCATGCGATCGAGCGCAACCGGATCACGCATGCCTATCTGTTCAGCGGCCCGCGCGGAACCGGCAAGACGAGCACAGCGCGCATTCTCGCGAAAGCGCTTAATTGCGACAAGGGGCCGGCCCCGGAGCCCTGCAACGCTTGCGACAACTGCAATGCGATCGCCAAGGACTCTCTGTTCGACGTCATCGAGATCGACGCCGCGTCCAACCGCGGGATCGACGATATCCGCGACCTGCGCGAAAAGGTGCGCGTTCCTCCGGTGCAGGCCCGCTATAAGGTTTACATCATCGACGAAGTCCACATGCTAACGCGCGAAGCCTCGAACGCGCTTCTCAAGACCCTCGAAGAACCGCCGAAGCATGTTATTTTCGTTTTAGCGACAACCGAGCCGCAGAAGATGCTGCCCACCATTCTGTCGCGCTGCCAGCGGTTTGACTTTCGCCGGCTCTCCGATCTCGAAATCGGAAACCACATACGCTCGATCTCTCAAAAAGAAAATTTCACCATTGAAGACGCAGCGCTTGCGACTGTCGTTAAAACCGCCGACGGCTCATTGCGCGACGCGATCAGCATTCTCGACCAACTCGTTTCTTTCAGTCAGGGCAACATCACGGATGCCGACGTGAATCAAGTGTTCGGACTGCCCGAGCGGCATGAGATCGCTAAGCTGATGGACGCGGTTTTCTCGGGCGATATCGAACTCTCGTTCGAACTGTTCAACGAATTCTTCAGCGCCGGCAAGAGCTTCAATCTGTTCGTGCGCTTCCTTATGGAATATTTCCGGGACCTCTATCTCGTAAAGCAGGGAATCCGCCCGGCGTCGGAAATATACGCAGATGCCGAGCTGGCGCCGCTTAAGCGGCAGGCCGGCTCGATTAAACGCGAGGCGCTCGTCGCGATGCTGGATGAGATTTCACGCGTAGAGGACCGCATCCGTTGGGAAACCTATCCGCGGATAGTTCTCGAAGTTCTGCTGATACATCTGGTGGATAAGATAGCCGGCCCGATGTTGGCGTCGGAAGAAACGCCGGCCGCATTCGTTTCTCCGGAGCGCGCCGCGCCGCGAAAGGCCGAGTCGCAACCGCCCGCGCAGGTTGGCGAACCGCAACACGCGGAACGCCCGAAGCCAGCGCCGCCTGTCGGACCCGTTCCGCCCGTAGCAACGGAAGAGGAGCCGCCGGACGATGACGTTCCGATGGAGCTGTACGATGAGCCGGTTGAGGAATCTCCGGAACCGGCGCATTATGAACCGCCGGCGATAAAGCCTGCGCCCGCCGCGCCTCCGAGTTTCGCGGCAAAGGAAAGGCCCGAATACGATTCGCCGAATCTTGCGCCGGTTGAAGACGCGTCGCTGCAGTCTGTTCGCGATGCGTGGCCTGCGGTTCTGAATGATATTAAGAGCGAAAATCTGCCCGTTTATTTTCTTGCCGCGCCGGGCGTGCCGGCTCACTTTGACAACGGGCTTCTGATGGTTGAGTTCGATGAAGGTCACAGATTCCACATGGAAAAAATGACGGAAGGCAAATATGTCGGGCTGCTCGAGGACTCGCTGAAAAAAGCGTTAGGGCAGGACATAAGGATAAAGATCAGGGCTGGCGGCGAAGCGACGGCGCAGCCAGCGGCCGCTATGGAATCGCCTGCCGCCCGTGCCGCAGCTCAGGCACCGGAACAGACGGAGCGGCCGGCGCAGAATTTGTCGCTGTTCGACGTGCTGACGCAGGAATTTCCGGGCAGCCGCGAGATCAAATGAAAGGGGCTTAATTAAAGATGTCTTTTAATATGAATCAGATGGGAAGCTTGTTGAAGAAGATGCAGGACGACATGGCGCGCGTTCAGAAGGAGCTTGAGGAAGCCGAAATTTCCGGCAGCGATCCCAGCGGAAAAGTGACGTGCAAGGTAAACGGGAAGCACAACGTGATTGAGATTAAGATCGATCCGGCAGTGATTGATCCGGCTGATGCGGAGATGCTGGAGGACCTCGTGCTGTTCGCGGTGCGTGATGCGATGGGCAAGGCGGAATTGTTTTCCGCGGAGCGAATGGGAGAGATCACAAAAGGACTGCCGCAGATTCCCGGCCTGCAGATGCCGTTTTGACGAGAACTGCCGGAGAAGACCGGCGACCATGAGCAGACCCCAATCCTTAGACCAACTGATAACCGCCCTGCAGCATCTGCCGGGCGTCGGGCCTCGCTCCGCCCAGCGGATGGCGGAGTCCATCATCCGAATGGATTACGAGCGCGCGCGCGACATCGCCCGCTCGATTGTCCGCGTGAAGAAAGACATCCATCCGTGCTCGGTTTGCTTCAATCACACAGAACAGGATCCGTGCGTGATTTGCGCGAACACGGATCGGGATTCGTCGTTCATCTGTGTTGTCGAAGCTTCAGAGGACGTTATCGCATTCGAGCGCGCGAAGAGCCACCCGGGAGTCTATCACGTTCTCGGCGGAACTATCCACCCGACAAAAGGGCTCGGCCCGGACAGAATCCGGCTTCAGGAGTTGTTCAATCGAGTTCAGAAAGGAGGAATAAAGGAATTATTGATAGCGACCAATCCGTCGCTCGAGGGCGAGACCACGGCGTCGTACATAATGGAGAATTTGAAAACGTACGGAGTGCGGATCACGCGGCCGGCCCGCGGTCTGCCGCGCGGCGCCGATCTGGATTATCTCGACAGCGACACAATTTCACACGCTTATCAGGCAAGGCAGGAAATTAAATCCGGCGATTAGCAAATAGCAGCCGCTTACTTAATGAAAAGCTTAGTTTTTAATCGTACGTGAAACACGGAAAATTTGAACAAACAAATTCGATGAAAAAAATACGGAGGCAACAACAAAATGGTTCTCAAAGCTCAGCGCGTCGGAGTATTCGTCGATGTGCAGAATGTTTTTTATTCGGCAAAATATCAGCATCACGCAAAAGTTGATTTCGCGAAACTTTTAAATATATGTTTGAACGAACGGCAACTGATCCGCGCGATCGCATATGTTGTGCAGACGCCCGAAATCGACCAGAAGAATTTTCTGAGCATCCTTACCGGGATCGGCTACGAAATTAAGTCGAAGGACCTGCGGGTGCGTCCGGACGGAACGGCGAAAGGCGACTGGGACATGGGGATCGCTATCGACTCGGTCGCGATGGCGGACCGGCTCGACGTGATCGTGCTCGTCTCCGGAGACGGCGATTTCTGCGACTTGGTGCACATGATCAAGGCGCGCGGCGTTATTGCCGAGGTGATTTCGTTCCCGAACAACACCGCCGAAGATCTAAAGAAGGCCGCGACCCTTTATCTGCCGCTCGACAAAAACGTGCTAATCCAAGGCTCGAAGGCGTAAAGAGAAAAGCTGAAATATTTCTTGATATTCTCATCCCGTATTCAGGCCGAATCCGGTTTGTTTCTTGATTCCCGCGCGAACCGTACTATAATAGTCTGTCTGAAAAATGAATGAAGGTGTATTAGATGGCAAGGAAGAAACTTGAATGTACCCCGCACGAATGCGAAGCGAAATGCTGCAGGTATGTCGCGCTCGTAATAGATACGCCGCGCTCGAAGTTTGAATTCGAAAACATACGCTGGTTCGTTTCCCATGAGAATGTGTTCGTCTCCAAGGATCAGGAAGACGACTGGCTGCTCGAATTCATGACGCCCTGCAAACATCTCAAGAAAAATCTCTGCGCGATTTATGAGAACAGGCCGGATATTTGCCGCGCCTACGATCCGAACGACTGCGAGCGAAAGCACGACGGCGGCTACGCGAAGATCAGATTTTCCGAGCCGGAAGAAGTCGAAAAGTTCGTAGCCAAGCGATGGGGAACTGTCGCCAAGAAAACGGCTAAGAAGAAAACCGCCGCCAGGAAGACGGTTGTTAAAAAAGCCGCGAAAAAGAAAACGGCGACAAAGAAAAAGAGTCTGGCTTCCGGCGCCCGCGCCAAGAAGTAATTAAATATTTCGCCAACGATAACAACGCAATAAGCATGCGCCCATCAGCGCGTGTTTTGCGTTAGCCTAAGAGGAATTACTTCTCTTTTTCGACCTGTAAAACGGAGAGGAACGCTTCCTGGGGGATTTCGACGCTGCCGATGCTTTTCATCCGCTTTTTGCCTTCTTTTTGTTTCTCAAGAAGTTTGCGTTTGCGGGTGATGTCGCCGCCGTAACATTTCGCGGTGACGTTTTTGCGCACGGCCGCGATAGTCTCGCGGGCGATGATCTTTCCGCCGATCGCCGCCTGCAGCGGAACCTCGAACATGTGGCGCGGAATAAGCTTTTTCAGCCGCTCGACGATCTTGCGGCCGCGGTACATAGCCGAGTCGCGGTGAACGATCATACTGAGCGAATCCACCTGTTTTTCGCCGACGAGGATGTCCAGCCGGATAAGGTTCGACTCGCGGTAATCGTCGAACTCGTAGTCGAGCGACGCATAGCCGCGCGAGCACGATTTCAATTTATCGAAGAAATCGAAAATGACTTCGCTGAGCGGCAACAGATAGACTATCCGGACGCGCTTCTCGCTTATGTAGTCGAGCGAGACGAAGTCGCCGCGCTTGTCTTTGGTGAGTTCCATGATCGGGCCGACGTATTCCTCGGGCGCGAGAATCTTCGCCCGCATGTACGGCTCCTCAACCTTCGGGATGCGGATACGGTCCGGGTACTCGCTCGGATTTTTGATTTCGAGGACTTTGCCTGATTCGAGAGTGAGGCGGTAAACTACGGTAGGCGCGGTGGCGACGAGGCTGATTCCGTACTCGCGCTCCAGCCGTTCCTGAATGATCTCCATGTGGAACAGGCCGAGGAATCCGCAGCGGAAACCGAAGCCGAGCACGGTCGACGACTCCGGTTCGTAAACAAGAGCGGCGTCGTTGAGCGCCAGCTTTTCGAGCGCGTCCCGCAAATCCTCGTAGTTCTCCGACTCGGCGGCGAAGAATCCGCAGTAAACCATGGACTGGATGCGGCGGTAGCCGGGGAGCGGTTCCGCGGCCGGGTTGTCCTTGAGCGTGATCGTGTCTCCGACCTGCAACTCCTGAATGTTCTTGATCGCGGCGATGACGTAACCGACCTCGCCGGGTCCGAGGCGTTCGACCTGCTGCATGTTCGGATTGAAAACGCCGACTTCGGTGGCGTCGTAGTCGCGGCCGGTCTCCATGAGCTGGATGCGGCTGCCTTTAGATATCTCACCAGAGAAAACTCGCGTGTATGCGATTGCGCCGCGGTAGGTGTCGTAGTGCGAATCAAAGATCATGGCGCGAGTCGGGCCTGGTTCGGCGGTCGGCGCCGGGATGCGCGTCACGATCGCTTCCAGAAGTTCGTGGACGCCGATTCCTTCTTTTGCGCTGACTTCGATTATGTCTTCGCCTTTAAGGTCCAGAATCAATTCGATCTCCTCGCGCACGCGGTCAATGTCCGCCGTGGGCAGATCGATTTTGTTGATGATCGGTATTATGACTAGGCCGTGTTCTTTCGCGAGATAGAAGTGAGCCATGGTCTGCGCTTCAATGCCCTGCGCGGCGTCCACGACGAGAACAACGCCCTCACAGGCAGCGAGGCTGCGCGAGACTTCGTATGAGAAATCCACGTGGCCGGGAGTGTCTATCAGATTCAAAACATACTGGTTGCCGTCGTCTGAGTTGAAGTTTATGCGGACCGCCTGAAGCTTGACGGTCACGCCGCGCTCCCGCTCAACGTCCAGCTTGTCCAGAAACTGAGGTCTGTAATCACGCGCTTCGATTGTGCCGGTGACTTCGAGAATCCGGTCGGCGAGCGTGGACTTGCCGTGATCGATGTGCGCGATGATCGAAAAGTTGCGAATTAGTTTGACTATCTGATCGCTCATTTATTGATACAACCGCTCCTATTAACTATTTTAAATACAAACCGCTGAAAAGCCCGCCCCGATTTTTTAGAATTGTTCGGTTACGATATTGCGCCGGTTACGGAGACTGCGCGGAACGATCGGCGGCGGTCGATAGAGCCCAAAAATTATAGCGGACGTCCGGTCGCATCACAATGAAACGGGAAATATAGGGAAAAGAGCCCGATAATGGAGCGAGACATTGAGGGAAAAGGCGGCGGCGGACGCGCCGCGCGACAGGGGCCGGTTCGCCAAAAACTTTATTTCGGCTTGACAAAAGGATTTTTTTGCTGCAGAATGCTTGTTCCTAAATTTGTTTTTAGGTATAATGTGGCGAAAATCGAGATGGAAAACAAAAATGGCAGGGGGTAACAAATGAACAAAGTTCAAATGATTGACATCGTTGCTACCCAGTTGAACCTCTCCAAGAAGGACGCGGCCACAGCGGTGGAATGTATCTTCGGCATCATAAAGGATTGCTTGAAAAAAGATGAAGATATAAACGTTGGCGGATTCGGGGAGTTCCGGGTAAAGAAGCGGGCGTCGCGGTTGGGAATCAACCCGAAGTCGCAGGAAAAGATACAGATCGAGGCGACGCGGACGCCGTCATTCAGGCCGAGCAAGGCTTTGAAAGATTTAGTGAGGGAAGAAACGAAACAGTAAAATAGCGCAGTCGGAACGGCGGCTGGCGGGGCCTCGCGAGAGCGGGCCGCAGAAATATTTTTTTCCGGCTGATTTTTTTGGGACGTGTTGTTATAATACAAAGATGCGTCGGCAGGATAAGTCAACCGGCGACCGGGGTCGTTAGCTCAGCTGGTAGAGCAGGGGACTCTTAATCCCAAGGTCACAGGTTCGACTCCTGTACGACCCAAAGTTTGGCAAGCGAGGGTGAGTGGCGGAACTGGTAGACGCGCCAGACTTAGGATCTGGTGGGGTATCCCCGTGAGAGTTCAAGTCTCTCCTCGCCCAAGAGGGCGCGGCGCGGCTGGATGGGGAAAGCGCCGCCGGTTCGGCGGATAAATGGCTGTAAAGAAACGCGGGAGTAGCTCAGCGGTAGAGCACTGCCTTGCCAAGGCAGGGGTCGCGGGTTCAAATCCCGTCTCCCGCTCTTTTTTTTGGGGCCTGTTGTTCTCGTTAGATGTTTTGGACCACGCCCACATCTTTTCAGGGCCGCATTTCAGAGACGGCAGACATTCTCTCAAATCAAAAATCAGGCGCCGGAGTTCAGTTTAAGATTGTCTCCGGTGAAGAATTCGGAGAAAAAAGTATGATCGAAGTAACAACGAACCGCATTGACGCCGAAAACATGGAACTCGTTATCACGGTCCCCACGGATATGGTGGACAAGGCCGTGCATAAGGTTTACCAGCAGATCTCGTCGGGCCAGAACATCAAGGGTTTCCGCCCCGGCAAAGTCCCGCGTGATGTCATTAAGAACATGGTGGGCGAGGAAGGCATCGCCTCTCAGGCGCTTCAGGATCTGCTCCCGGAAGTCTACGAGAACGCGATCGAGCAGTCGACTGTCGTTCCTATCGACGAACCGGAGTTCGATCCGTTTCCGACGCTCGTCGCCGGCGAGCCCATGAGCGTTAAAGTCAAGCTCCAAGTTCTTCCGGAATACGAGATGTTCGACTATTCGATGATCCCGGTTGACATGAAGCGCGATATTATCGTTATGGACACCGAGATCGACGAGGCGATCGACCACTTAAGAAAGAACGCGGCCGAGTTCGTTCCGCTTGTTGAAGATCGCGGCTGCGCGGAAAACGATCGAGTCACTCTCGATTATAAAATCGTCATGGAGGGCGAAGATGCCCCGGCAGACGAGAAAAAAGACCTCGTCGTCACTCTCGGCGACAGCGAACTGCTGCCCGACATCGAAAAGAACCTCACGGGCCTGAAGCCCGGCGACGAAAAGCAATTCTCGGTACCCTATCCCGAAAACTATCAGAACCCGGACCTCGCCGGCAAAAAAGCGGAGATATCGGTTAAGTGCAATAAAATCGAACGCCGTCTTATTCCCGAAATCAATGAGGAGTTCCTGAAAAAAGCCGGCGACTTCGCGGACATCGAAGCGTTCCGCGCGGATGTCAAAAAGCGGCTCACGCTTTACAAGCATTCTCAGCACGAGGAAGAAGTCAAGCAGAACATGATCAAGAAGACGCTCGACGGCACGCATCTCGAAGTGCCGCGCAAGCTGGTCATGGAAGAGATTGAGACGAGGCTGGACCAGATGAGAGGAATGCTCGAACAGCAGGGCAGTTCGCTCGAGGACTGGGCCGCGCATCAGGGCAAGACCATCGATGACATTCAGGAAGATGAATACCACGACTCGCGGATGGCTGTCAAACAGCGCATTGTTTTCAACCGAATTTTCGCGAACGAGAAAATGGAAATAGCGCGCGCCGAGCTCGAGATGGCTCTGCAGCTTTACGCCCGCCGCTACAACATGACGCCGACAGAACTGAAGAAAATGATCCGCAACCGCATGTTTCTCATGATGATCCGCGATCAGGTTCGCGAGACGAAAGTCATGCGATTCCTGCGAAGCCGCGTGAAGTTTGTCGACGACCCGGAAGAGGCCGTTGAACAAAAACTGGAAACTAAAACGGATAATGTTAATATAGAAGAAAGCGCGGCCGAAGCAAAGGCCGAGGAATGAGAGGCAGTATTTAATGACACTGATACCGATTGTTGTCGAACAAACCAACCGCGGCGAGCGGTCGTATGACATCTATTCACGACTTCTGAAAGACCGCATTGTTTTTATCGGCACGCCGATCAATGACGATATCGCGAACCTTGTTATCGCGCAGCTTCTGTTCCTCGAAAAAGAGGACAGCACGAAAGACATCGATCTTTACATCAACTCCCCGGGCGGGTCGGTGACAGCAGGACTTGCGATATACGACGCGATGCAGATCCTCAAGCCGGACATTTCCACAATATGTATCGGACAGGCCGCCAGCATGGGAGCCTTCCTGCTCTGCGCCGGCGCAAAAGGCAAGCGCTACGCGCTCCCGAATTCCAGAATTCTCATCCATCAGGTCTCCGCCGGTTTCGAGGGGCAGGCGACCGATATCGAAATTCACGCCAACGAAATTCTGAAAATCAAGGCTCGCCTCAATGAGATTATCGCGCTCCACACCGGCAAGACGGCCGACGAGGTTCGCGCGGACACCGAACGCGACAGATTCCTTTCGCCGGACGACGCCTTGGCATACGGGCTGATCGACCAGATTCTGAAGCCCGGAACGAGATAATTATTTAATTCTCCGGAAAAGTCCGGAAATGAATTTAAGTCTTATAATAGACATTAAATATTAAGGACGGGGATCGAAGCGGCGCCACACTCGAAATTGCTTGAGAGAGACGGCCCCGAATCCCGCCAGCGCAGGGGATAACAGGAAACCATCGAGGGAATAAGTAGCGCAACGGAGGAGAAATGTTCAAGTTCACCGACGACAAAGGAAAGCTGCGCTGTTCATTCTGCGGTAAAAGCCAGGAGCAGGTCAAGAAACTCGTGGCCGGCCCCGGCGTATACATCTGCGAAGAATGTATCGATCTCTGCAACGAGATAATAGAGGAAGAACTCTATAAGCCGTCAGAGGTAGAGTTCGATTTTCAGGCGCTTCCCAAACCGAAAGAAATTCTCACATTCCTTAACGATTATGTCATCGGGCAGGAATATGCGAAAAAAATTCTCGCTGTAGCCATATACAACCACTACAAGCGAATCAACGCCGCCGAGGCGATCAAAGGCGGCGATGTTGACATTCAGAAAAGCAATATTCTGATGATCGGGCCGACAGGCGTCGGCAAAACGCTGCTGGCGCAGACTCTTGCGAAGATGCTCGACGTTCCGTTCGCCATCGCGGACGCCACTTCGCTGACGGAAGCCGGCTATGTGGGCGAGGATGTCGAAAACATTCTGCTCCGGCTCATTCAGGCCGCCGATTACGACATCAAAAAAGCCAGCCGCGGAATCGTCTATCTCGACGAGGTGGACAAGATCGCGCGCAAGACAGAGAATCCTTCGATAACCCGGGATGTCTCCGGCGAGGGCGTGCAGCAGGCGCTCTTAAAGATTATCGAGGGCACTGTCGCTAACGTGCCGCCTCAGGGCGGGCGCAAGCACCCGAATCAGGACTTCATTCAGATCGACACGACGAACATCCTTTTTATATGCGGCGGCGCTTTCGACGGATTGGTCGACATCATCAACAACCGCGTCGGACGCCAGATCATGGGCTTCCGCGCCGAAAAAGTCGATAAAAACGAACGCGCCATCGGCGAAACGCTCCGAATGACTCTTCCGGAAGACCTGCTCCACTACGGGCTGATCCCGGAACTGATCGGCAGGCTGCCGGTCATCGCGACTCTTGAACCGCTTGATGAAGACTCGCTCGTCCGGATTCTCGTCGAGCCTAAAAATGCGCTCATCAAACAATATAAAAAATTGTTCCAGCTCGACAACGTGGAACTCAATTTTACGCAGGATGCGCTCCGCTCGATCTCAAAGCGAGCCAAGAAACGCAAAACCGGCGCGCGCGGCCTTCGCTCGATTCTTGAGATGCTCATGCTCGATCTCATGTTCGAGCTGCCGTCTCAGCCGGCGATCAAGAAGTGCATCATCGACGAGAAACACGTCGAGAGCGAAGGCGAATTCTCGCTCCTCTCGTTCCTGAATGAAGACGGCGAGGAATTCCAGTTCAAGGAAAACGCCTGCTGAGGCTTTTTGCCATTGCGTCCGGCGTTGCGATCAAGCAAAACCGGTCTCTCCAAAAAAACGAAAAGGGCGGTCTAATAGCCGCCTTTTTTAATTCGGCGCGGAGTTCAGTATGTTGCGCGCTTTGGGTTATCGGACTAGCGAGTTTCGGCGTTTAATCCGTTGGCATTATATGCGCGGACCGCAGATTCTTGATTTTCCTCGCGAGCGAGATTAGAATGAGATGCCTTCAAGTCGAATCCGCTGTTTTTTGACGAATCCGGGTTCATACAAGGAGTATTTGCGGTTCATGTCTAATGCCAAATGAAGCCGCAAACAAAATGAAACATTCTGAAACAACAGCTATGAATGTCAGTTCCACGGAACGGCGGATAAAAACCGCCGCTGTCTGGTTGTTTCTGATGACATCAGCCATTTTCGCGTTCACAGCATCGGGCAGATTTTCCGTTATTGACGAAAACAGCCGCTTTATGCTCACCGCAAACATCGTGGACAAACACACTATAACCGTGCCGAACGGCAGCATTCCCGGACGGGGTGGAAAGACATTCAGCAAGTATGGGCCTGCCGGTTCAGCGCTCGCGATCCCGCTGTATGCAGTTTCGCGGATAGTTGAAAAAGTCAGCGGAATCAGCATGAGCGGCGGATTCATAACGTCGTTTTTTAACTCCGCCGTTTCGGGAGCGGAAATCGCCCTGTTTTTTCTCGCGCTCGTTAGGTTCGGGCTGGCGCCCGCGGGCGCTTTATTGGCTGCGCTGCTGATGGCGTTTGCCTCGCCGGTATGGCCGTATTCGCGCACTTTCTTCGCCGAGCCCCTCAGCGGTTTTGCTTTCGTCGGCGTGATGTTCTGCCTCGTGACGCCCACGGAGAAATGGACATCGCGCCTGTCCCTTGCAGCAGGCGCTTTCTTTACGCTCGGTTTTCTAAGCAGGTTTGAAACCGTTTTTCTCGGGCCTGTTTTTCTGGCCCTTCTTCTTTTTCGGCATAGGGGCGCTTTTGTTCGCAATACTGTCCTATTCGGCATTGCGCCGTTCTTAGGCTGCGTTCTTTTGGGAGTCTACAACTATTACCGTTTCGGCAATCCTTTATCATTCGGCTATAACGAAACCTTTTCCACCGCGCTGTTCACCGGCTTTATCGGATTATTGGTGAGTCCGGGAAAGGGAATAGTGTTTTTCTTTCCGCTCTTTGTGGCCGCCGTCGCGGCGTGGGCGCTGTTTTACAGGCGCAACATGTGGCTGATGGCGTCTGCGGCGCTGGTTCCGGGAGCGCTGTTGCTCATTGTGTCGCGGTGGAATTTGTGGGGCGGAGACCTGAGCTGGGGTCCGCGGTATCTCATCCCGACCATACCGTGGATGTTTCTCCCGATAGCGTTGCTGATTGGCGATATAGTCGCTAAACGCGCCCGGCCCGCCGCCGGCGGAGCCCTCATTTTCATCGCTGTTGTATCGGTATTGGTTCAATTGATCGGCATGAGCGTAAACTTTAAAGACGTCGCGGTGACTATCTATACAACTCCCGGCAACAGCACGGGGTCTATGGCTTCGGACCATTTCCAGGCGAAGCTGTCTCCCATCCGCGCTCATGTCGAAGCCATCGAGATGATGCTTAACGGCCGCAACCCGGTTTCCATGAACCCGAGCGGCGATCCGGCGCGATACAAGAAAATCCAGAGCTTTTTAAAGCCTAACTATTGGATTTACGCCAAATGGCGGGAGTCCGCCGGGCAAGGCAAACGGCGCGCCGCTTATGCGGCGATGGCTTTATGCTTCCTCGCGGTTTTTGCATTCGCCGGAACCCGTCTGTTACGCATCTGGCCGGAACTCGCATCTGATTCTGCGACTCGAACGACGTGAATTCAAGCGCCGTACATCGGCTTTTGTCGCGCCTTCGCGACAATGCCGGTTTGATGTTTTTAATAAACTGCGAAAACGAATTTCTTCAAAAGCTTCTCATTGTTATTAACCCGAAATAGTTAGCTGAACCAGCCTTAAAGAGCTACAAGCTCTATCTTCTTAATAACAAGGACGATAGGGCCTTTTCTTTTCCTGATGCAGGCATTTAGAAGCCAGATAGGCTCGAAATACATGGTTTTTCGACATTAAAGTTGTATGATGTATATTAATAGGGTATATTAATTTGTTGAGGTGATATAACTGTGGCACAATACAACCCATTAAGCGACGAACCGGTGGAAATGCCGGGCAACGTTTTGAATTACCCGCTGGTGCCTCTGCGCGACATCGTGATCTATCCGCACATGATCGTGCCTCTTTTCATAGGGCGCGGCAAATCCATCAAGGCGCTCGAAGAGGCTATGATGGATGACCGGAAGATCATTGTCACTGCGCAGAAGCATCCCGCGATCGAGGACCCGGAGCCGGATGATCTGTTCGATGTCGGAACGCTTTGCGAGGCGCTGAACATCATCAAGTTGCCCGACGGCACGATTAAAGTGCTGATCGAAGGCACGCACAGGGTCAAAATACTCGAATATCTTGTCACTGACGATTACTTCGCGGTGCGATGCGAGAGATTTGACGAAATTGAAACAAAGACAATCGAGACGGAAGCGATGATGCGCGAGGCGCTCAGCAAGTTCGACAAGTATGTGCGCGCGACGCGCAACCTGCCTCCGGAGGCGTACACAACCGCGTCGACCGTCGAGGAACCCGGCCGGCTGGCCGACCTGATAGGCTCGCAGCTCGTCCTTAAGGTCGAAATGAAGCAGAGGATTCTCGAAGCGTTCACACCGCAGGAGCGCCTGATGGAGCTTTCGGCTATGCTCGATGAGGAGTTGGAGATTCTTGATGTTCAGAAGAAAATCCAGAGTCAGGTTAAGAGGCAGATCGAGCAGACGCAGAAGGAATATTTTCTGAAGGAACAGTTGAAGGCGATTCACAAGGAGCTTGGGGATTCAGAGGAGAAAAACGAAGAGATACTTGAGATAAGGGAGCGGCTGAAGAAGGCGAAGCTTCCGGAGCACGCAAAGGAAAAAGTTGAGGCGGAGATGAAGCGGCTGTCGAAAATGCCGCCGGGGACTGCCGAAGCGGTTGTGGTTCGAAACTATATTGACTGGGTGCTGGACCTGCCTTGGACGAAAAGCACCAAGGAAAACCTTGTTATCGAGCGCGTGAAGAAGGTGCTGGACGAAGACCACTACGGGCTCGACAAGGTTAAGGAACGCATTGTTGAATACCTCGCTGTGCAGAAGCTGCGCGGCGAAAAAAAGCAGAGCGTGATTCTGTGTCTGGTCGGGCCGCCGGGGACGGGCAAGACGTCTCTGGGAAAATCCATCGCGCGCGCGTTGGATCGAAAGTACATTCGCGCGTCGCTCGGCGGAGTGCGTGACGAAGCAGAAATCCGCGGCCACCGGCGCACTTACATCGGTTCGATGCCCGGCCGCATTCTTCAGCAGATGAAGAAGGCTTCGACCGCTAACCCGGTGTTCCTTCTGGACGAAGTTGACAAGATGAGCACGGACTTTCGCGGCGATCCGTCGGCGGCTCTGCTTGAAGTTCTGGATCCGGAGATCAACCATGAGTTCGTGGACCACTATCTCGAAATTCCATACGACCTCTCCGGCGTAATGTTCATCTGCACAGCCAACCTCGCGCAGCCGATACCGGCGCCGCTGCTCGACCGCATGGAAACAATCCAGATGACGAGCTACACGGAAGAGGAGAAGTTGAACATCGCTAAGATACATTTGATTCCGAAGCAGGTCGAAAAGCACGGCCTGACGCCGGAAGCTATAAGCATGTCTGACGGCGTGCTGCTGGAGATCATCCGGCGGTATACGCGCGAGTCAGGCGTGCGAAGCCTCGAACGCGAGATTGCGCAGCTTTGCCGCAAGCACGCGACGTGTGTTGTTGAAACGCAACAAAAAGAGGAAATGGAAGAAGAGAAGAAAACCGGCAAAAAGAAAGCCAAGAAGAAAAACGGAGAGAAGGAAGAGATAATCTGCGCGACGATCACGCGCAAAAATCTGAGCAAATATCTGGGACGCCCGAAATACAGGTACGGGCACATAGCGGAAAAAGACGAGATCGGCGTGGCCACCGGAATGGCGTGGACGCAGGCCGGCGGCGAGATATTGAACATCGAAGCGACTCTGATGCCCGGCAAGGGCAGCCTTACGCTCACCGGCCTGCTGGGCGACGTGATGAAGGAGTCTGCGCAGGCTGCTCTGAGTTACGCCCGATCGCGCGCGGATGATTTTAATCTGAACAAGGATTTCTTCCAGAAGACGGATATCCATCTGCACGTTCCCGAGGGCGCGATCCCGAAGGACGGGCCGTCAGCCGGAGTTTCGCTGACTACCGCGCTTGTTTCGGCGCTGACAAAGACGCCGGCCGATAGGAACGTCGCCATGACCGGCGAGATCACTCTGCGCGGCAAGGTGCTGCCTGTCGGCGGAATCAAGGAAAAAGTGCTCGCCGCGCACCGCGCAGGCATCGAAACCGTCATCCTGCCGGAAGACAATGAAAAGGATTACATGGAGATTCAGCCGCATGTGCGCAGGCAGTTGAAAGTCATCTTCGTGACCAAGGCTGAACAGGTTCTCGAAGCCGCGCTGTTGAAACAGGCGCCGGGTAAAAAAAAGAAGTCCGACGCATCTAAGGGAGGCAAATAGCAGTGTCCGACAAGAGTAAATCAGCTAATGGAAACAACACCGACGCCGACGAGCCGTTAAGCTCGCGCTGCGACCCGGCGTCTTACGAGCCCAAATGGATTAAATACTGGGAAGACAACAAAATATTCTCGAAGCATCCGAGCGCATCGCCGGAGAAATTCTGCATAGTCATTCCGCCGCCGAACGTCACCGGCTCGCTTCACATGGGGCACGCGTTGAACACGACGCTGCAGGATGCGCTCGTGCGCTTCAACCATCTGAACGGCCGCGACGCGCTCTGGATACCGGGCATGGACCACGCCGGGATCGCGACTCAGAACGTAGTTGAAAAACGTCTGCGCGAGGAAGGCACGGACCGCCACGCGCTCGGCCGCGAAAAGTTCGTCGAACGCGTCTGGGAGTGGAAAAACCAGTATCATGACAATATCAAAGGGCAGCTCGAAAAAATGGGCGCCTCGGTGGATTGGTCCCGCGAGCGGTTCACGCTCGACGCTCAGTGCTCGCTTGCCGTTCGCACCGCATTCAAGCAGCTTTTCGACGAAGGGCTCATATATCAGGATTATCGCATCATCAACTGGTGCCCGCGCTGCAAAACCGCGTTGTCCGACATTGAGGTTGAGTACGTCGAAGAGGACTCTTTTTTCTATCACATAAAGTATCCTGTCAAGGACAGCGATGAGTTCCTTGAGATCGCGACCACGCGCCCGGAGACGCTGCTCGGCGACGCCGCCGTGGCCATCCATCCGAATGATGAACGCTACACGCATTTGCACGGCAAGATCTGCATTTTGCCGCTTGTCAACCGCGAGATACCGATAATCACCGAAACATACGTCGACATGGAATTCGGCACCGGCGCTCTGAAGATTACGCCCGCGCACGATCCTAATGACTTCACGATAGGCCGCGCTCACGGTCTGCCGGAATACGTCATGCTCACTGAAGACGGCCATATCACGGCCGACTATCCGGCGTACGCAGGTATGGACCGCTTTGTCGCCCGCAAGAAGATTATTGAAGACCTCAAGGCAGCCGGCCTGTTCATCAAGCAGGAGCCTTACAAGCATTCCGTAGGCCATTGCTACCGCTGCTCGGTGTCCGTCGAACCTTACATCAGCTTGCAGTGGTTCGTGAAGATGAAGGAACTGGCCGCTCCTGCGATGCAGGCGGTGCGCGACGGCCGGACCCGCTTCGTGCCCGAGCGATGGGCCGGGGTCTATCTTGACTGGCTCGAAAATATCCGGGACTGGTGCATCTCTCGCCAGCTTTGGTGGGGACATCGCGTTCCGGTCTGGGACTGCAAGGATTGCGGAACCCGTTCCAGTTCTATCGAGGACTTGCATAAGTGCCCGAAGTGCGATTCAGAAAATCTGTCGATGCAGGAAGACGTGCTCGACACATGGTTCAGTTCCGGGTTGTGGCCGCTCTCGACTCTCGGCTGGCCGGACAAGACTGATGATCTGAAGCTCTACTATCCGACTTCCGTGCTCGTCACCGGCTTCGATATCATTTTCTTCTGGGTCGCGCGCATGATGTTTTTCGGCCTGAAGTTCGGCGGCGACGTGCCGTTCCGGGACGTTTTTATCCACGGGATCGTGCGCGACGAAACCGGCAAAAAGATGAGCAAAAGCTCCGGCAACGTTATCGACCCGCTGAAAATCATCGATATTTACGGCGCGGATGCCATGCGTTTCACATTCCTTTATCTTGGTTCGCTTGGGCAGGATGTAAATGTTTCAGAAGACCGCTTCAAAACCGGGCGCAACTTCTGCAACAAACTTTGGAACACCGCGCGGTTCATTCTGATGATGGCGCCGGACGCGCCAAGGAAAAGCATCAAAGAGCTCGACCAGTCGGTTTTGGAACTGAAGGACCGCTGGATTCTGGCCCGTTACTCAGCCGTTATTAAGCAGACCGGCGACCTGATGGCAAGCTACGATCTAAACGAGGCGGCGCAAGGAGTTTACAGCTTCCTCTGGCACGATTTCTGCGACTGGTATATTGAGCTGGTGAAGCGGCCGATCCGTGAGGCGACACCGGAAGCGGCGGCGGCGATGAAGGCGATCCTGCATCACATTTTGCGTGGAACGCTCGTGATGCTGCATCCGTTCATTCCGTTCATCACGGAAGAAATCTGGAGCTCGCTGCCGGGCACGGAAGATTCGATATTGGAAGCGGGCTGGCCGGAGGTTGACTGGAAGAGCGACGAAGAGTCGGTTGCCCGGATAGAATTTTTGCAGGAGATCGTGCGTGGAATAAGAGATGTGAGAGCGGCGCTGAAGGTTCCGCCGGCGAAGAAGGTGGCGGTCGCTATGTTGACGCATGGCGACAAAGAAAAGATCAAGACGCTTGAAGAGGCGTCCGGTTTCATCTCGGACATGGCGGCTGTCGAAGGGATTACGGTAGAGAAGCCGCTTGGAGAAGGTGTCCGGGCGATGTCCGCGATCTCGGCGGGAGTCGAAATATTCATTCATTACGAAGTGGAAATGTCCGAAGAGGAGATTGCGCGCCTGATGAAGAAAGAAAAGCAGGCGCTGAACGATATTCAATATTGCGAAAACAAGCTGGGCGACGAGAAATTCATCTCAAAGGCGCCGCGTGAAATAATTGAAAAAGAACGCGCGAAACTTGCCGGGATGATGGAGGATCTGAAGAAGATCAAGGACCGGTTGGCGTTCCTCGGAGCGAATGGCAAGTAAGGGCGGCGGCCGGTCGCGCTGTCGCATCGCGCGATTTTGTCAAAAAAGTCATTATTATATGGACAATAGTTATATAGGCCCGAGCAGCGGGCTAATATGAGCATGTTTATAGCTGAAATGGAGTTGGTAAGCATATGGCGCAGCAGATAGAGGACGAAGGAACCGGGCGGCGGGATTATTTTTGGATAAAAATTATTGTCGGTTTGGTGTTGGTGACAGTGGCGGCCCTGCTGATATCCAAGCTTGTTGTGCCAATGATCAGCGGAGCGTTGGGCGGCAAGAAAACTCCGGCCGCTATAACCGAAAACGGCAATCTCTCGGTATTTGAAGAGACCGGCGAGAAGATAAAAGGACTGCGGAAAGAAGAAAAGCCTGAATCCGGGCGGCAAAATACGGATAAAATCGAGCCGCAATTGACAGAAGAAGAGGCGGGCGGGCAACAGTCGGCGTCAAAGGCGACGAAAACCGATGTCAGCATTGAGAAGGTGGAAACCGGCGCCGCACCCGCCGCGAAGGAAGAAGCAAAGAAGCATGAGGAATCAGAGCCAGTCACGATTGTGACTGAAAAGAAAGCTGAACAGAAAAAAGAACCGGCGCCGAAAAAAGCGGAAGTAAAGTCGGTTGCTGAAAAGAAAACGGAAAAAGAACCGGCTAAAGTTGTAGCGAAACCGAAACCGGCAGCTGAGGCACAACCCGCGCCCACGGCGTCGAAACCGGCGGCTGAATCAAAGCAAGCCGAAAAGCCGGGCGATGTCGTTTATGTGCTTCAACTCGGCAATTTCACTTCGCAGGAAAACGCCGACCGGATGAAAAAAATGCTCGTCGATCAATATAGTTTGGAAGTTTTCATAAAGAAGATTCAGTATGAGGGCCAGACACGCTTCCGCGTTCAGGCCGGCGCGTTCAAGGACAAGGCGAACGCGCAGAAACTGGCGCGCGAATTACAGGTGAAAGGCTACAATTCGTATATCGCCGAAACCGCCGCCGGCCAGTAATTTATTCTTCGATGTGTAGTTATTACCTATGAGAAAACACGCCGACAAGCTATTGTGCCTTTTAATATGCGCGGTTGTCGTGGGGCTGGACCAACTCGCGAAAAGCGCCGTGCGGGCGATGATGGACGCGCGAGGCGGCGATGACCTCGTTATTATTCCCGGATTCCTGTCAATCATTAATTCGTTCAATCAGGGCATCGCCTTCGGAATGTTTCAAGGCATAAGGATTTATGTTCTCCTGATTCCGATAGCGGCTGCTGTATTGATCCTGTTTTTCTTTCTGAAGGAAGGCATGCCCGGCCGGTGGGCGAGCGTTGTTGGATTGGGGATGATGCTCGGCGGCGCGTTTGGAAATATGGTCGACCGTCTCAGGTTCGGCCACGTATACGATTTTGTCAAAGCATATATCGGTGAGCGCCAATGGCCGACTTTCAATGTCGCCGATTGCTTTATCGTTATCGGATTCGCTGTTTTCGCGATTGTAATGTTTTTTAGCGGTGAGAAGGATGAATGACGGCATAGTTCTTATTCCTCTCGACAGCCGGCCGGCCAACACGCGGCTGCCGAAACAGATCGCCGGCTTAGCCGGCATCCCTCTTAACTTTCCGCCAATTGAAACGCTCGGCGATTTGTATGCTCCCGCGGACCGGCGCCGCATTGACGAATGGCTTTTCAAGAGTCTCGGTAACGGCGTGGACGCGCTCGTTGTTTCCATCGACCTGCTCGCTTACGGAGGACTCGTCTCTTCAAGAAAGCCTGAAGTTTCTTTTAAAGAAGCTCTGAATAATTTAAAGATTCTCCGTAAAATCAGGAGACGATTCGGCGACCTTCCAATTTTCGCTTTCAACATAATTCTTCGTGACGCGATAACGATAACCGACGCCGCGACTTTCGAAGCGTGGAAACTGCAGATGAATGGCGCGGGCGCCGCAAATAACGGTGTTTCTCCGGCGCGGCGCCGCAATTTTGAAATCAACATGGAGATGGTTCGCTGGGCCGGCGAAAATATATTTGATTGCCTGATTATCGGGAAAGAAGATACCGCCGAGGGCAACCCGAATGCTGCGGAGTTCGCGGCGCTCAAGCGCGAAGCCGGAAAGTACGGCGGCGGCAGGGTATCCATTCAGACGGGAACGGACGAACTGGCTTCGCTGCTTGTCGCGCGAAGCATAAATGATCTCATGCATCACAGGCCGGCATTTTATATCGACGCTTCTGAAAAGGATTTAGAAATAGTTCCGCGATATGAACCTGCAAAAATCGGCGACACGTTGCGCGCGCAGATCAAATCCGTTGGCGGGCGTCTCGTGAAAAACGCTGAAAAGGCGGGTGCGGTTATCGTTCCGAAGCTGGCGGAAAATCAAAAAGATTTATTTCTCGAACAATTAAACGGCGCGAAGTTGAAAGAGGCGACCGTATCCGCGGCGTGGCTGAAGAATATCGAAAAACATATCGAAAAGGGGAGGGCGGTCGGAATAGTCGACGCCATTCATCTGAACGGATCGTCGCCCGCGCTTGTGAAAGCATTGCTGAAGAGCAAGCTATATTTCCGGCTCGGCGGATACGCAGGATGGAACACGACGGCGAATTCATCCGGAACAGTGATCGCCCAAGCGGCGGTTGCTGCGGCGGTTCGCCGGAGCATGGGACGCAAGGGCGGCTTGGAAGCTGACGCCATCGCCTACGCGATGGCGCAGTTCGAATTGCTGTTAAATGCTGTCGCAAACGATTATCTGTTTTCAACCGGACCGCGCGCCGAAATGGCTGTCGCTATCGACACGCCTATGAGTTTCAAACATCCGGCGGAGGCGCGGACGGCGCTTAAACAGGGAATGGAATTAGAGTTCGGAAAGTTCGCAAAAAAATATTTGATCGGTAAAACGATAGAAGTTTACGGCTTGCAGGGATGGGCGCTTGAGGCGACGGGTGGCCGGATGGCAGAAACTTATTTCCCATGGAATCGGCTGTTCGAAGCTGTTACAATCCCTGAGATAGATTTGAACGTATATGCAACCGGGAGCGGCGAGGATGACTGATTTTCTAACGCTTGGGATTGAGACATCCTGTGATGAAACTTCAATAGCGGTATTGAGCGGCGCTGACAAACTGCTGTCGAATGTCGTTGCGTCGCAAGTGGACATCCACGCGTTGTTCGGCGGCGTTGTGCCTGAAATCGCCGCGCGAAAACACACGGAAATAATCAACGTGGTTTTGCAGGAGGCGCTCGATGAGGCAGGCGTCGGGTTCAATGACCTGAATCTGGTGGCGGTGACAGTCGGGCCGGGTCTGGCTGTGAGCCTTGTCGTCGGCATCTCGGTCGCGCGGGCGCTTGCGTCGGTTTTGAAAATCCCGGCGATAGGCGTTAACCACCTCGAAGGCCATCTTCTCGCGAACTGCCTGTCCGGGCCCGAAGTCAGGTTGCCGGCTGTGTGTCTGCTTGTCTCCGGAGGCCACACGGACATCATCCACGTTGAGGGAATCGGAGCCTACCGGAAGCTCGGTGGCACGGTTGACGACGCGGCGGGCGAGGCGTTCGACAAAGTTGCGAGGCTGCTCGGGCTCGGTTATCCCGGCGGACCTGCGATACAGAAAGCGGCGGCGGCCGGCGATGCCAGGAAAGTGAAATTTCCGCGTCCGATGATTCACGACAGCAACTTCAACCTGAGTTTCAGCGGCCTCAAAACCGCGGTCATCACATACGTCAGAACACATGAATCAGAAATCGGTAACACTATCACGATAGAAGACCTTGCGGCATCATTTCAGGAAGCGGTTGTGGACGTGTTGGTGGAGAAAACTCTGCGCGCCGCTGAAGAGAACGGAGTCGCGGAAGTGTGGCTTGCGGGCGGCGTGGCGGCAAACAGGCCGCTGCGAGAAAAAATGAAAACCGAAAGCGAGCGCCGCGGATTCGGATTTTTCATGCCTGAATTTATACTTTGCACTGATAACGCGGCAATGATCGCCCGCGCGGGCTACGAAGCGTTTAAAAGAAAAGCGAACCCAATGCCGCTCTCGCCGCAACCCGGCTTATCGGGGTATTGAAAAATCAATGAAATGAATCAAATGATCTTAGCGCCGAGGACGCGCTCCATTTCCTTTAGGGCGAATTCGTGCGCGGCGCGGTCGAAGGAGTCGACGCAGCGGCGGTCTACGGTGACGTTGTAGCCGCGCATGCGCGCGTCGGCGCAGGTATATAGAACGCAGATGTTTGTGCATACTCCGCACAGTTCAATCGCGTCGAGGTTCTTTTCTTTCAGAATCGCGTCGAGGTTTGTGTTGAAAAAACCGCTGAAGCGTGTTTTATAAACAATGGTCTCTCCTGCATTGGGGCGCAGATCTTTATAAATCTCGGCGCCTTTGCCGTTCGCGATGCAGTGCGGCGGGAACATCTCGAATTCCTTGTCGTCTTCAGCGTGGCTGTCGCAGAGGTAAATCACCGGATCGGCGTCTGCGCGATATTTGGAAATCTTTTTTTGAATCTCCGGTATGATGTGTTTGACGGTGTCGCCGACATAAAGCGCGCCGTCGGGCGACACGAAATCGTTCAGCATGTCAATCACAATGAGAGCGGAGTTGCTCATCAGAGGCCTCCAATCAGGACATGTGGGGGAACTGGCCTGAGGATGAACGGGCTTTCTTTTCCCATTCAAGATATCGATTGTCTATCTTTTCGAGAAGCGAGTTGTTTTTGAGAACGCTTGTATACGAAAGTTTGCTTTTCCGGAGCTCTTCATTGAGGATGCGGAAATAGCTGATCGCGCTTATCAGAATGCCCTTGGCGTTTTTTTCGAGTTTATCCTCGCCGGTGTTTAGGGCGGAGAGAAGCTCTTCAGCAACGCGGTCGGCGCGACCGTCGCGAACGTGCAGAAGCGCGAGCCGGATGCGGAACCCAGCTTCAACCGTGCGGTCCTCGCTCTCGCGGATCAACTGCTGAAGCATCAGGGACGCGAAGTCGGATTTGCTTTCGGCTATGACTTTCTCCATCTTTTCGAGTTGCGAGCGCACCTTGTCGTTAATCGCGAACGGAGCGACGGTGTCGTGAAAAATCTTGTCGAGCATGAAATAGAACTGGCTCAGCAGGCCGCCGGCTGACCTGAGGTCGTCTTCGCTCGGTATTCCCTCTTCTGAGAAAGCCTTAGCGGCCGTGGCTGTTTCTCCGGCGACTTCGATGTCCGGCGCCGGCGGCGGAACCGGAGCGTCGGCCGCAGCCTGATCTTCGAGCTTCTTCTTCTCTTCAGCGTCCTTGGCTTCAAGGCGCAGACGGTTCTTTTCCTCGTCGTTCTTTTTTCGCTCCGCTTCAAGTTCGGCGACTTCGTCATCGGAGAGATGTTTGCCGTCCAGCAAAGTTTCAAGGCGCGAGCCTTCGAGGAATTCGCGGACGATTAATTGCTCGGCGACCAGTTCGAGGCGTTCCTTGTTGTCGAGAAGCAGCTTTTCGACCCGTTCGAAGCAATTGGAAATAATGTCATGGACTTCCTGATCGATCTTGGAGGCGATTTCCTCGCTGTAGTCGCGTTCGTGTCCGAGGTCGCGGCCGAGAAAGACGGCTTCAGTCTGGCGGCCGAAAGTGAGCGGCCCGAGTTCGGCGCTCATGCCGTATCTTGTGACCATGCGGCGCGCTATTTTTGTCGAGCGTTCGATGTCGTTGGAGGCGCCGGTTGTGATGTCGTCGAAAATAATTTTTTCGGCTACGCGGCCGCCGAGAAGCACGCAGATTTCGTTGAGCAGTTCCGATCGCGGCATCGTGTACTTGTCCTCGCTCGGCAACTGCAACGTGTAGCCTAGCGCCATTCCACGCGGGAGAATCGAGATCTTGTGGACCGGATCCGTGTCCGGAATCAGGCGGGCGGCGAGCGCGTGGCCCGCTTCGTGGTAAGCCGTAACTTTCTTGTCGCGTTCCGAGAGCAGCCTGCTGCGCCGCTCGGGGCCGGCGATGTTGCGGTCGATGGACTCTTCGATATGGTGAAGAGAGATAGAGGTCGAGCTGTCGCGAGCGGCGAGCAGGGCGGCCTCATTGAGAGCATTTTCGAGGTCGGCGCCGGTGAAGCCGGGAGGGCGGCGGGCGATGACATCGAGATCGACTGAAGGATCGAGCGGTTTTCCGCGCGCATGCACGTCAAGAATGGCGCGCCTGCCTTTGAAGTCGGGCTGGTCGACCACAACGCGGCGGTCGAAGCGGCCCGGGCGCAGAAGAGCCGGATCGAGAACGTCCGGCCTGTTTGTAGCCGCGAGAAGTATGACGCCTAAATTGGCGTCGAACCCATCCATTTCGACGAGCAGTTGGTTAAGAGTTTGTTCGCGCTCGTCGTGTCCGCCGCCGAGTCCGGCGCCGCGCTGGCGCCCTACAGCGTCGATTTCATCGACGAAAACGAGGCAGGGCGCGCTTTTCTTCGCCTGTTCGAACAGATCGCGCACTCTCGATGCGCCGACGCCCACGAACATCTCAACGAAGTCAGAGCCGCTCATGTGGAAGAACGGCACTTTAGCCTCGCCGGCGATCGCGCGGGCGAGAAGCGTTTTTCCAGACCCCGGCGGTCCGAGCAGCAGAACGCCTTTCGGGATTTTAGCGCCCATCGTCTGAAAACGTTTCGGGTCTTTCAGAAATTCCACGATCTCGCGCAGTTCGCCGACCGCTTCATCAACTCCTGCGACATCTTCAAACGTCACCTGCGGCATATTGCCGGATGCCATCTTCGCGCGGCTGCGCCCGAAGCTCATAGCCTGGCTGCCGCCTGCCTGCGCTTGTCTCATTATCAGAAACCATATCGCCACTATAAGCAGAACCGGCACGATGATCATCGCGAGGAACTGCGTTATATTTTCCTTAATGCCGGGGTTCTCCGCGGAGAAATTAATGTTACGCTCACGCAGAGTTTTCACAAGATCCGGGTCGGCCGGCGCGTCGACGATGAATTTCTTGCCGTCGGCGAACTCGCCCTGAAGCCGGTTGGTCTGGTTTACGATCGTGACCTTTTTGACCTGTTTCTGGTCGACGCGGTCGAGAAACTCGCTGTAGCCAAGCTTGACGCCTTCGTTGCCGAGCGGGTTTTTGAGGGCGACTGAAAGCGCGAGAATCGAAACGCACACAATGATTATAAAAGAGTAACGCGAGAATTTATTTTGATTGTTTTGAGCGGCCATTTAATTTGTTAAAGGCGCAGGCAATAAACGCCTTCAGCTAAAGCCTCCTGTTGGGCATATACTTCACTTTCTAATTTATAATAGATTTTCTGATAAATTCAAAGATAATTCAACTAAATGAGGAGAGTGTAAGTTGTTGCCAAACCGGATTCATTGATTTAGAATGAAACTTAAGATAGAAAGGGATTCCGCGTCCGCCGGCAGTCTGGCGGATGAGAGCGGGCTACCGGATGCAGGGCGCATCGTATAAATCGTCGACGCCGGCAATGATGAATAAACTATTAGTTACAGCGATAATAATATTTTGTTTGGCTGGCGCCGCTTCGCAATCCCGCGCGCAGGCCGCCCGTTCCGAGGACATCTCGAAGGAATTTGAGTACATAGAGAGCGTGATCCACAAGGGCGTTTCTGATGGCGACATGAACATGCTGGCGCGCGCGCATCGCGCTATGTCGAACCTCGAAATGGCTGTCACTTCTCTCAATAAGCCTGAAGACAGAATTCTTTTTACGCTCGCCGCTGCATATAACTACGTCGATCTTTGCCCGACCGCCGGCGTTCTTTCTCTCTCTGCGACAACAAACCCGACCGGTTTTTCGTTCGACTGCATAGAGCGCGCCGAGTACTATTTCAATAAAGCGCGTTCGCTGGCGGAGAGTTCAAGCGGTTTGTCCAAGGGGACTGTCGCCGACGTCTCTTTTCTCATTGGCATCGGTTACGACCGTTTGAAGGCCAACCTCGCGGGGCTGAACGTCGACACGAAACGGTTCTACGATCTAGCGATGAATTACATCCGGAAGTCAGTGGAACTCGGCGCCGGTTTCGACGGTGTCACGGCGATACTCAAGCGGATTCTAAGCGATGACTACAAGAATAAACCTGTGATTGGCGACGAGCAGTACAACGACTTGCGCCGTATGCTTTACTTCGAGCGCGCGCTCCCCCAACCGGCAAATACAGCCGCAACGGACACTTCAACCGCAACATCGACGATCTCTATCGCCAAACCTTCCGACGACAATTCCTACATAGACTATCAGTGGAGATTTTCAGTTCGCAAACCGGACCGCTCGTGGCAGTTCGCTATCAGAAAATCGTCCAACTCTTTTTATCTTACTATAAAGAAAAAGGATCCCGCGCAACTTGAGGGGTCCGGCCTGAACATTGTATGCCGCTCGCTGAACGAGACCGAAGCGCAGATGCCGCCGGACAAACTTATCGAGAAAAGTCTCGATCTGCTCAAACAGGCCGGCTACGAGATAAAGAGTCAGAAATCTATCAGTCACAACGGAGTCCCGGCTCAGGAAATTATTTCAATGCATCAGTATAAGGACCTTATTCAAAAATCCGCTCCGGTCGCCGGCGATCAGAAACAGCCGGACGCCGCGCAAAAGCTCGTTTCAAAACAATACATGGTCATCGCGGTCTCGAACAACATCGAATACATTGTATCTTTCAACAGTCTCGAAGCCGAATATGCGAGGATATTTCCCGAATATAAGTTGATCGCGAATTCAATTACGATGTTTTAATTTGAATTCGCTTTTTTTTGAAGAATTCGAGTTTAATATGCGGGACTGTTTCCAAGTGGAAGTCAGAAAGAGATTGAAAGCAGTGAGAACAGTAATTTTGCTTGCGGCAATTGTCGCGCTCCATATTTTTGCGTTGCCGGCGGCTGCGGCGTCGAAGGCTGGAACTTCGCCTTCCGCAGGAAAACCGTCGGCGAAACAGCCAAGCCCCGTAACGGATTCCGGTTCTTCAGAATATGTTCCGGCGCCGTATTCGGATGACGATTCTTTTGTCGATGAAACAATTCTCCTGCCTGTGCTCGATCCGTTCGTCTACGATCCGGCGCTTATGCCGTTGTCGATTCCTTCTTCCGAGCTCGGCGAGGTTTTGCCGCAACTTGTAACTGACTTCGCTCCTGCAACTGGTTTCGACCCGCTCGTTCTCACCGATCTCAGAAGAAAAGTCGACGGAACAATATTCTTTGAGGATAAAGATCGGAATATCATCCGGGCCCAACCGAAAAATTCAGGCCCAAGACGCCTTTTCCATGGTTCACAACCCGCAGCTGACCCGGCAGGGAAACGAATAATCTTTGTCGATTGGGATTTAAAATCATTTTTTTTATATATATACGACGTTGCAACCAACGAGCGCAAGAAAATCTACAGTTCGCCCGATCTGCTATCAATGCCTTCTTTTTCGCCGGACGGGAATTCAGTCGCTTTCATTTCAGCGCCGATCACCGGCGGTTCGCAGGTTTTTGTAAAAATCGATCTTGCCACCGGCAAGTCGAGCGTTATGGCGAAGAATCTCGGGTTTTACAGCTACTCATGGAATCCGGCTGATTCTTCAATCTGGATGATGGTAAGAAGCTGCCCGGACGGAATAGCGCATAAAAGCTTCTGTTATGCCCGTATAGTCCCTGGAGTCGGCGGCGTCAAATATGATTCGATTTCCGTTAAGGACTCAGAGAAGGGAACCGAGTCGTCATTTGATTTTTTCCGAAAAATTGAAATAAGATTTTCCAAGAAGAGCCGGCTTCTGATATTCGACAAAAGTGGCGAAAGCGACTATTTTTTTGATGTGGATATAAAATCTGCTATTTCGAGAAAGATCTATTTCAAACAACCCGACGGGAAGCTGATAATGCCTCGCGAACTTCAATGGGGTCCCGACGGCGAATCGATCGCATTTAATTACGACGGTTGTGTATGGCTGAAAATACCCAGTGTTGATCAGCCTTTTCCTCTCGCCAACGGCTTTTCTGTTTTGAGCGCAGCCGTTTGGGTTCCTTAAAATTCTTTTTATCTAAGACTAAACTTTTTTCAAAAACGAAAATATCGCTAATACCGCAATTAGCGAATATATTGCTATATTCCGCCTTTATCACAAAACAATCTTAAAATAGCCTCTATTTTCGGAACTATTCTCGCTTTTTCGTGGTATTATATAAGTGAAGGCTGAATTGAAAGGAGACGGAGCAATGAAAAAGTTAATGCTGATAACAATGATGCTCATGTGCTTCGTTCAAGCTTCAGCTTTTGCCGCGGAGACGGTTAAAGTTAATCTTCAGTTTGAAATACCCCGATATGTCAGAGTTGAGAAAAAAGAGCACAAAATACATAAAGACCACCATAACAACAACGGTCAGGGAAAAGCGAACTTCGAAAACAAAGAAGATTACAACGCTGTTGCCGAACTTCCGGAAGTTGAATCGAACGGTAATTGGAAAGTAGTTGTAACGAAAGGCAAAGAAGTAGTTTCCGCCGGTTCCGAACTGGATTCGATGTCGGCCAGCGCGGAAAAAGTTGCGGAGAATATGTTCGGTTCGAGGAATGCATCGCAGGACGCAAAATCAGATAAACAACAAAATAATGTAGAGTTAGCTTATACTTTCTTCGCCGACTGACCGGCTAAAAACAATCATTTCTTAAAAATCAGGCAGAAAGATTCGACGTTCGGGTGTTCCGAGATTTCCATTTCGGCGAATTTGAGCATTTTTTCCGGATCGCCGACTTTTGAAAGCTCGATGACTTTGCCGCCGAAGGCGAGATAGGTGGGCCGCAGGATAGCGCCGCCATCGCCGAAGATAGTTGCCCGGCCAACCGCCGCCGCGAGCGCTTCCGAAGCCTCCTCGCGCTTCACAGGGACTACGTCCGCGTCCTGAAGCGTAAGCTTCGCCAGTCCGTGACGGTCTATCACAACCGCAGGCCGTTTAGTTTTCTTTCCGAAACCGAGTAGCCCTCGGCTCTCAACCGCGCCGGACATCACACGGCATGATGAATCCTCATATGCGATCTCGAAATGAGCATCGGCGCCGAGGCTGTTCACAGCCACCTTCAACGACTCTTCCTCGGAGATTTCTTCTTCCTGCCGTGTCGAAACCAGAGCAGACGTCCCTGTAGCCGTCGCCCTGATCAGGTTTTTCTGCTTATCCACCTCTATCTCGACCTCGATCGTTTCAGGGTCCGAACCGGACTCGATCAGAGAGCGCAGGACTTCAGACCGGATTATTTTTATATCTTCGTCCGTCGGATCCACAACGCTTTTTTCAATAACGTTTTTCATAAGAGCCATGCCGACGCCGACAGCGGAAACAACTTCGGCATCGCGGGCGCGCTGGTAGGGCAGGCCGACCGCCTTGGCCGCTCCCGGAACGATCGCTGACGCGCCGCCGCCGCCGCCGATCATCGTCAGGCCGACTTCAACCGGGTACTCCGCGCGAAGCTGTTTGCACACTTGCGCGATCTTCTCCGACGCGATACGGAGCGTTTCGCGAGCCGCCGAGTCGGCGTCGGTCTTAAGCTCTTTCGCGAGCGCCTCGAAAGCGCGCCGCGCCGCGTCGCGGTTGCCGAGCGAGTAGTCGCCCTCCGGCAACAGACCGAGAGCGTTCGCAGCGCAGGTGGCGGTCAGGGCGACGGTTTCGCCGGAGCCGGTGTCGATGACTGCGTAGTCGCCGGGGTCGCCCGGTTTGGGAGAAACAAAGCGCGCCGAAAGGTTCGTCCATTTCGAAGGGTCGGAGAAGCAGGAATACGGCAGACCGGCGATGTGGGCGCTGCGCGGGCCGACATCGGCGATGCGGCCGCGCGAAACGCGAATCATCGAGCCGCCCGCGGCGCCGATCGTCCGAACATCAAGCGTTTTCAGATACAGAATGTTGCCGCCTATCACCGCCTGCTTTCGCTGCGGCTTGCCGTTGATTATCAGGCTGATGTCGGTGCTGGTGCCGCCGACCTCGACGAAGAACCCGTTCGCAATTTTTTCGTATAGAATAGCGGCGGATACCCCGGCGGCCGGGCCGGAGAGAATGGTCAGGATTGGAGTGCGCGCCATAGCGGCTGCGGTCATGACGCCGCCGTCGCTTCGCATGATCATCAGCGCGGGCTTGATCGCGAGCCGCTCGACTGCCGACCTCGTTTTGTTGGCGACATCCGTCATTTTAGGCAGAATGCATGCGTTCACAACCGAGGTGCGGGCGCGCGCTTTCAACCCGTAAAGGCCGGAGACTTCGTAACTGGCGGTTACCGGGAACCCGGCGTCGGAAATAAGAGCGGCTATCCGTTTTTCGCTCTCCGGGTCGTCCACGGCGAACGGTTCTGCGACGACGAAAGACTGAGTCGGGCCGTCCGGTTTCTGAAGGTATGCTTTCACGCCGGCGTCCGCAGCGGCCGGCGCAAAAAATATCGGATTCACCGGGATGACTTTATCGCCGGTGATTTTAACTTCAGTGAAAGAGAGTTCGCGTTTCGCCTGCGCGCCGGAGACGCCTTCTGCCAGCCCGACGAGAGTGACCGGCGCGACGTCGCCTTCGAGCAACGCATTCGTCGCCTGGGTTGTGCTGTGGGCGACGAAAACGACGTCGTCCACGTGGAACGCGCCTGTTGCGAGCAGGTCTTCGAGGCATTTCCAGATTCCCTCTGCGACGCCGTCTTTCGCAGCGTGAGTTGTGGGCCGGCAGGCCTTGGCCACGATGGTCAGGGTTCGGTGGTCGATCGCCACGGCGTGAGTGAACGTGCCTCCGACATCTATTCCGATGCGCACAGCGGATGATTCCATTGTCGTCCTCATTTCGGGTTTTCTTTAAGATAACGCAGGCCTATGGCGACGGCGGCGTAAGCATCGAGGTCTGCGGGCGGGGCGAACAGCCAGCGCGGGATCAGCCGCAGGGGCAGCGGGCGCGGGTTCTCGCGCTCGTAAAGAAGCCGCGCTTCGAGAGTCGTGTTCTGTTCGGGCGATAAAACGGCTCGGGAGGGCAGGCCGGCGTGGGCTCGTAACTTATCGGCAACAGCGGCGCCGCCCGTGCCTGAACCGACCACGACAAGATCGACGCCGCCGAAACGGTTAGCGAGATCCGCCGCCGCTTCGGCCACATTGCCGGCCGGGGCGACGAGTTTTCCCAGCGCCGCCCCGTCCGATGTCATCACGGCCAATCCGCATTTTCCGCTTCCGGGATCGACCGCCAGAAATTTATACATATAGCGCCCTTCTCGCGATAGTGAATATATACACTTCCGCGGCGCCGCCTTCTTTCAGCGCCCGCGCGCATTCGTAAACAGTCGCGCCTGATGTCATCACGTCATCTATCAGAATAAGCTTTTTGCCGGCGATCGGCGCGTTCCTGCTCACGGCGAACGCGCCTCGCACATTTTTCTCGCGTTCCTTCAGAGGAAGCAGCGACTGGGGGCGCGTGTACCGCCGCCTGACGAGGCATGGCATCTGTTCGACTTTCAGTTGCCGCCCGAATCCGTCGGCGAAAAATTCCGACTGATTGAAACCGCGTTGAAGAATTTTGAGCGGATGCAGGGGAACAGGCACAATGCCGTCGGCGGAATCGAAGCCCGGAAAAAATCCCGGCTGAAACTGGGCGCGGATGCACACGCCGTCCAGCAGCCAGCGGCCGGCGGTGTAGTTGCGTTTGAATTTAAATTTTTTAATCAGTTCGTCGACCGGAGGCGCGTAAAAGAAAACAGAGCGGCAGAGGTCGAACGGCAAATCAGAGTCGCGGCATTCCTTGCAGTCCGCCGTTTCGCTCACGCCGGGCGGGAGCGGGCGCCCGCAGCGCTTGCAGTAGGGCTCGACGACCGCCGCCGTCTTTTTTTCGCATTCGCGGCAGAGAAAGCTTTCGCCTACCGCGCCGCAGCCGGGACATTTGAACGGCATAATAAGCGCCGCCGCGCGGGAAGCCAAACTGTTTATCGGTTTAAGAAAATCCATTAGTTGTGATGAGCCGGCGGAAAGCCGGAAACGCTAAGATCGCGTTTTGTCAATGCCGTTCGCGGCGTCAGCCACCGCTTTAATAAGGCGGCTGCTCGAAAAGCCGGGCATGGGCGGAATAACGACGAGCCGTCCGCCTTCGGCTTCAACCTCTTTTCGGCCGACAATCGTATCCGGCTCGTAATCGCCGCCTTTGACGATAACCTGAGGCCGGACCTGAAGCACGAGATTAAGAGGCGTGTCTTCGTTGAACAGAACGACATGGTCGACGAAGAAAAAAGAAGCGAGCAGTTCCGCGCGTTCGTCCTGAGAGAAAATCGGGCGGGTAGGGCCTTTGAGGCCGCGCACGGAGCCGTCGTCGTTCAGTCCAATGACGAGCAGGTCGCCTTCCTTGCGGGCCATGTACAGGCAATAGATGTGGCCGGGGTGTATGATGTCGAAGCACCCGTTAGTGAAAACGATGTTCTTGCCCTGCCGCCGGTATTCTTCGCAGATGCCGCTTATTTGTTCGCGCGGAACGATTTTCATAATTGATGTCTCTTTATGAAGTCGGCAAGTTCGTCCGCGGTTACGGTTGCGGTGCCGCGTTTTCTGACGACTACGCCGGCCGCGTAGTTCGCAAGGCGGACAGCGTCCCCTATTGCATGGCCGCAGCCAAGGCTCGCGGCGACCGTGGCGAGCACGGTGTCGCCTGCGCCGGTAACGTCGTAAACCTGAGCGCTCGCGGCCGGAATCTTATCGACATTTTTTCCTTCCGAGAACAGCGCCATTCCATCCTCGCCGAGCGTGACGAGAACGTTCGCGATGCCCATTCCCCGCTGTATGGCGCGCCCCCCTTCAATCAGCGACGGGCCGTCGTGTATGTTGATCCCCGAAATCAGCGAGGCTTCCATCCTGTTCGGCGTAATTACCGTCACGCCTTTGAACCATTCAATATTTTTCGGTTTCGGGTCGGCGACGATTATCTTGCCTTTCTCTTTCGCCAGATTGATCAGCATGCTCATCAGTTTCGGGCCGAGCACGCCTTTGTTGTAGTCTGACACCGCTATTCCGTCTATGTCGCAGGCCATCTTTTCTATGCGGCGGATTAAAGCGTTGGTCAGCGCGGGGCTGATCGGGCCGGTTTCTTCCTGATCGGTGCGCATCACCTGCTGGCCTTGCGCCAGAATGCGGACCTTGTTTGTGGTCGGCCTGCCTGTGTCAGTTAAGATGTGTTTTGTTCCGATTCCGTTTTTGGCGATAATTTTTTTGAGCATGTCGCCGCTCTGGTCCTTGCCGACGACTCCCATGAGCGTGGCGCCGGCGCCGAGCGAGATGATGTTCGAAACAGTGTTTGCGGCTCCTCCGGCGTGGAATGTCCGGTTCCTTATTTCCACAACCGGCACCGGCGCTTCCGGCGATATCCGGGTCGCCGATCCCCAGAGATATTCGTCGAGCATGATATCGCCGATAACGAGGATGCGGCTTTTTTTAATCTCGCGGATCATCCGAACATACTCTTTAAGTCCGGGTTCCCTTTTTTTTACTTTGGGCATTTATGTCTCCTATATTTTCAAAAGCCAAAATGAAAACTAAATTAACCGGGCGCCGTCCGCGGCGCCTGTTCCATATATTTTAAGACTGCGTCCTGTTTTATCGAGGTATCCGGCGGAGAGCGTTTCGCGCGCCTGTTGTTCAGCTTCACGTTTGACGAGCGCGACCGCGCAGCCGCCGAAGCCGGCGCCTGTCATCCGCTCGCCCAGCATTCCGTCGAGCCCGTGAGCGATCCCGTTCAGAGCGTCGAGCTCGGCGCAACTTACCTCGAAATCATCGCGCAGACTGTCGTGCGACTCCCACATCAGTTCGCCGAACCGCGCGAGGTTTCCGTTCTTGAGGCATTTCACGCTTTCGAGCACGCGTTCGTTTTCATAAACGATGTGCCGGCACCTTTTGCGGACTTCGTCCGGCAGACGATCCGCATATCTCTCGTACTGTTCCGAAGATACGTCGCGCAGAGCGCGCGTTCCTGGCAGCCATCCCGCGAAAAGTTTCACGCCGTCCTCGCAGGCGCGGCGCCGCTCGTTGTAGGCCGAGTCTACAAGCCCGCGCGACTTCCCGGTGTCGAGAATAAGAATCGCTTCGTTTTTCATAACAAGCGGAACCCTCTCGAAATCGAGGCTTCGGCAGTCGAGGAAGAGCGCTGAATCCGCGGCGCAGAGGCATGATGCGAACTGATCCATGATGCCGCAACGGACGCCGAGGTAGTTGTTCTCTGCTTTCTGGCCGAAGAGCGCGATTTCGACGCGGCTGACTCCGAGGCCGAGCATTTCGTTTATCATAAATCCTGTCGCCACTTCGAGCGCGGCGGACGAACTTAGGCCCGATCCCTGCGGCACGTCGCCGGTGAGAACAGCGTCGAAGCCGGGCAGTTCATCGCCAAGTTCTTCCTCGAACGATCGCACGACCCCGTCGATATACATGCTCCAGCGCTGAGGCCGTTTATCGAACCGCGCGCCGAGGTCGATCGTGACTTCCTCGTTGTAGTCGATTGAGAACAGGCGGAGCAACCGGTCGTCGCGCTTGCGGCCGGCCATTGTTATGCCGTTAAGGATCGCCATTGGGAGCACGAACCCGTCGTTATAGTCGGTGTGCTCGCCGATCAGATTGACGCGCCCGGGCGCCCGGACGGTCAGAATATCGCCGCCGCCGAATCTATCAGTGAAAACCTTTTGTATCCCGTCAGCCTCTGTTCCCAAGCGCAACTCTCCCATAGACCATAAAATATATCTTTTACCTGATATAAAATACACCTAACCGCACAAAAATTTCCACTATCGAGAGGATTTTGCAAAACAGGAGGCTATTGACAGTTTTTGAGATACAAACTAAAATCATATGCTTGTTTACGCGGGAACCGAGGGACCGCATGAAAAGGAAGTGTTCTAATGTCTTATAAATGTGATGTGTGTGGTAAAGGGACTACGAGCGGCAACAACGTCAGCCATTCGAACCGCAGAACGAAGCGCACGTTCAAGCCGAATCTGCGAACGGTGCACGTTGAAAAAGACGGAGTCCGCAAAACAATGAAAGTTTGCACGCGGTGTTTAAGGTCGAATAAAGTACAGAAGGCCGGCAAAGCGACCGTAGCGACAACTGCAGTTTAATTGCCGCCTGCGCCGGTTCCTTCATGAGGTTCCGGCCCGATATATTTCGCATACTTGCTCCGCCCGTAGGCTTCCGCGAAGTAAACAGTAGCCGCGCATAATATTCCGGAAATTACAGCTACAAGCACGACATCGAGACGATGCGTTGCGTCTGATTTAAGCGGCATTGCCGACGCAGCCGCTACGAAGAATCCTCCAAGCGATCCGATTACTGCGCCGAGAAACAATCCGAGATCGCTTCGCCCGATTCCAACAGCGACCGAAACAAGAACTCCCAATATTATTCCGATAAAAACCTTTTTCAGAAGCAGAACCAGAATTGCGCTTGCGCCCGCAGCGCCGATCACGCCGCCGATGCCTAAGCGGACGAGGCAGAAAAGCGGCGCCCATACAGCGCACAGAATTACCGCCGCGGGCAGCGCCGCGACGCCTCGTTTCACCGCCTGTTTCGCCAAGTAATCGTCGTAATCGGCCAGCTTGCCTCCGCAACTGCATTTTTCCATCGGTTCAGCTTTTGCCATTTTATTCTCCAGTTCGTAGAAACTTCACTCAATTAATCTAATTTATTTTTCCGTTTTTGTAACGTCCGCCAGAAAATTATCCAGTTTGACGCGGCTGACTCCGGAGACGCCGATGCGCTTGGTCCGGGATGTTTCGCCGGAGACAATCGCCACTCCGCTGGCAGGGACGCCCAGAGCTTTCGCTATAATGCCGATAAGCTCTTTGTTCGCTTTTCCGTCTTCGGGCGGCGATTTCAGGTTGACTTTCAGAGCGCCTGCGTGTTCGCCGGCGAAGCCGCTCCGGCCCGCCGACGGCCTGACTCTGACTTCGAAGCTCAGGCCTTTCTTCGTTTCGAGCGTTTCAATCGGCGTCATGCGCGGCGTCTCTTTTGTCTTCCGGCTCATGAAGCTCTTTCAGTTTGCCGTGGAAAGCCGAGATCAGCGCGTCGAACTCGATCTCGAACTCGCGCTTGGTCGCTTTTAGCGTAGCGTACCGCTCCTCAATCTTGCGGCCCTGATGGCGGGCCTCTTCGATTATCAGTTCGGCCTGTTTTTTCGCCGATTCGACGACTTCTTCACGTGTTCGTTGCGCGAGAAGGAGCGTCTCCTTGATCGCGTCCTCAAGTTCGTGATACTTCGCGAGATTATCTTTGACGGCGTTGAGTTCGGCGGCGATGGCCGATTTGTCTGACAACGCGCGGCCGAGCTCGCGCGACACTTCCTCAAGGAAGCTTTTGACTTCCATCGGATCGTATCCGCGCATGGTTTTGTGAAATTCTTTAGAAGTGATTTCGAGCGGAACGAGGCTCATGTTTCCTCCAATTTAATGCTATCCCAGCAGGCGGACAGCGCCGAGAAGCGCCGCGCGGCGAACGAGGTCCAGAAGAACTAACGCGAGCATCGGCGAGAGGTCCAGAGGAAAACTCCGCTGGTCTATGCCGACGAACCGGTATAGCGAATTCAAAATGTCTCGGCAGGGGCCGAGGACAGGTTCGGTGACCATGTCGAGCAGGTCCCAAATGCGGCCGGCAGGCCGGCGTTGCGACCACGACAGTATTACGTTTATAAATATCAGCGCTTCATATAATGTAAAAACGCCCGTGATAATTTTTTTTACCGCGAATAAAGTCATCAATAATATCCACGCTCGGAAACGAGTTTTAACTGTTCGAAATCGTAGCGCAGGGAGTCCATGAGCTGCCTGCGGTAAAGCACGGCCGCCGGGTGGTATACCGGCAGATAGAGAAGCCCTTTCCAACGAATCGGCTTTCCGTGTTCCTTGGAGATACTTATGTCGGGCCGCACGAGAGTGTGAAGCGAGTGGCGCCCGAGCGTGCAGATAACTTTCGGATTGATATAGGCGATTTGCGCGAAGAGGTATTCCTTGCAGGCGTCAATCTCTTCGGGCTTGGGATCTCTGTTGTTCGGCGGACGACATTTGATAATGTTGGCGATGAAAACCTGAGTGCGGTTGAGGCCGATCCCGGCGAGCATCTCATCGAGCAGTTTTCCGGCGGCGCCGACGAACGGGCGGCCTAACCGGTCTTCTTCGGCCCCCGGGCCTTCGCCTACGAACATAATTGCTGCATCCGCGTCGCCCTCGCCGAAAACAGCCTGAGTCCGTTCACGGCAAAGCTCGCATTTCTTGCAGGAAAGAACTTTTTCTTTCAGGTCATCCCACACGCTCAAAACAAGCCTCCGTAACAATATACACGAAAAAAGCGCCCGGCGTTGATAAGGCCGCAAATAAGTCCGCCGCTGCGCGGCGTCAGCTCAGCGTTGTTTGACGGGTTTGCTGTTTCTTGCGCCGGGCGCCTTCGTTTGCGCTTTCGAGTATATATTATATTTGCAATTCACCTCTGTGAAAATAATTTCCTCTTTGCCGTCGCCGTAGATGTCGGCTGAGAGCGCTAAACGGGTTTGAAGAGGCGCTTTTTCTATAAGCGTCAATTCCTTGCCGCTTGTCGGGTCAATGGCGATCAGGTCGAGTTGTCCTCCTCGCGATGTGAGCAGAAAAACGGCGCTTTTGTTCTTCGGGCTGGTTTTTCCGGCCCATGCGGAAATGATTTTTTTGTATTGTTTATTCAGAGGAAGCCGGCGGCCGATCCTGATTCCTTCTTCGTCAACGACGAGATTTGTCAGCCTATAGCCTAAAATACCTCCTGTTTCGAGCAGGAAATAATCTTCTTCTCCGGACGTTCGCTTAAGAACGAGAATGTCGAGCGCTTTGCCGGCGCCCTCGATCTGATGGCTGGAAAAAAGTTCGAGTTTATCTCCGGACAGCTCAAGCGTAAGGAGATAGAAATGTCCTTTCGACTCAGCCCACGCGATAATTTCATCGCGTCTGTCGCCGTCGAAGTCGGAAGCCGCGATCAGCCGGATTCTGTACTGGCCGCGCAGTTCGGATGCGCAGTCGCGGCAAAGCATTTCGAATGAATCGCTTTCGCCGTTCCAGACGTTCAACTCGCCGTTAGCGAGCATCAGAGCCGAAGAGTCGCTCCCGTCGCCAGCGAAGTCCGCAACTGCCGTTTTTTCCACCGGCTGGTCCGCGATGCGGTCTGAAGTGATCCATACCTCGGAGAATCCCTGACCGTTCCATTTCAGGACATGGCCGAAGCCGGCGTCGTCCAGCAAGGCCAGCTCTTCGCCGGCGCCGGAGGCGAAATTGCCGTTCAGCGCCCGGCTGGCTAAATAATAGCACTCGCCGCTGTCGAGGCCGCCTTTCCAGACGCTTTTGTAGCCCGCGGGGTTCTTGTTCGCATCTGTATCAGTAGCGGCCAGAGCCGAAATAGCTGAAATTAAAAGAATGGAGGCGCAGCAAAAAAAATGCGCCATGAATCGTCTCGATTGAACTGAATGCAAGATCATATAACGCGCCTGTTTCCCACGAGAGGGAATCAACGGACTAAGAAGCCTGTGTATTAATTATAGCGCCGGAAATTACGCCCATCAATGAACCCGAATTCTATCGGCAGACTCGGAATAAATGATAAAAGCGTTTGATGAAAGACATGCGATTGAATCAAAAAAACTGTGTCCGGCGCTTGATTATCCGATAGTATTCGAGAAGTGAAATCCCGAAAGAAAGCGTGTGGCCTCTATTTCGCGACTTTCGCATTCGGAGTCGCAGGTATTTTTTCGGTGGCCTGTGGCGCCGGAGCCGGCGAGGGCGGGAAAGGCAGTTTAGCTTTTTTCATTTCATCCTGAAGAATCTTCATCCCGTTCGACGCCTGAGAGTTCAAGGGGTTAAGTTCCAGCGATTTTGAATAAAATGCGTAAGCCTCGCTGTATTTTTTCATTTTGTGGAAGCACATGGCGACGTTGTTCCACAGGAGGCTGTTGCTTGGTTCTTGTTTAATAAGCTTGCTGAAAACCGCGATCGCTTCGTTATAGCGTCCCATATTGTAGAGAATGAAGCCTTTGTTGTTTGCGGCAAGAAAATCTCCGGGGCGCAACTCCAGCGACTTGTCGTATTCCTTCAAGGCGGCTTCATACTGTTTCATCTGAGTCAGCTTATAAGCGAGGTTATTGTGCGCCTGAGGGCTGTTCGGATTCTTTTTGACTTCTGCTTTGTAAAGGTCGAGAGCTGATTTTGAGCATCCGACTGTCAGCGCAGAGAGGGCGATCATTGTGGATAACAAGAAAAATATCGCTCTTTTCCTCATATATGTTCTCCTTTTCATACCGGCGCTTAACAATCTTAATTGTAGCTAAAACAGCTCGAAAAGTAAAGAATTATCGGGCTGCGCCGATAGTAAACGCCGAAACCGGCAAGGCCGGCTTGACCGGCTTTTTATGTTTCTATATATAGATTCCACATATATTACAAAAAGTTGACCGAATTGGATTATATTGAATGTCTGTTTAGGCAAATATCCGCTTGGCTGAACCGCGGGACGGCTTAACTAAAACCGAGCGATAGTAACGGGAACGGTTCCCGGCCAGCCAAAGTAATTTGCGGCGCTGGACCATGGATATTCGTGTGGCTTGGCGGCAATTTTTTTTGCAAGTGGATTGTTGTGCATATTATCGAGCTTTTTTCGAAAATCCGCCGGGCTGTCCATCGGGATGTCGTAAAATCTGCGCCGCCACACTTTTCGCGAGAAGCGGCCGATGCTTTTTACTTTGATGCCGGTATATGTTTTGAAATTGTTTACGAAATCTGAAATAGTCCAATCGCGCGGGCGGATCAGAAAATGAACGTGATCGGGCATGATGACGAACCCGGCGAGCTCGACGTGGCCGCTTTTCATGTGAAAAGTCATCGCTTCGCAAAGAGCCTCGCATATCGGATCATTTATAAACACGTTTCTTTTCCGGTAAGTGGTGAGGGTCAGAAAAACATAATCCTGAGGCGAAGAAATCGTTTGAGCGTCTTTATCCATTCACCTATTGTAGATCGAATATGCGGTTTGGCGCAACGGGGAAAGTTTTCCGCCGCCATTGGAACGGTTTTTTAAATGATTATAATTTAGGATAATTCGGAAAATAATAGGCGCAAAGGAAGACTCGCGATTTGAGTTAAAGTGAAAAGTCATGTCGGATCAGGTGCAGCAGATAATAGAAAAATTAAAGGTTAGCGACCGGGGCGTAGTAAAGGCGAGTTTAATTGAAGACCTCGGAAAGCTTGGCGACCATCGGGCGATACACCCGTTGATTTCAGCGCTGAATGACGAGGACACGCTTGTGCGCTGGAACGCCATTCAGGCGCTGGCACAGTTCGGCGCAGATTCGATCGCGCCGCTGATCAGGGCGCTCGACAGCGATGACCGGTTCGCGCGGCGAAATGTTGTTCAGGCTCTCGGCGAGATCGGCGGCGACGAGACCGTGGCGTGTCTCATACGCATGTTGATGTTCGACGAGCAGGACAAAAACGTGTTGATCGAGGTTATACGGGCGCTGCACAAGATTACGCCCGCGCGCGCGGTTGAACCGCTGATCACCGTTCTGAAAATGACCGATTGGGAAATGAAGTGGCGGGCGATTCACACTCTAGGCAAAATCGGAGACACAGCGGCCATAGAACCGCTTCTTATGGTAATGAACGATGAAGATCCGGATATCCGGTGGGCCGCTTCGGTCGCAATTGAGAATATTAAAAGGCTCGGCATGAAGGATGCGAGTTGCGATACGGTCAAATGCAAAACGCCGGATTCCATCCCGGCGGCCACTCCGCCTCCGCCGGCTTCCGCGCCTTCCGAGATGAATCTGACCACTTCGGTTAAAGGCGGCGGCATTATTATTCATGTGGAAGGCGATATTAATTATACGAATGCCGCGACCTTCCGCGGATTTGTCGAAGGCGTCATTTCGGCCTCCTCGGGACCGGTAAGTCTTGACCTCGGGAATTGTCATTTCGTGGATTCTTACGGCCTCAGCCAGTTCAATACTATCCGCAGAAAACTCAAATCGAAAAACCGCGCGCTGATCATTACAGGATTGGACGCTAATCTGAAAACACTTTTCGAGGCGACCAAGTTGAACGAACTGTTTGAAATCGGTTAGTTGTCAGAGAGGCGCAACCATCGTTTTTTTACTCTATAAGGATAAACATTTGTTGAAAAGCTGCGGCTGAACAAAAAAAACGTTAGCGTTCCAATCTATTTCAGGAATCTTTCTTTTTCCCGGATGCTTTTTCCTCGGCCTCTTTTTGTTTCTTGAGCGTGTCGTTGATTTTTTGGGCTTTATCAAAGGCGGCGAGAGCCTCGTCATTTTTATTCATTTCTTTATAAACATGTCCGAGCGTCATATATAACTGATATGTTTGTTGGCTTATGTCGGGGGCCTGTTTCAAACCCGCTTTAAGGGTTTTTACCGCTTTGTCCGGCTGTTTCTTTTCTAAGTATAGCTCGCCGAGAAAAGAGCGTGTGTCGAGCTGGAGCCGAAGGCCGTCCCGATCTCCCGTGCCGGCTGGAAACTCGATATCTATAATAGCTTCGAGTTCTTTAATCGTTTCATCTACTTTTTCTTTTTTGTACAAAATATTAGCTTTTTCATAATGGGCGAGGGCGGAATCGAACGCGAGTTGGTATTTTTTTTCGTCTTCGCGGGAGAGTTTTTCCTTTTGAGAGATCGCGGTTGTTGATGAAACTGACGCAACGGCGGCGGCAAGCGTGAAAATTATCAGCAGACTCCACAGGCGTCTTTTTTTAGCGTTATTTCTCATCACTGATCGCCTCCACCTTTATCAGGCCGGTAAGTATTAATAAAAAACGAGTCGCCTCTATTCTTTTTAGGATTGAAGCCCATCGTTGTTGTCTTTAGAAAATCCTTTTCGCTGAATGGCCTCAGGTTTTTTCCGAGATAGTCGTTCTTCGACAGTTGCTTTGAATACGGCACATACATTTTATCATATTTTTCGACTAAGTGAAGCTTGTATCTGTTATTGATGTCCCTTGCAATGAAAAGAGTAGGCAAAAAGAAAAGAAAGAAAACTGCTGCAGCGGCGAAACTGTACCATCGGCGCGACGGGGGGGCGGGAAAACGGCGTTGTTTCGACGCGGGCGCGGAAAAAGCGCGTTTCTGTGTTTCGCGAACCAGCCGGGCTCTCAGGGTTTCAGAGAAGGCGGGATTTAGTTCAGGCGCTTCGCCGAACGCGCTAAGGATCGCCGCTGCGGTGTCCGCAGCCTCGTTCAGTTCCGGATTTTCGGCTTCATTTAACGGTTTTCCGTCAATAATTTCGCCGAGTCGGGCAGCAAGTTGTTTTTCTTTTTCTTCGTCCATGGCCTAATATCTCTATACTTAATATTGGCACAGTATGATGCGCCCCTGCGGATAGGGACTATAACTCTCCATATTTATCTATGTATGCTTTGCGGAATGCCTTACAGGCCCTAAAAAAAACAACATCAAATGTTTCGACGCTGATTTCGAGGGCGGCGGCGCAATCCTCGCGCGATTTTTTTTCGAGCAGTCGCAGCCGTATGGCGCCGCTGTACCGATCGTTTATTTCTTCCAGTATTATCGCGGTTTTTTTGTGAAGTTCGGATTCCTGATCCTCGAGAATCACCTGATTCTCAGGTTGGTAGGCGTTGTCTGGCTGGTAATCGAGCACGGCGCTGTCAACGGTGGCTGTGCGAGTTGTTCCGGAGATCCACTCTCGAACCTTATTAATCGCGATCATTCTGATCCAGAAGAAGATGCTTCGTTCCTGCCACTCAAAAACATCGAGCTTTTCGAGCGCAAGGAGGAAAGTGTCCTGAAGGATTTCCTCAGCAGCTGAAACTTCTCTGACTCGCGGAAAAATTACGGTTCGGAAAATCGGCGTTTTGAAAGCGTCGTAAATGCGTCCGAAAGCCTCGCCGTCGCCTGCGCGCGCTTTTTCGATCAGTTGTTTTTCCTCTTCGAGGGTCATTTCCAACGGCATGGCTGTTTAATTATATACTCATATTATGGATTTTGGGCGCGGGGGAAATGAAAAAGTTAGATGCGCAGGATGGCAATAGGGCGTAGTGGCGCAGTTTGCTGAGTCCGGCATGAACAGAAGGGGAAATAAAAAAGGCCCTGCTAAGAGGGCCTTTTTTTAGTTTCCTTTGCCGGAAACCGAGCCGGTGAGCGGAGAAGGAGGTTGGCGCTGTGGCCTCTCTCCGATTTCGCTTTCAGAAGGCTGAGTTGTTGACTTCCGCCTGCCTCCGGTTAGTTTGTCCGGGTCTGAAATTCAGCTTATTGGAAGCTGTATTTAACTGCGATGACACCCTTCTTGTCTGTGTCAACTGTCGGAACTTTTTCCTGTGCATACTGGAAGAATACATCGAGGTTCTTTCCTGCTTTGATCCACAGTTCTTCCTGATAGTTCTTCGTTTTTACGCCGTTCTTAACATCGTTCCACGAATACTGAAGAACCGGTGTGATCCTGTTCAGCGGGCTCGGGACCTTAACGATGTCATACTTCAACTGGATAGCGCCGTAATTGCCGTCGGCCTTCGCGATTTCGGTGTCGCCGAGAGAATAATCAACATACTGGCCGCTGAGTTGAAGGTTCGGGATGATTCCCCATGTGGAGTCGAGCGCCCACTCTTTTCTCGTTGTCAAAGCGACTGCGTCGGCATTTCTGTCGACTTTGCCGTTCAGATAAGAGAAGCCGGCGTTCAGGTTGCTGAGGAAGTTGTAGCCGATGCGTCCTGTGTAGGTGTTCTTTTCGGCTGTTTCTCTGCCGAGCGTTTCGCCGGCGTTCGTCCAGTAACCGAGATCGATGAGAAGCGGTTTGGCATCATATGTTCCGAGAATGCCCCAGTCCGCGTCCCAAATCTGTCCCATTTTGCCGGGGATGTCGAGGAACGGGTTGTACAGGTTGTTCCATTTGTAAATTCCGAATGGAACGAACTGCAAGCCGCCTGAAACTTTGAATGCGCCGCTTGTGTAATAAGCTTTGGCTTCGACCGGATAGCTTTCGCTGGCGGCCTTGCCGAGGGGAGCCGTGTAAGACTGATCGGCTATGCGATACTGGAGGTATCCGCCGATGTTGTCGACTTCCTGCTTTGCGGTGAGTTCAACAGTGTGCAGGCTCATTCTGTTTTCTGCCGGAAGAATGGTCGTGCCTGTAACATTGTTGTCTGTCGTCGCCATGAAGCGAACGTTCATGTTCAGCACCGGAGCGCTGTCTGCTGCGAGGACCGGAAGGGCTGCGCCCATCACGATTGTCGCGATAATTGCACTAATTGCTTTCTTCATTATTGCCTCCTTGGAATTTAACGAAAATAAGAATCCGGACTTTTTCGGCATTGTAGTGTTTCGATCCTTTCGCCCAATTCCTTTATGGAGAGTGACCTTGTTTCCTCTTCAACCGGTTTCGGGTTTATAGACCGTTCCAAGTTCGTTGCACCTCCTTTCGGTACAGTTTAGCCGTAGTCCTGTTAATGACTATTCTGTTGTTTCGACGCTACAGGGAGAGTATTATACACCATCTTCCCGCCGCCGTAACAATTTATTTATTTTTCAAAATTCACTCTCAAACAGCGCCTGCTGTCTGAAATCAGTCTATCATTACTATCCGCCCCCGGGAAAAAAAGTTTCTGTATTTTCAGACATTAATACCAAAGCATCGAGGCGTATATCCGCTAAAAATAGAACTAAGCGAGATTAAAACCCTATTTAATGCTTATTTCAAGTAATTACTCCTTTTATCAAGCTATATTGCGCTTTGACCAAAATAAACCCTTCGAATAACGTAAAATAAATGCCGAAACATCTCATTAACGGCATCTGAAAATGCCTTATTTAAAAGATATGAGAAGCATTATTAACCGATCAGCCGTTCGAAAAGCGCCGATTATTCGTAATATTTAAGTTCAATGCCCCGTTTTTCGAGTCTCGGAAGGAACTCGGCCGGTTCAAGCGCGCTTTCAGCGGCATGGACGCCAGGTTTTTTCAGTTCCCCGCGACCTATCATTAGAGCGGCTTCCACGCACGGAATGCTTGTGATGTCTGCGATATGGCCGACTCCTGTGTAATAATGGTGAGCCGCTTTGCCGTTCTTTTTTCCGTAAACGTCGATTCTGAATACGGATTTATCAATGCCGCCGGTTGCGAAGACTCCGAGTATCGGAACGAGGGCTTTAGCCAGTTTCTCCCGTTTCTCGGGTGTGTTGCTAAGGCCGAGATTGCCGATGGTTGTGGCGAGCACGGCGATGTATGACGGGTGCGCGCCGCCGTGAAGCGTGACTTCCTTGAGCCCCTTCAGATTGCGAGGAACTGAAACGGATTCCGCATGGCCGGTGTAATAAACCGGAAGTTTCCCCATCGGTTCCGGGAATTCGACGATTTTTTTGTTTGTGCCTGTTTTGACGCGCGTTTCTTTTCCGTTGAGCCATTGAAGCGTTGTGCCTGAGAAGATGTGAAGCACGTGTTTAACGTTGGCCGGTCCGATATCTTCGTTGGAGCCGCCGGCCCACTGAACGTGGATTTTTTCGGGAGCGTCCATAGACAGGTAGCCTTTTTTTGCGAGAATGTTTGTGATTCCCGGCGAATTGCCAAGCCCGCAGATCATCGTCAGGCCCGCTTTCTTCGCTTTTTCATCGAGCGTGATCACGTCGAGATAGGCATCATAGTCGTCCATGATGCTGACGTACGGGGTTCCTGCATCGATGCAGGCGTCGACAATCTTTTTCTCGAATTTGTAGAACGGGCCTACGAAACCAAGAGCGACGTCGCATCCTTTTACCGCTTCGACAACGCTGTCGTGGCTGCCTGCGTCTACTTTTATCGCTTTCGCTTTAGAGCCTGACGCCGCGGCGATTTCCTCCGCTTTTTTCAGGTTCAGGTCCGCTATGATCAATTCGGTGACATCGGTTTCAGCGAGCATTAGGTTAACCGCGACTTTCGCCATGTCTCCGCATCCGCCCAGAATAACGACTTTCATCTTTTTTCCCCCTTGTTCGTGTTTCCGCGCGCGATTCCGGCGCCCGGTCAATATTGAAAATCTATTATATATCTTTTAGAACTGTGTGAGAAATATTTAAAAAAAATCCATTAAAAGGGAAACGGCTACTTTTCGCGTTCCTTTTTGATTTTTGCTATTACTTTGAGAAGATCGTCAGGATGATCGGTCTGGATAGCGTCCACGCCGGCGCTGATAACTTTTTTCATGATTGGGGGCATGTCTTCGAACCCGAGCGTATTCATAAAGATCATTATTCCAAGGGAATGCGCTTTTTCGACAAGCTCTCTGCTGAGGATGCCTGAGGTTGTGTTGAATGCTTTTGGGTGAGGATAAAGTTTGAGTATTTCCGGAATGTCTTCGACGTTGCGGATGGAGAGCAGAATCTGAGCGGACGGATCGAGCTTGAGAAAAGCGAGCGCGTTTGGATTGCCGCCGACGATTACGCATCGATCGGGATAGAATCCGTATTGTTTCAACAGGCTGAGAAGTATCGGCCGCGGCGGGTCTTTCTGGTCGATATATACAGAGGCGCGGCCCTGAATCGTCCTGAGCGCTTCTTCGAGCGTCGGCACGCGAACATCCTTGAACTTCCCCCGCCATTCCGTCGCCGCCGAGGCGTCGAGCTTTTTTATCTCCTCAAGAGTCATGTCGCTGATTAGTCCATTGCCGTCTGTCGTGCGCTTCACATTTTCGTCGTGCATAAGCACTGGAACGCCGTCTTTTGCGTATCTCACGTCAATTTCGATGTAGTCGAATCCGAAGTCGAGCGCTTTTTCGATCGCCGGGATAGTGTTTTCCGGCGCGAATCTCGAAGCCCCGCGATGCGAAACCTTGAGGATTTCGACATTCGGGCGTTTCGTCGGCAGCGGCTCCGCGCTTGTTCTGATTGCGAGCGCGAGGAAAGCAGCGGCAAAAAGCATGAAAGCGATTCCTGACGAAGAAAATGATTTTTTCATTTCAAGAGTCCATTTCGATTCTTTAATTTCAATTTATAAATTATATCAACATTCAGGCCGGATTGCGATTGTCTAAATGCCAAAAGGCATGTTAAAATAAAAGAGAATCGGTTTTTCCTAAAGAGAGTGAGTTGCGCGAGAGCTACATTTGCCTGAAAGAGGACTTGCCGCGAGATGCCGATATTATATCCGCTGACAATAATGTATTTGATGGGCATACTCGCCGGTTGGGCGTTGGCGGCGCCTCTTTGGGCGACGGGAGTTCTCGCGGCTCTTGCGGCGGCCGGCGCCGCGGCGTTTCAAAGGAGGGACCGGATTTTCGCGGTCTTTGCGCTCGCGGGCGCTTTTTTTGTTTCGTGGTTTCTCTTCGGAGTTGACGAAGCGGTTTATAGCAACACGACGCTTTCGGGTTATCTTGAGTCGCGGAAAGACGCGGGCCGTTTTGAAACGCTTCGCGGCACGGTGACGCAGGCGGGCCTGGCGAAAGACGGCGGCCTTGTTTTGACAGTCCGGGCCGAGGAAGTGAACGGCGGCGGCAAAAGCGCCAGGGTTTCGGGCGTGGTGTGGCTGCGATATCCTTACGACAAAACGCCCGAGCCGAAATTCGGCGAGCGCTGGGTGTTCGAGGGAAGACTGAAGCCGGTGTCCGGGATGAAGCCGTATCAGCGGACATTTTACCGGCGAAACGGCGTAAGCGCGCGGATGAGTCTCGAGCGATGGGGCGCCTCAAAACGGCTCGGGCCCGGACGCGTTAGTTTGCTGATGAGAGCCGGCGATGCGCTTCGCGACAGGTTTGTGTCCGTGATAGACAGCAACATTTCACCGCCGTACAATCAGGTTATCGGGCAGATGATGCTCGGCAAATCCAAGGAGATGGACAACGAGCTTTACGAGACGTTCCGAAGGGCTGGACTGGTTCACATTCTCGTTGTTTCGGGAATGAACGTTTGGATAATGCTGGCGACTTTTCTATTTCTCGGTTTTTTGTGGAAGCGGCGCCCGTTTCCGAGTTTTGTGATTTTGACGGCGATGCTGCTTTTGTATTACGCGGTGACCGGCGGCGGGGCTTCTATCATGCGGGCGACTATCATGGGGCTCGTGTTTCTGGTCGGACTTTTATTCGGCGCGGAATACAGCGCTAAGCCGGCGCTTTTCGCGGCGGCGCTGTTAATGATGGCGCTTAATCCGTTTGTGGTTTTCAACGTCGGCGCGCAGCTGACGTTTCTCGCGGCAGGCGGAGTAATATTCATATATCCGGCGCTTGCGGCGCATTTTCAGGGTCGCGGGCTGCTGAGCCGCGTTTTGCGGGTAGCGCTCGTGTCGATCGCCGCGCAACTGCCGCTCTATCCGGTTCTCGCATATTATTTCAATCAGTTCTGCGTCGTGTCTCCGGTGTCGAATCTGCTTGTCGTGCCGTTGGTAGGAGTCGTGCTGCCTCTGGATTTCGTGATGTGCGTCGTGGGCCTGATTCCGGGCAGGCTGGTTGTTGTTCCGGCGTTTTTGACGGAGATGTCCGCGCGGCTGGTGGTTTTTCTGACGCGGTTTTTCGCGGCATTGCCTTTCAGCAATATAGACGTCGCTTCGCCGTCCGTTCCATGGATGGTAGTTTACGGCGCGGGACTGATTCTGCTCGTATGGACGCTGAGGCGGATGGCGGACGGCACGGACAGGCAGATAGTGAACGGCGTGTTGGGAATAGCGCTGGTCGGCGCGGCGCTCATAACGTGGGATGTATGGCGTCCGCCTCTGAAAGATATGCGGGTTACATATTTCGATGTCGGGGAAGGCGATTCGGCGCTTGTGGAGGCGCCGGCAGGCGGACGCGGGGGGCGCGTGTTGAGGATACTTGTCGACGGTGGCGGATCGTGGAGCGGTTCAGCTGGCACGTTCGATGCTGGCGAGCGTGTGATAGGGAAATGTCTACGCAGAAACGGCGTAAGGAGGCTCGACGCTGTGATGCTCTCGCATCCGGACATGGACCACATGAACGGCTTGCTGTGGGTTTTCAACAATATCAAAGTGGACAGGTATATAGACACGGCGATGTTTGCAGACACCGCGTGCATGGAGACGGGAAGCAAAGCGGCGTGTGAGCTTGCCGCGAAATACGGACCCGGCCCCAAGAACGCCGGGCCCGGACGGCGCGAGCGTTATGCGGAACTTCTCTCGTTAGTCAGAAAGAAGGGAATCGAATATGAGCCGGTTCGCGATGGAATGTTTTTTGAGGCGCCGTCCGGTTTTGAAATTCGAATATTGAATCCGGACAGTTTCAGCCGCGCCGGCGAGGACGATTTTAAAAATAATCTGTCGATGGCGTTGCAGATGGTATATGGGAATGGATCGGCGTTTTTCAGCGGCGACATTCAGAAGGAAGGGGAGGCGCGGCTTGCGCGTTGCTATGGAACTTTTCTTCCATCATCGGTATTGAAAGTTCCGCATCATGGTAGCGCGACGTCGTCGTCGGAGCAGTTTCTGAAAGCGGTCAGGCCACAAGCGGCGGTTATAAGCACGGGCGGTCCGCGGTTTTACGGACATCCCAATCAGAATGTGGTTGAAGCGTATGGCAAAGCCGGGATTCGGTTGTTCAGGACGGACGAACAGGGAACGGTGGAGTGTGATATAGGGGCCCGGACCGGCGCTGCGCGCTGCATTCTGCTGTATGGGGCAAAGGAAGAGATGTGATGCTGAGAGAAATCCGGCCGGCGTCTTGCCATCGGTTCAAATGTTTTTAATAATCACGATGTAATGAAAACGATTGTGATTATGATGGGCGGCAGGAGTTCCCGCATGGGACGGGATAAGTGCGCGCTCGAACTGAACGGACGGCTGACGCTTGAAAGGATTATCGATGAGGTCGCGCCGTATTTCGACGAGATAATATTTTCGACTAACGAAACTGAAAAATATGCAAAGTATGGATTCAAATGCGTAAGAGACGAGACGCCGGATTGCGGGCCTGCCTGCGGAATTCTATCGGTGATGAACGCCTATCCGAGGGAGTATTATCAGACGGCGCCGTGCGATGCGCCGTTTCTGAGCGGCGCTGCGGTGGCGCGGGCGTACGAGCTTTCGATAGGGGCGGATGTCGGGCTGGTTCGAACGCCTGACGGTCCGCAGCCGCTGTTTTCAGCATATTCTCTAACCGCGCGCGACGCGCTGGCCGCCGGGTTACGCAACGGAATTTTCAGAATACTCGCATGCTTGAAAGGCCTGAATATTCGAGAGCTGACTCCGGATATTTTAGGTTTGGCCGATTGTTGGGAAAAGCATTTTTTTAATGTGAATTGTCCGGAAGATTTTGAGCAGGCCGTGGCTATGGCGCGCTTGAAAAATGATGGCGGCAAATAATGTCATTATCCGGCCGCATCGGCGGTGTCTTGCCCAACTGCGGTAAATATCTTTGACACTTCGTTAGTCATTAGTTATATTCTGTTCAGCGGCGGACGAAGGGGCTGATCTCCCGGCGTAATAATGACTGAGGGGTAAATATTCCAGACCATGAACACTCTTTACCACATCCAGGTGGCTCACGCTGCATTTGATAAATATCTTACTCCGAAGGCTGTAGATGTCGTCATCAGATACAATTTCAACACTGATTTTTATTCGTCAATCGGCTGGAAGGCGCTTCAACACAAAGTTGTCCCGTTCTATCCGATCGCCCGCCGCTGGTATAAAAGATCCGATCATTTCGATGAGATGCCGGACAGCGGCGAGATTGTCGCGACATGGAATCACCATTACGGCCTGATAATGGATTTGCTGGATGACGCAAAATATCCTCCGAACAAACTAAAGCCGATCTGGCGGATACTCGGCCGCTCTTCCCATGCTCTGTCGGACATAACGGCGCATTCCAATTTAGTGCATCTTTATTTCGAGTATTTTGCAAATGAGCCCGATGCGCGGAAGACGTTCGAGGCATCCGGAAAATCGATGGAGGATTTTCTTGCCGAAAGCGGTCCTACGCTGGGAATGATAATTTCAGAACCGCGTTACGCCGATTTCCGGGAGAAATATTTTCCAAGATATTTTTCCTATCAATCCATGGTTGACGTCGGCCCGCGGTGCCATGACGAATGCAGCTTGGACAAGCCGACAAGCAAGGGATGCCGGGGAAACCCAGTTCTTTTCAAGATAGCGTTTGCTATTGCGCAACGAGAGGCGGTAGATATAGTCCACGCGTTCTTCGAGAAGCTAAAGGCGGAAAATCCGGCGAAGTTCAAGTCTCTCGCGGAAGCGTTTAATGACGCCGGGCCGCAGGGAGAGCACGGCAAATATGCGAGCCGCGCGCGTTTCTGGGCGGCCAAGTTCGGCGGCTGGGATTAATTTCAGTTTACATTTTCGCTAAATATCCTCTACAATTAATAAAAGAGCATCCAAAAGCGCCATGCGTTAATTTGCCTCGTACGCGTAAAGATATAGTTCGACTCATCCGGGAGTTAAACGAGTCGCAAGCTGCTGGAATCGAGGCGAGACATGAAAGTTGCGGTCACAGGAATATCCGGCTATCTGGGAGGCTTGATAGCGCGCGGCCTTCGCGCCGACCCGGCGGTGGAATTTGTGCTGGGATTGGATGTCGTTGAACCGGAGATCGCGTTCGACAAGTTTGCTTTTCGGAGAGCGGATGTGTGTTCCGCGGACTTCAAACGGCTTTTAACCGGTTATGATGTTGTTTACCATCTCGCTTCAATAGTCGAACCTCCTAAAAAACTGTCAATGAAAATGATAGATGAGATAAATGTCGGCGGAAGCAGGCGCGTTTTCGAAGGGGCCGCAGAGGCCGGGGTCGCCAAAATCATTTATGCGAGTTCAATTGCGGTGTATGGCGCGCATTCAGACAACCCGCCAGTTATTACAGAAGACACGCCGCTGCGGCCCAATGGAGACTGGTATTATTCGAGAACGAAGGCGAAAGCGGAATTCTATCTCGATGATCTTCAGAGGCGCCGCCGAGAGATTGTTGTCATAAGATTCCGTCCGAGTATTTTTCTCGGTCCCGGAGTAAACAACTCAATCGGCGAACAATTCGCGTCGCGTTTTCTGCTCTCGTTCAGCAAGAATGTAAAAATGGATTTCTGCTGGGATGAAGATATCGCCGACGCGTTTCTGCTGGGGTTGAAACATGGCGAATCGGACATCTTCAATCTGTCGGGCGACGGCGCTCTTTCGGTAGAGGATATGGGAAGACTTGGAGGCGGGAAGGCGCTTTATATCAATCATGATCTCGCAGTGGCGGCATTTCAGATTGCGAGCGCCGTGGGATTGTTCCCGGCCGGAACGGTGGATTGGATCAAGGTAGGCGCCGCCGAAACAATACATGTATCGTCGGAAAAAGCGAAAACGAAATTGGGATGGAAGCCGCGTTATGACGCCGCAGCCGCTTATGTCAGATACATTAAGAGCCGAGCCGATGGACTGAGGCGATATTAATAGACCGAATTTTTTGGAAGCGAAATAATTTTGTTAATGGAGATTGCATGAGCGATCACCTGAACGTGGAGATTTCCAAGAGAAGTCTGTTTGAGATGGCGCCGAGACTAAAAATCCTGTCGGAACATATGCCTAAGTATGTGTCCGAACTTGAGGAATGGCAATTAAAGGCGCGCGAATACAGCGATGTTTTCGTAAGGCGCAAGGCGCTGGAAATTGACATGAAGTGCAGCCGCGATCCGCGATATTTCGACTGGGATCTGATTAAGCAGTCGTCGAGATACGGATTTCTTTCCATGATTGTTCCCAAGTCAATCGGAGGCGGCGGCCAACTCGCGACCGGGCTTGCGATTGTGATGGAGGAAATGTGCGCGGCATGTTCCGGCATAGCGAATGTATTCGGCGCCAACGGGTTAGGCGTTTCCGGGATGTTGCTCGGAATGGATTTTTATTTTTATGACAGGGCGCTCGCCGAACTTGCGGAGGGCGACAAAAAGCGAAAGCCGATAATATTCGCGGCGGCGATCACTGAGCCGGCCGCCGGTTCGGATGTCGAGGACGCCGTTTATCTGAGGAAAGCGAGGCTGATGACTGAGGCGAAGCCGGCGCCCGGCGGGTTCATATTGAACGGGCGAAAGGTTTTCATCAGCAACGGTTCGGTGGCGAAATATACGAATGTGATCGCGCCGTTAGACAGGCGTCGGCCGAACGAAACACAGAGCGGTTTTTTGGTTGAGTCGGGAGACACCGGTTTTTCGATAGGGCGCGTTGAGGAGAAGATGGGGATGAAGGCGTGCCCCGCCGCGGAGCTTGTGTTCGAGGATTGTTTCATACCGAGGAGGAATCTGATAGGCCGAAGCGGCGAAGGGGTCAAATTCACGGAGTATGTTTTGGGCGCTTCGCGTGGACCGGTCGGAGCGATCGCAACAGGAGTTGCGCGAGGCGCTTTCGAACGGGCTTACGATTTCGCGAAGAATAAGAAAATCGGGGGGCGGAGACTGATCGACCAGCAGTGGGTTCAATTTAAGCTAGCTGAAATGGCGCGGAGAATTCATCTCGCGCGTCAGGCTTATCTCGACGCATGCATGGCTTTCGATTTTTACAGCATTCCCAAAATATTAAAAACCGCGCCTTCTAAGTTGCTGCTGGACATCGTGCCCGCGCAAGTCCGTATGTCGCCGCTTTTTACGAGCGCGATGCGTTCGGACAACGGCTTTAAGACGGTGGCGGCGATTATCGATAAAGAGTTGAATAGCGATGATCTGCGACATATACAACAGTATGCGTCTATAGCGAAAATAACGGGCAGTGATATGGCTGTCGAGATCGCTTATGATGCGCTACAGATCGCAGGCCTGGAGGCTTCGCTGCACCGATGCGAGCTTGAAAAAGTTTACCGCGACGCAAAACTGACACAGATTTATGAGGGAACAAACCAGCTTAACCGGCACAATCTTTTCAATAATTATTTTCCGGGGGAAAACGGATATGAAGACTGACGGAGCGTCGCGCGGCGAGGTCGGGCAAACTGCGGCGAAGTTCGCGGCGAGGCACATAAAGCCGGTCGCGGCGGATGTCGATCATTTCGAGCCGCGATTCCCGGCGGAGATATTCGGGCTGGGCGCCGCGTCGGGTTTCGACAGGTTTGCGCTGCCGGAAGAATGCGGCGGCCATGGGTTCGGCGAGGAGGAGCTTTGCGAATTGATTGAGACGCTGGCGCGAACATGCGCAGGGCATGCCATGGTTTTCGGAGTTCACGCGGCGGTGGCGAAGGCGGTGATCGAAGCCGGAGGCGATAGCGCGCGCGATATCCCGGCGCTGATTCTCGATTCCGGACGTCCGATCGGCGTCTCCGTTCCGGAACCGCTCGGCATGGATGATTTCGACATAGGGGTTTCCGCTGTAACCTATGGGCAACATACGTATTTGTTGAGCGGCAAGGCGGGACTCGCGGTGAACGCGACGCGTGGCGGATTGCTTGTAGGTTTCGCGCGCAATGCGGGCGGCGATCCGCTCGCGTTTGTCACCGCGCTTGACGGCGACACGTGCGCGGGCTGCGCGGCGGAGCCGGCCCTCGGATTGCGCGCGATGCCGATGGCGTCGATCTCTTTCGATCTGCATGAGGTCGAAAAGAAATTTGTTATCGCGGAAAGAGCGGCCGCAGTTGCATTTTATTTCGCGATGTTGAGAAATCTGTGTCTCGTTTCGACAGCAGCCGCAGTCGGGACGATGGCTGCGGCATGTGAAAAGGCAACTGCTTATGCGGCCGAACGATACCAAGGCGGCAGGATGATAATTGATCACACGCACATGCAAACAATAATCGGCGGAATGGCCGCGGGTGTCGAATCGTCCATAGGAGCGATGCTGCGCGCAGCAAGCAAATGCGAAGATGAAGCAGTTGTTTTCAGCGCAAAAAAGATTGTTACGGATTGCGCGGCGAAGGTTTGTTCGGACGCGGTTCAGACGCTCGGCGGATACGGGTATATGAGAGATTACGGGCTTGAGAAATATATGCGCGACGCGGCTGTGCTGTCGCTGTTTCCGATAACGAATGAAAGATGCGGGTTATTGCTCGCGGAGATCGGGAAACTGAAGCATTCCCGATAGCGCCGGCAGTGAATACGGCGCGGGCCATGGCCCGGAAGGGAGACCGCCATGAAAGGTGAATTGTTCAGAGGCGTCATGCAGTGGGAGTTCGACTGGAAGGGGACCAAAGCGAAACTGCCTGTATTTTATTATGACAACACAACGCTTACGGCGATATACACTGCGTCTACGGCGGCAGTGAGAAAGCTGTTGCCGTTAAAGGACATGCAGCCGATTGAAATGTTTCCGGGCAGGTGTCTCGCGGCGTTCACCGCTTTCGAGTACCGGAAGACGGACATTGATCCGTATAATGAATTCAGCATATCATTTTTGGTGTCAATCGACGCGCGGCCGATTCCCGGAGTGACAGGGGCGATTCAGTTTGCGCAGAGGCGGTTCACGACTTATATCTGGCAGTTGCCGGTGACGACGGAGATAGCGAGGGTCGGAGGCGTCGACCTCTACGGGTACCCGAAGTTCATAGCGGACATCACGTTTGAGAGGCAGAAGAACTGGATCGAGTGCAAGTTGTCGGAAAACGGCCAGAAGATCCTTACGCTGCGCGGGAATGTTTTGCAGACGGCGAAAGGAAAAACCACGAGGTACGTAACCTATTCGGTGAAGGACGGCGTTCCGCTCGTGGCGAACGTGTATATGAATCCGTTGGAGTTTGCGCAGAGTCCGATTGGAAGCGCCGCCGAACTTGATATAGGAAAAGATCATCCGATAGGAAGGGCGCTTAGCGAAATCGAACTGAGCAAGTCGCCCGTGCTATATCAATACAGTCCGGTGAACGAAGCGATATTATTCGCCGGGAGAAACCTCATTGACGATTAAGCGCCGCCTGGAGCTGATGCTTAAGCCTTCAGTTCGGAAGTGCATTGCGGGCAGCGGACGGCTTTGATCGCGATGCTAGAAAAACAGAAAGGACATTCTTTTGTTGTCGGTTCGACCGGAGGCGCGTCTTTCTGCCTGCGCATTTTGTTGATCGCCTTGACCATTATGAAGACCACAAACGCCACGATCACGAAATCGATAATTGTGGAAATAAAAGCGCCGTAGCTTATGGTTGCCGCCCCGGCAGCTTTCGCCGCGGCCAGGGTTGTATATCCTTTGCCGGACAGATCGATAAACAAATTCGTGAAATCCATTTTGCCGAGCAGGAGTCCGATAGGCGGCATTAGGACGTCGCTAACGAGCGATGTTACAATTTTCCCGAACGCGGCTCCTATTATGATTCCTATAGCCATGTCCATAACATTGCCGCGCAT
>JBAYJY010000002.1:0-87809 GCA_041664945.1 bacterium | reverse complement strand
GCGCGATACTTCGCCGCTTCCTCGAAAAAGTCGTTGTGAGTCGCGAAAAAGAAACTCAGCCGCGGCGCGAATTCGTCGACGTCCATCCCGCGCCCGACCACGTTCTCGATGTAGGTTATCCCGTTCGCGAACGTGAACGCTATCTCCTGCGCCGCGTCCGCGCCAGCCTCGCGCATGTGGTAGCCGGAAATGCTTATCGGATTGAAATTCGGCAGATTTTTGGCGCAGTATTCAATTATGTCGGTGACGAGCCGCATTGACGGGTTCGGCGGGAATATGTATGTGCCGCGCGCAACATATTCCTTCAGCATGTCGTTCTGGAAAGTGCCGCGCAGCTTAGCCGGCGTCACGCCTTGCGATTCCGCAACCGCTACGTACATCGCGAGAACAACCGCCGCCGTCGAGTTGATCGTGAACGAGACGCTTATCTTGTCGAGCGGCATCCCATCGAACAGAAGCTCCATATCGCTCAGCGTGTCAATCGCGACTCCCAAGCGGCCGACTTCATCCTCGACCGCTTCATCATCCGAGTCGTATCCGAGTTGCGTCGGCAGGTCGAAAGCCACGCTCAGGCCGGTCTGTCCCTGTTCGAGCAGATATATATATCGCTTGTTGGATTCCTCCGCGGACCCGAATCCAGCATACTGCCTCATCGTCCACGGCTGCCCTACGTACATCGTCGGATATACGCCGCGCGTGAACGGAAACTCGCCGGGGAACCCTATGTCCGACAAATAATCAGACTCGACATCGGCCGGCGTTGCGATCACGGGAATCGGAATCTTCGCCGATCCCGTCTGCTGCGGCTGAACCGGCGTCTTCGCGTTCTTTATATGTTTTTCTTCCCATTCATTCTGTTTATCTTTTATTCGTTCTTCGTCGCACATACGGGTCTCCTGATAAAGCAGTTTTGCATTGTCACTGAAAAGAAATCGTCATTGCGAGGAAGCCGTTTTGAGGCTGACGAAGCAATCCGGAACTCAATGATTGTTATCGCCGTTTCATTTTTCTCTCGGCTTATTGAACACCGGCATGCGTTTTTCGGCAAAAGCAGTTTCAGCCTCGCGGTGATCCTCTGTGCCCCATAGGAGGGCAAGCATTTCCGACTCATAAGCGATCGCGTTACGGAGCGGCATGTCCGCGCCTTCGTTGACGGAACGCTTGATGAATCTGACAGACGTCGCCGGATTCTCGGCGATTTTCTGAGCGATCGCGTGCGCGGTCGGGAGCGCGTCGCCCCGCGTAACCACTCGTTCGACTAACCCGATCCTGTAGGCCTCCGCCGCGTCGAACGTGTCTCCGGTCATCATATAGTAGAGCGCCTTGCCTCTGCCGACGAGCCTGAGAAACCGCTGCCCGCCACCCCATGCGCTCATTATCCCCAATTTTATCTGCCGCATCCCGAACATAGCGTTTTCCGCCGCGATGCGAAAATCGCAATACAGCGCCATCTCGCAGCCGCCTCCGTACGCGTAGCCATTTATCGCCGCGATCACCGGAATCTCAAGAGCCGCCATCCGGTTAAGCGTCGTATGGAAAAATATCGACATGTCGCGGCCGTCGAATTCAGTTTTTAGAGTCCGGAAATTCTTCAGGTCGCCGCCGGAAATGAACGCTTCGTCGCCCGCGCCGGTGATGATCAACGCCCGCGCGTCCCTGTCCTGTTCGAGCGCGCCAACCACGTCGCGTATCTCGCCCATTGTTTCAACATCAATCGCGTTCTTGGCGCCCGGCCTGTCCACAGTCAGCGTCACAATCCCCGCCGGGTCCCGATCAACAATTATATTTTTATACATCCCGCGCCTCCTGAAGTTCATCCATTATTTATGTATTCTGTTTTTGATATTATACCATCAATGATGTTTGCCTCTACTTGGCAACCTTAAAATAGAAATCATTAATATCTCCATGTCGGTCGTGTCGGAAATGAGCAACCACGCGCATGCCCTTTTGGCATTTCTCCACATCGTCCATCTCCAAGTTCGTCATCAGCAGCGTGTCCGCTCCGTCCAACTGCACATAGCAGCAGATAAACGGCGTTTTCCTGACAAGCGCCGACGCCGTTACATACTGGACGGTGTGCGAAACAATAGTCCCCTTGCCGGACAGTTCGACCCACTCCGTCGGCTCGTAGCACAGATGGCAGTCGCCGCGCGGCGGACAGTACACTTGCCCGCACTTCACGCACTTCGCGCCCATGATCCGTTTGTTTTCGCGCAACTCGCGGAAGAACCGGGATTGCTCCCCGTAAGAATACTTGAATATAATTTCCATCTTGTCAGGGATTTCGAGCGGATCGTCGATCTCGGTTCCGCCGCTCAGTTCCTTTTCGAACTCACGCTTAAGACGGTCCTCGGATACACCGAATTTCTCCGAATAATATTTATACCATTTCGCTCTTTGTCCGATATTGAAAGGCATTACGCGTCACCCCTTTCGAGAACGAGGCAGACTGTCCACGCATTTTGAGGGCCGCCGCAACTTTGGACCAACCCGCGCCGCGCGTTCGCCCGCTGCCTCTCGCACGCCTCGCCGCGAAGATGCAGGCAAACCTCGATCGTTTGCATAATTCCCGTCGCGCCCGCCGCGTGTCCGCAGCCGATCAGGCCACCGCTCAGGTTCACCGGCATGTCGCCGTCCGCCAGCGTCGCGCCTTCGTCGATCATCCTGCCGCCCTCGCCTTCGCCGCACAGAAAGCAGTCCTCGTAAGCCATGATCTCAGTCGCCGTGAACGCGTCGTTGAGTTCCGCGAGGTCGAGGTCCCTGCGCGCGTCATTAACTCCGGCCATATCGAGCGCGCGTCGAGCGGCAATCCTGCTGCCGGCAAATTCATACAGATTCTCGCGGCTGCCTGCGCTCGGCCAATCGTGCGCCGCGCCGACACCTGTTATCCAAACCGGGTTCTTCGCGACTTCTTTCGCCTTCTCCTCGCTCATGAGAATCACCGCCGACGCGCCCTCTGAAATAACGCAGTTGTCAAAGAGCTTGAACGGCCCGCATATTTTCGGCGAGTTCATGACATCCTCGATAGTAATCTCCTTGGGACTTTGCGCGTTCGGATTCCTAATCGCGTTGCCGTGGTTTTTTATGGACACCTTCGCCATCTGCTCTTCCGCCGGGCCTCCGAATTTTTCCTGATGCGCCGCGACTGCGAGCGCGTAGCCGGAAACAGCGGTTCGCCCCGCCGGATTGTCATACGTCATATCCGCAGCGTAGAGCGCCGCGCGCAACATCTCAGGCGAACTGCGTCCGGCTTCGTAGTCAAAGCAGTCGGCGCACTTTTCGACGCCCAGCACGAGACATGAGTCATACATGCCGGAAGCGATTTCAGCGAAACCGATCCGCAACGCTGAGCCGCCCGTCGCTCCGCCGGAGTTCACCCTCACGGACGGCTTCGGCGGCAAGCCAATGTAATCGTGCAATATCATGTCCGGCTGACTCTGCCGGGAGAAGAAATCGTTGCTCATTCCATACACACAACAATCGACATCCGCACGAGACAGCCCGGCGTCAGCCAGCGCCGATTTCGCCGCTTCGAATCCAAGCTCAAAATATGTTTTTTCAGTCCATCGGGCTCGAAACTGCGTCGTTCCCAATCCGACCACCGCCACCCGCCTCATAAGTTGCCGCCCCCTTATCGATAGCATCGCTTCAGCCGATGCTTATAATTCCATGCTGTCTTCAATTCGCTTATTATACAACTTTCCGCCTTTCGGGGCACTTATGCAACCCGCATATGCAAGTTAATTCTTTTCTATTAATATCGTTGTGCTATAATAGATTAGATTTTGAAAAAACATCGGAGTTCGATATGTTAAAATTTTCTGCGCGGCGAATTGTTTTCTGCGCATTGATAATAGCGCCGTTCCTATTGATGCGAACGCCAGCCTCGGCGGCTGCAAACGGCGACCTGACCGCATCGCTTTCTTCAACAACGGAAACAATCAATGCGGGAGATCCCATATATATTAGTTATGAAGTCGAGAACAGGTCTGCAAAACCAATCCGGCTGCCGGCCCATTTCTTCAGTCCAGGTTCGAGCGACGGGACCGGCCTGTTCTTCTCCATAATCAACGAAACCGGCGAGCCGGTGAATACAATCTGCATGCCGGAGCGCGTTGAATTTCCCGACGCGACGGTTGTGATCCAGCCCGGCGAGTTCCACGGCAGGAAATCATTCAATATCGCCGAATGTTTCAAATTCACAGATCCCGGCGAGTACACGGTCGCCGCGCAATTCTCGTCTTCATCCACAAAACAAGGTGTCTGGAAAGGCGTTATCAGCCCCGATTCCTTCAAAATCAAGGTGCGAGAGAGCGACGCAAAGAAAAAAGTTAAGATAGCCGACGCTCTTATAGCTCAGTGGCTCACAAATTACGACTACACTAATGCGACCGACGTTCGCAAGAAAATCATATCGCTCGGAACTCCCGCCTCGCTCGCCGTCATAACGGCGCTCAAAAAAGAACGCCGTCTCCTCGCGGTCAACGACCTGCTCGACATCCTCGGCTCACTGCCCTGCCTCGAAGCCGCAGACTACCTCATCGAGTTCGCCGTCTCGGCGCCCTCAATCAGATTCGTTTCAAACATGCCGGAAGGCTTCTCATCCTCGAGCATCCTCATGGAAACCGCTTTCCGGTCGCTGGAAAAAATATTCAGCAAATCGTTCAACGTCGAAGACGGCAACACCCTCGCTCTCTGGTCGAACTGGGAGAAAGATCACCGGGACAGCCTTCCTCCCGCGATACAAAACAGCTCGCTTTCTCCGGCATCCATTGCCGCTCCTAAAACGGCGCCGCCCGCATACAAAGCTCCGCCGCCCATCTATCCCGAAGTTCCTTATCCTGACGAGGACAACGGACAAACGAAAAAACTTTCCAAACCGCGCAACGGCGGCAAAATAAAGTAATCCCGCATTCAGTCAACGATTCATATTCGCGCACATCGTTATTGCGCGCCCCTTTAGAAGAGCGGCAATTCCGGACATGGCTATGTGAATTGAATTCGGGATTGCATCGGCAATAAACGCCTCGCAGTGACCTTTGTTTTTCAAACTGCCGGCAACAATGTGAATTCACAACTGGAAAATGTTTATAAGAAATCCGGAGTCTATGCTATTCAATATCTTCGCCGAGTAGAGAAGCGACTTTTTTTATGAGAGTTTCAATGTGAAACGGTTTTATCAGATAATCATTCGCGCCCAACATGCGCGAAGTCTGCTCCTGCTTTGTCGCGGCGATAGCGGTAACAATGCAGACAGGAAGATGTTCGGTTCGCGGCATGCTCCTGATTATCTGAAGGACCTTGTTGCCGTCCATTTCCTGCATCGCGATATCGAGCAGAACGAGGTCTATGCGCTCATTGTCAAGAATGTCGAGGGCCTGTTTGCCGTCCAGGGCCGTGAAAACGTTGTAGCGATCCTCCAGAATGTCATGGATGTATTCGAGCGTCTCTTTCTCATCGTCGACGACGAGGATCTGTTTTCGCGCGGCGTTCGTTTCCTGCATAAGCGCTTCGCCTCCCGAATTCCTACAGCGTTTTCTCGCGCAGCGTCTGGTATCCGTAATTCGCGATCAGATGATCCAGAATCACCAGCGCCGTGAAATTTTCAGCGACCGGCCACACTCGGCCGGCGATCGTCGGATCCCGGCGCGTGATTGCGGACAGGTCCGTAGTCTGCATAGTGTATTTATCAATCGTATGCTGCGGCCTTGCGATCGTCGGGGTCGGCTTGACCGCGACGCGCACGATAATCGGCTGTCCGGTCGTTAGGCCTCCGGTTATTCCGCCGGCATTGTTCGAATCGAAAATAATTTTGCCGTTCTCGGCGCTCATCTGATCGTTATTCTCAAATCCCGTCATGTCCTTTACTCTGAAGCCTGCTCCGACTTCGACGCCCTTCACCGCGCCGATGCCCATCATTCGCCCCAATTCAGCGTCCAGCTTGTCAAACACCGGCTCGCCGAGTCCGGCAGGCGCTCCGAGAACTATCACCTCGACAAGCCCGCCTGATGAGTCGCCGTTCGCCGTTATCCGGTTCGCCGCTGTCATCATTTCCGACGCGCATTCAACCGACGGACAATTTATTACCGGATGAACCCCATACTTCTCATTAATCTCAGAGGCGACATATTCCGGCGCCTTCCCCCTTATTTCCTCGATCTCATTTTCTATCTCAGCGAAAATACGCATCTTTTCGAGAAAACGCATCTCCATCGTGATTCTATTCTTTACATACACTTCCTGATAAAACGGATCGTAGTCGCATCTCATTTTCTTGTACGATTGCGTGTATCCATACGCCTTCGCATGTTCGATGTCGCCGCAGTTCACTCCGGCAAGTTCCTTTATGTATGAAAAAACCTTAATGCCGTTTTTTTCGAGTATTTTCTTCGCGACGTAGCCGGCGGCCACAATCGTCGACGTGTATCTGCCGCTGAAAATGCCGGCTCCTATTGCGTCGTCGTCGGGGCCGTACTTCATGAATGAAGCATAAGACGCATGGCCCGGCCTCGGCGTCCGGTTCGTATCCTGATACTGTTTGATGTGAATGAAATGGCGGTCGAGATTCGGTATCAGAATCGTAAGCGGCGTGCCGTTCGTGTGATTGGCGTTCCCGGCGTTTTCAATAGTGTCAGCGGCGTTAAGCCCGGTATAAATTACCGGCAGATCAGGCTCTTTCCTCGGAGATGACAATTCGTCAGCGCCGGGTTTCCTGAGCAACAGGTCTGCGTAGATTTCCTTTTCCGTCAAAAGCATTCCGGGCGGAACGCCTTGAACCGTGGCTGAAAGGCCCTCCTGATATGAACCGCCTGACACGGTTGTCTGGAAGAATCTCCCTATGTGGCATCCAATCATTTAACTGCTCCTAATATTATTTTGCGCCCGAATCTTCATTGCGCAACCGGATTTATCTCAAGACCGCGGCAGAACCCCGCCGCCAACTCCAGAGCTCTGTCATTTATACAGTCTTTTCCTCGCCAAATTATTCATTGCGCTTTGAAATATTGCAAGCGGGCCGGCTATAGTTCGGCATGGCAATGTCTTCATAACGCCTATGAGGAAACCGCGCTAAACAAATCCGGATTAACAACTTGCGATACAATCTATCAATGAATTACTTGGTTAGCTCTTTCAAAATAGCGGCGAGTTTCAGAGCCTCGTCCTTCGTTCGCGCTTCAGGGCCGGCGAGCAGACACTTCGCGAGGTGGAACGTCGCGCGCTCCTTATCGCCTATTCCCCTGTACGCCATGCCGAGATAGTAATTGACCTGATACGAATCAGGCTTTAACGATGCCGCTATCTTCAAAAAATGAACCGTCTTGAAATAGTCTTTTGCGAGATAGGCGTCCTTGCCGTCCTTGAACGCCTTCGCGGCCTGCATCTCCTTCAGAGAAATCCGCGCCTTAATCGGCTTGCCGGATCGCAGGAGATTGAACGCCGCCATAGCCCGCTCGTATTCAACAGCGCCTTCCGCCGGATAATTTTCGAGAATCATATACTCGCGCAAATTCTTCATAGCCGCCTCCGGCTTGTCCAGATACGCAAGGCTCATCCCAAGATAGTAATATGAAAACTTCGAGTCAGGTTTCTCTTGAAGAACTTCAGTGAAGAGTTGCGTAGCCTGCCCGAAGTCGCCTTTTTTATAAGCAAGTTTCCCTCTCTCAAAATAAGCGGCGATAGCGCGCTGCGCGGCGCCTTTCAAAGAAGGTTTCATAGCCGCTTTTGTTTCATACAGGATTTCATCGGCGCGCTCCGGATGCCGGGCTATTCCGAGATTGGCAGCAGCCGCCGCGTTCCCGGGATCAATAGCGAGCACGAACTTCCATTCTTCCATCGCCCGTTCCTTCTCGCCGATCCGGTACAAGCTTACGCCGAGGCTGTTATGCGCTTCAAAATTCGACGGATCGAGCTGGATAGCTTTTTTGAACGCCTTCGCAGCCGCATCGTGGTTTTCAGCCGCCTGATAGGCGAAACCCAGATTGATGCACATGTCCACGTTCTCCGGGCTAAGCGCCAACGCCGCCTCGAACTTCTGAGCGGCGGCCGCGTAGTTCCCTCTCTCATAAAACTCGACGCCCTGATTGTTAATTACTGCCGGGTCGCTAACCTGAGCGCTTGCGGCTCCTATTGCAAACACCGTCGCGGCAGCGATAAATGCCGTCAATATTTTTATGCTTAATCTCATGGGCGTCGCCCATCCTCTCGTGTTTTTTGCGCTTGCGCATTACGGTCAATGCCGCCGCGCTTTCTATCAAAAACGGCGGCCGCTTGCGTAAACGTCTGTTATTATAATATAAACGCGCGTATCGGGTAAAGCGGATGCGCCGATTCAATTTATTATACCGCTTTCGCATCCTATTGCCGCGCGCGACCGTCTTTCGGATAATATTAGCAGATAACCGGCCTCTGTTAATAGGTTAAAATAAAAGATAAATAGCAAATAACCCGAACCCGGCAAGATCGCCCCGCTAAGCGCGCCGGCGCCGGCACATTCAAGCCTCGCCCGCTACGCGCCTCGCTGATTCTTCGGCCTCTTTAATATCCGCTACGCCGCAGCCCCTTGATATATAGCATAAAATAACAAGTAGCTGATTAAATTCACAAAATTCGTGTATAATATATATAGTAATATATCTATCCACCTTGCGATATGCGTCTTTGATCTTGATTCGGCGGTGATTTCATGGACCCGATAATAAGAATCAAAGATTATCAGCTTAAAGAAATCATGAAAATGCTCGCGCCGGATGAGCAACTTTTCGTTGCCGTCAACCACGGCAAACCGCAACCCGAGCAAGGCAAAGCTTGGCGCGCGGACGAAGTGGACTACCTGCTTCTGACCGATAAAAGAATAATCGACATAAAAGGCCGCTTTTTCCGCGACAGGATCGGGTTCAACGCCTATCCAAGGCGCCTGGTCACAGGCGCCGATTTCCGCCACTTCCTCGTCGGCTGCACAATTACCGTGCGCTTTCGCGACGAACGCGACGAAGAGTCGGAGATCGAGATACAGTTTCAGAACTGCGGCAAACCTGAATCGGAAACAATGGTCAAACTGCTGACAGACCAGATCGAGTTGCGAATGTGCCCTAAATGCATGAGGAGATTGAAGGAGGATCACACGTTTTGCCCGATGTGCGGAGCGCCGTTGAAACGGCTCTGCCCGAGCTGCGGCAAGCAGGTCAACACCGAAGAAGCCATCTGCCATCATTGCGGCTGCTGAAAATAGCGCGCTAAAACACGCTTATCCCTCTATACGCTTGGAAAGCATAGACGCGTTAAAACGTCGTCACCGAGCAAACATTTTTTGACATCAGCTTATTGAAAAAAGTAATCTGCTTTTTGTGCGTCTCAGAGCAGTATATCCGGACATCCTCGCATTTTCGTGAAAGCTTCACAATGAACTTCTCGAAAGTTTCCTCGTTGAAATCAGCGAGAGGCGTGACATTGATTCTGACGGATTTAAGCGAAATGCGCGGCAGTGAGTTAATCCTGTTGTTTAGCTTAGCTACCGTTTTACGCTTGATCCTGCCCGAGAAATGAAGCGAAAGCGCAACGCCTGCGTCGCCGTTGTTTTCGATGATCGCCCACGTCCTGCGGTTTCTGAAGATCGCCTGAATCCTGCCCTTCATTTCCTTGTATGTCGCCGGCGAGATGCGGAACATCGTCTTCATCACCGTGGGATTGTGCGCGTATCCCGCCCGGTTCATTCGCGTCTTTGCGGCCTCCGTCAATGCGAATACCATTCCGCTCGCCGCCAAGTGAAGCGGCGTCCGCGCCCCGAGGCGTTCCTTGTACAACGCAAGAATGCGCGAAGCCTGCTCCTTCATTCTTTGCGTCGGCATCTCCCATTTAAGCGCCGTCAGCGCGTAATAGTACGCCTTGCATCGCCGGTACAACACTTCCTTCCGGCGCAGCAGCATCGGATTGTCCGTCTTGAAAACCGGCGCGTCCAGTCCGCGGATCATCGTCTCGCCCGTCCTCAATATTGACGGCCCGAGCGTCTCGAACTCTTTCCTGAACGCGTCGCGCAGATAAGTCTCTGTCTCCTCGCCAGTAAAGTGCGGATGGTCGAACCATATCCTGTGCTGCCCGTGCCATTCCTGATAGGGAATATCCTCGCGCAGTTTGCCTTCCGCCTTGTAATCCAGATAAAGCTGGGTCTGCGGCATCGGGCCGAGTTGCATGAACTGCGAGAAATCCGGATTCAGGCCGATCGAAAAATCTATGTCTTCCCAGATAGTTTCCTTTGTGTGATGTTCGAGAAACAGAATCGAGGACGCCAGAACGAAAATTCCGTTCGCCCGCAGTTCGGAGATCATTTCCTTTACGTCTATGCCTTGGGTTTTCTCGAAAATGTTTTTCTTTGATTCAACTCCCAGCCAGATGTAGGAAATTCCGAGTTTCACCATGTTCGCGATCCCGAATTCCTTCACCGTTTCAGCCGACGAGAAGATGCTGAAGTTGAACGTGCGGTTGTCCCGCTCCATCAGCGAGAGCAGTTCCATGGCGCGGTCCTTCTGCTTCAGAAAATTTTCGTCCATGACGAAAAAGTCGTTAGTCTTCATTTTCGCCGCAAGATCGAGAATAGTGTCGTAAAGCTCTTGTCCCGTTTTGAGGAATGGGTAATAAGTTTTGTCGTAGAAGTGGGAAGTCGCGCAGAAACGGCAGGCGTTCGGACAGCCTACGCCCGGCACCAGAACCGCCGCGCTCTGAGTGAACGGAAGACCGAGGATGCGCTTGTGGTCCGCCGCCGGCATCGCCGGATGTTTGATAGGCGCGTCAACGTCCTCGCGGAAAAGTTTGCGAAGCTGGTGTATGCCTTCGCCGGGGAACGCGTAATCGCAATCGATCAGCTTTTCTATCTCCGGTATCCTCGTGCCGTGTCCGCCGAGAATTATCTTCGTCGTCGGCGATACTTCGCGCACCAGCTCGCACATCTTCTTCGCTTTCGCGAAATTCGACGCGATGAATGCTATTCCGACATAGTCGTATCCTTTTTTCAATTCTTTTCGAAACTGCTTGAGCGTCGGAAAATCCAGAATCACAGTGGGCATCTTGATGTTTTCAGCTATGAAATACAATCCGAAACTGCGGTGGTTGTACCTGATCGAAAAAATCCCCTGTTCGCGCGTCACCTGATTGTGGAACAGTTCCAGTTTGTTTTCCTTGCGTCCGTATTCGTCGTCCACTCCGAAAGGTCTGAAAACAGAACAAAGCAATAAAGACATTCTGACACCATCAATTCTATAAGGTCAGCCCGAACGGTCTAGACTCGATATATTTCTTTGCGGGGTAACGCTCAAAAAAACCGAAGTCAGATCATAACGAACCGTTAACACTTCTATAATTATAATATACATGTAAAAATTTACCATATCAAATTCACTATCTTTACCGGATAAACAACAAATAAGCTATATATTATCAGGATATTTAATTATTAATAGAATATCGTCCGATCAGTCGCGCATTGACTTATTTTCTAATAACGAGCCCTACGCCGCCATGCCCGAAAAACGCGCGCCCGAGTTCCCCGCGCCTATAGATCATTGGCCGGCCAAATTCAGCCGGGTCGCGCACATCCGGATCATTGCAGATAAAATCACCGTCGACGGTCATCCCGCGCGCCACTATCAGATGCCCCGCCGATTCGCGATCCGGCTTCGGGCTCAAATCGCCCTTTTTGTAGGATACGCTTAAAATCAACGGCATTCCTTCGCCAATCAGCGACTCGACCACGTTCAAATCATTGAAACGCTGCGCCCACGCATCCGGCCCGAACTCTGAAGCCGCCGCCACCAAAAATGCCCAATTGCCGAATATCCTCGCGTTCGGGTCGTATGCCCGGCGCCCTATCTCGGCGACTTCGACAGGAATCCCGTAATAATTTAAAACCATCGTCACAGAAGTCGCGGCGCAAACGCCTCGCTGAATCATATCCGCGTCTTTCACTTTTTCAGGGTCATATTGGGAAATCCAAGGAACCTGCAGATCGACAGCGCCTCCGCAATATGGCTCATTCCCTGCATCGCCGGCTCTGTGCGTGTCAGACACACAGAGCGAGATGCGACGAAGCGACGGCGTCTGAGTTCCGGAATCCGACCGGAATTTCGCCCGATATTGAGCTTCGTCGAACATGCGCGTCGCCTTCAAGTGGTCTACATTCAACGGCCCGTAAACAGGATCATGCCGACATATTTTTTTCAGCTTTTCCGGTCTCCATGCTCCCATCTGATACCAGCCGGACCAATCAGCGCCTGCGCCCCGAACTCTAAACTCGATGCCAAGCGGCGCGCTCTCCGGCGCCGTTCCGTTCCAAGTCATTATCATCTCGTTCGCCGGAAATTTTAGCCGAACTGTTTCCGAGACAAAAACGCCGGACGCGGCAAAACCGGCGCCGTTCCGTTCGAGAACAATCCCCGCCGCGCTTTCGCAAACTTGCTTCCTTTCGCCGCCCGGCGCGCGCTCCTGCTGGAAATTGTGAACTATCAGATCATGTATTCCGGTATAAGGCATCATGTGAAGAATATAATATATTTAATTGTTAATATCTTTATTTCAACCCAATATTTTCGTCCGTCGGGAATGAATCCGAATCCGGGAATGAAAAAAGGGCGGCTCACTCAGAACCGCCCTTTTAGTAACCTGTATTATGCTTTACCTTGTTTTTTACTTCATGGATTTAATCTGATCTCTCGCTTTAAGCACGGCGTTGACATAGCCCACCGAATGCTCGGTCAGGTGGCCGCCGGAATCAATCGCGCGCGGTCCGAGCAGATATGAGGCCAGCGCGAGTTCAGTCTGGTCCGGCTTGCCCGCCCATCTGTCCAAAAGGCCTCTCATATACTTCAGAGTCGCGTTCAGATTCTGGTCGATGTCATAAGAATTGGTTACGCCGAATCCCGCGGCCGTGGAGTCGATCAACTGCCCCAAACCCTTGGCGCCGTGAGGCGAGGTGGCGTTGGGATTGAATCTCGACTCCCTCGCTATGAGCGCCGCCGCCAACGCATAGTCGACGCTGTAAATCGTCGAATATTTAACTATCTTTTGCGCTATTTCCTGAAGTGTGGCGTCAGATACAGCGAGACTTTTGTATTGAGTTTTCGCGAAACTCACAATCTGCTGTTCGGCAAGAAGATCATTCGAGGTATACTGCGGCTGTTCGGCGCCTGTTTCCGGACCGCCGATCGCCGGCTGTTGGCCGCTTGGCTCTGTGGGGCCGGTGTAGGTGATCGGCGGTCTTGTGTACACCGCTGCCTTTGCGTCGTGCTTGTGTTCCTTGTGAATAAAACTTACTAAAGCTAAAACCAATATAACAGTCGCGGCTGTTTTCATAGCTACCTGACTCCCCTCATCCGCCGGCGTTGCCGCGGCTTAATTTCAACCGCCCGGCAGGTGATCTCTATCTATTAGTAATAAATCTTTTCTGATACGACGGTCGTGTCGACGCCCATGGACTTCAATTCCTGAGCCTTGTTGTATGCCTTATCCGCCGTCGTATAGTGGCCCACCGTGAGCCAGTAGACCTGTCTGCCGTGGCTTTCGGTCTGCTTGATCTCCGGGGACGGTGTAACACTCGGCATTCTTCTGCCTATTGATTTCAATTCTTCCGGGTTGTCCGCTTCCTTCACGAGCACCATGTAAAGCATCTTTACGGAAGAAAACTCATCCATCGCCTTTTCTTTTTCCTGCTTTAGAAGCTTGCTCGGCTGGCTGTCGAAGAGACCTTTGTTATTGCCTTTCGAACTTCCTCCCGGCCAGTCGTAAAAACCATCTTTGCTTCCCCTTTGCGGAGGAGTATGTATCCGGACATCTCCGCTGACCGCGGGAAGACTCGATATCTGAACGGTCGCAGCTCTATTGGCGGCGACTGGCTGCGAAACACGTTTGCGCGGCGTAGCGGAAACAACAGCAGCTTGCGGTTGAACAACAACGCGACTCGCTTTAGCTTTCACCGCAGGGGCCGGCCTGTTTTTTTCAATTACAGCTTTGGGCGCCTCCACAACAGGCTTCGCTTTAGGAACAGCAGCAACCGGTTTCGCGACAGCTACTTTCTTAGCGACTGCCGGAGGAGCCACTGGTTTTTTTTCTGCGATTTGAGGTTTAACCGCTTTCGGCGCGGACTGTTTTTTCACAGGCGGCGCGGGGATCATACCGCCCTGCGCCGGCTTCCGTACAACCGGTTTTTCCGCGATCTTGGGCGCGTTGCCTTTTTCCGGAAGCGCGGGCATCTCGCCAGCTTTGGGAACAACTGCATTGCCTGGAGCCGGATTCGCCGGAGACGGTTTCACGCCTGCCGGAACAGGAGCGTTCGGCGACGGCATTGGCCTTCCTGCAACAGGCCGATTCGTAAAAGTACCGGCCGTCTGAGGAACTACGTCTTTGTTAAGGATGAATGTATTAACTACATAGAAACCTGCGGCGCCGAGTATGGTCACGCCGAGTATCGCCATAAGAATAATCTTGCTTGCGTTGGAGCCTGCTTGCTTTGCGCCGGATGTAACAGAGTCTGAAGCGCGTTTTGCAGGCGCCGCCTTGGGAGCGGGACCGTCTTGTGTAGCCGCCGGGGCCGCCTGAGCTTTAACCTTAGCAGGTTTCGGAGCCTTGTCTTTCTTGCTGAAAAGGCCTTTTCTCGCCCGGTCCGCTGGGGTCTGAATCCCGTCACCAGTCTTTTTTGGCGGTTCCCCGCCTTTACCGATGTTGAAGTTGTCCATCCACTAACCTTCCCGGCAGGGCATAATTGCCGCCCTTTTTTCGGATGTGTTATTATATCACAACAACCGTTCTGTCCACACCCCAAATGAAATATTTGAATCATTCAAAGCGCGATAATTATAGCATAATGTCTTATTTATGAGCTAATAACTTAAATAAGCTGCTAATATAGTATAAATGTCTTATGCTGATTATATTGGTTAATAATGGCGTTATTTAGAAGGCACAAAAAAAGGTCCAGCCCTAAAATAGATGCTTGATCAGCGCCATCAGGCCCTCTCCGGCGTATACAACAAGAGTGAACCGGATCACCTTACCGACGAACGAAACGCCGACATACTCCCAGAACCTGTATCTTATCACGCCGGCGGCAAAAGCAAGCGGAGTAATCGGAGGAATGCTCGAAACCGCTGAAACGAATATAAGCGCCGCTCCCGCTCTTTCGAGTCTTGAGAAATCGAAACTCTCGATTTTCTTTTTGACCCGCCCCGAGAGTTTCATCGATCCGGTTCCCATCAAATAAAATGCGCTGCTGCCGATCGCGCTTCCGGCAGCCATGCAAATCGCGAGCATGAAAGGCAGTCGCGCCTGATAATGGCTCAAGTCTATCATCAAGTTGAAAAAATTGAATGGCGGCGTCTGTTCGATATTAGTCATCGCGACCAGCGTTATCTCGCAATTGGGAAAAAATAGCGAGCTTCCGGTTATTCCAAACACAAACGTCAAAAGATATGGTATTAATCCATATAACATGTGTCTTCCTGACTAATGCGGTCTGAGCGCGCCTCCACCAAGCCAGCCTGAAAGGCGCATATATTAAGATCATACCACATCGGCAGCCATTATGAATGAAACAAATGAATCCATTCAGTCAGCGTAAACTTATCCTGTTTCAAGCGTTTCAAGCGAAACAAACGACTTTCGGGAACCGCTTCTGTCGCATGATCTGACAAAAATTATTTCCATTTCCTAAAGTTTTACTGGATAAACGCCGATTTATTCATTAAGCGGAAAGCAACCCGGTCGCCCCGTTTTCCTGGGGCAAGCAAATGTCGAGAGAAAAGCATCTGTTTTCGGAACATTTGCTTGAGCCGGCCGACTAAAGGTTTTTGGCGGCATAGGGAATCATGCAAACCGCTGGTTTACGGAACAAAACGGAATTTGTTCCGCGAGAGTCGTATCTGCAAGGAGGTAGATATGGTTTCTGTCAACACAAATATCAGCGCGCTTTATTCACAGAACTTTTCAAGGCTCAATTTACTCCAATACAACGAAAAGGTTGAACGTTTATCAAACGGCGTTCGCATTAACCGCGGCGCTGACGACCCGTCCGGGCTCGCTATTTCGCAGGGAATGAACGCCCAGTTGCACGGCGTCAACACTGCCATTGGCAATGCGCAGGACACAACCACGCTTCTCCAACTGGTGGACAGCTACATAGGCGAACAGTGGAACGCGCTCGCCAGGATGCGCGACCTGAGCGTACGGCTTGCAAACTCCGCTACATTGAATTGCAACCCGGGCACAAGTCCTTTTACAACTCCTTTATCCAGCGACTGCATGAATCTTCACCGCGAAATTGAGTTGATGAAAGATCATCTTTATATTGCTTTTTCCGACCGCGACAACTCAACTTCCACCGTCATTTTCGACACAACTCGTTTGAACTACAATCTCAAAAAGATTTTCGTTAACGGCGGAGGCGGCAGCGGTTTCGACTCCGGCCTTCCCGCTCAGATCGGCGCGGACAACAATGTTTCCAATCAGGTTCAGGTTATCATAGACGACCTGACCGCTGAGTTCTCTGATTTCGGAACGCCATACCATCCTTTTCCGAACCCCAACGGAGACGCCGATCTTCAGTGGTATCAGGACTACGCCAACGACAAAATAACTTCATTAACAGCCAAGCTGGACAAGCTGTCAAATCTAAGGGTTTCATTAGGAACTCAAATCAATACGCTGCAACATACGATTAATGATCTGTCTGCGCAATACACCGCGATCTCCGGTTCCAAATCCGCAATTTCGGACGCTGATATGGCCGCTGAAGTGGCGGCGATGACGACGAACATGATCAAGCAGCAAGGCACGACTATGGCTGCCTCGCAGGCCAACGCCGAACCTCTCATTACAACGAAACTGGTGCAAGCGATCTATGACGGCCTGAACCAGAGAATGGCGTTCAATTCACATGTCGGACCGACAGCCGAATAAGCGGTCATCAACGATCAAAACGGGGGCTACAGCCCCCACAATATTATCAAATAAGAAATTTATCAAAAAAGAACACCCTGAGACCCGGCCCGGCAGCCGGGTTTCTCGCTTTGGGGCGCGCTTCGTTCCTTCTCAGCTTACGTCTCGAACCGGTCTGCAAGCCGCCATTTGCTATTTGGTCTCCGTTAAATAAAATATGGGAATGGAAATTATAACTGTCGAAAAAGGCGACGCGACAGAAGTCGATTACCAGGCGGTCATAGACAACTCGCCGGACAGCGCTGTCTTTCACACTCTCGAATGGCGAAACGTAATCGAAGACACGCTCGGAGACGAGAGCCGCTATTTCGTCTGCTATGACGGTGGCGCTCCGGTCGGGGTTCTTCCGTCTTTTTCGCGTGAGACAGAGCTCGGCTCCGTCCTGAACTCTCTCGCATTCAGCGGCAGCTACGGCGGCGTCTGCATCCGTTCAGGCGCTGAACGGCCGGGCGAGATCGCCGACGCGCTTCTATCACACGCGCTCGATTTCGCTCGCGATTCAGGCTGCCTCACCGCTACTTTTATCGCCTCCCCGCTCAGCAACCGGCTTCGAGACATCTATATCGACTCGCTTAAGCCGGATTTTATTTATGATCGTATAACTCAATTCACAAACCTGACAGAACCTCACTCCTTTAAGCCCAGCGTCAGAAACCACATCAGCAAGGCGCACAAGCTCGGAGTGTCGCTGAACTCTGAACTCACGCCCGAGCATCTCGACTGGTTCTACAACGCATACCTTGCGAACATGAGCCACCTCGGCCTCGCCCCGAAACCGCGTTCTTTTTTCGACAGCGTCGCGAAACGCATGGTCCCGGCGGGACGCGCAAAATTCTACTTCTCTTTCGCCGGCGATGTTCTTGTTTCCGGACTTCTCATGTTCTTCTTCCGGGACGGCGCCATGAACCACGAAACCTGCTTCGATCGCGCCTTCAAGGAATATCAGGGGAATAGTTTTCTGCTCGACGCCGCTCTTCGCGAGTCGCGCAACACCGGTTATTCTTACTTCAACTGGGGCGCATCCGAGAACCGGGAATGCGGCGTCTACCGTTTCAAAGCGGCTTGGGGCGCCCGGGAATACAACTATTCATATTACACGCGCATGCTGCGCGACTGCTCGCATCTGCGCGCCGCCGGCCCCAAGAAAATCCTCGAAACCTTCGGCCGATTCTATTACGTCATTCCGTTTTCCTGGCTCTAATCACTTGATTTCTATCTCACGCTCTCCAAAAACCGCGTTAATGAATCCTGACGTGTCTATCGACTCCGCGCGAATCGGATTGCACTGCGTTCCTCGCGCCGTCCCGAAAATTATCCGGGCTCCCTTGCTTCCGGGCAACATAACAGCGCTTTTAGCCACTCTCATGGACAACGAACCGCCCTTCGAAAAATAACGCGCTTCTGCTTCAGTCCGTTCAATCAGATTCCTGTCCACATCCAATAAACCTATTACCGGCAGACCGAAGAACTGCGCGAGCTGCGAATGCATCAGAATGAATGTCGGATTCTCGCGGCTGAGGTCCACGGGATAAAAACCGGCCGAATAAATATTTATCGACACGGGAGTAAGCGTTCCGCCGGAAATTTCGCCTTTGACTAACATGTCGAGATATATATATTCGCCGTCGTAAGCGACTGACGCTTCAAGCAGATCGAGATCCGCCGGCATGGTATTAATTGTGTCATTTGTGACGATGATCGTATTTAAATACTCCTGCTTGTCGGCCGCCCCCCATTTCAGATCAACCTTCGGAATTTCCATGTAGTAATTTTCGTCATTATCCGCCGCCGTGAAAAAATAATATAGAGTCCCTTTCACGCCGACCGGCGGTATCTTCGCCTGCCAGTAGCCGCCTCCTTTGGGGCCGTCCATCTCCACATGTTTCCACGTTTTCTTTCCGTCGTAGGAATAATACAAATCGGCCTTTATCGTTCTGGACAGCGTATTGTTCGGATCGTTGGTAATCAACGCTGAAACTTCTATAGGATCATTCGGGCCGGGAGTCTCCGGAATAACGCCTAATGATTGAAGCGTCGGCGGCTCATTTTCTGCGAGGAATTTCAGCGGCGGCTGCCCTATCTGGCCGCAATATATGCCTTGCACCAAAATCTTATTAATTTCAGACAACGATTCACCCGGCGCTTTTTGCTTAAACGGCGGGATGTCGCTTCCATCGCCTGAACCATCCATATTGTCGGCAAAAATCATAGCTGACGACAATAATAGCGCCGCGGACAATACTAAAAATATTTTTTTCATTGCTCAGCCTCCATCAGGTTTCTCTTATTGGTTTAATAACATTAAAAGAAGTAAATTGTTCCATCAGCGACAAATTATATGAAAAATAGATGCTTGTGATTTTGTTGTCTCGAATTCGAAAAGCAAAAAAGAATGCTGCAGAGATCAGCCGGCCGGAAAAGTCATGCGCTCTGCGAATCTGGCCTGGAACGACGGCTCCGCGGATAATTCGATATACATAACCGAATCGCCGAGAGAACGGGCTTCATCCCAGTGACGGCCGGAAAGAAGCGCCTCGGTAGCGCCGTCGAGAGCTGCGTTTCCAACAAAACGGACCCGTTCAGGCGCTATTGGGGGAACAATGCCAACACGCAACGCGGTCTCGCTGCGCAGATATGTCCCGAGAGCGCCCGCAACATATATCGTCTCGATCTCCCCTCCGGGAACGCCGGCGCGTTCGAGAAGCAGATCTATTCCGGCGCGTATCGCGCCAACCGCGAGTTGCACCTCGCGTATGTCCTGCTGCGTCAAGGCGATGTCCCGCGCCGCGCCGCGCTCGCCCTTTCTCGCCAGAACAAACTCGCGTCCGCCCGCCCCTTCCCGAACGCGGCTGCGAACCGACTCCGGAAGCTCGGAAGGCGCCTCGGCCACTATCCTTCCGCCGGGCAATATTATTCCGAGGCTGAGAAGACCGGAGATTGCGTCCAGCAGACCGGTTCCGCATAATCCGGCGGCCGGCTCATTGTTGACAGTCGTCAACTCCTCTTCAGGCCTGAAATCAACGCGGTCGATCGCACCGTCCGTCGCCGACATCCCGTATCTTATGTGCGCGCCTTCGAGCGCGGGACCTGCGGCTGCCGCGCAGCAAAATATGTCGTCTCCATTGGAAAGCATAATCTCAGCGTTGGTTCCGAGGTCGATCAGCAACCTCGGTCCGCCTGGCTCGTTCAGCCGCGCCCGCAGAGACGCGGAAAGAGCGTCAGCGCCTACATATGCGGCGGCGGCCGGCAAAACAAACAATCTGGCGCCCGCCGCCGCTTTTAATCCTGCTTCGTTCGCGTCGAAAATCATCGCCTGCGTAGTCGGCGGCACATAAGGCGATTCAGCGATGGCGCGCGGGTCTATGCCGAGAAGCGCATGCGCCATAGTCGGATTTCCCACTAATGTGATTCCGCGAACATCTTCAGCCGACCCGCCCTGCTCCGCCGCAAGCTTGCCTATCATTTCATTAACGCGCCCCGCGACAAGCGAGCGCAAGATTTCGAGTCCGTTTTTATTCTCTATGATAAAATTAATTCGCGACGCCACATCCGCGCCGTAAAGTCTTTGCGGATTTGCGGCTACAACCGAAGAAAGAACGCGCCCGGTCCGCAAATCAGCCAGACGCGCGTTCAGAGATGTTGTGCCGACATCAACAGCCGCGCCGAATAATTTCGCTTGGCCGTCTTCAGAGCCACCGGATATAGCAATCGACGGCGGATCGCATATCAATCTCGGATCCGGGTCGTAATCCATTCGAAAAGGAAGTATCTCAGACGATATGACAGGAACGGAGAAAACAATTTCCGTGGCGCCGAGAATTTTTGTCAGGCAGGCGAGCCGCATTCCTTCCGCCAGTTCTGCGACCGAAAGATGTTTTTTCTCCGCCTCCGTCGGCTTCGAAATGTCTCCGCTGATTCGGGCCTTGCATTTCCCGCAAGTTCCGCGCCCGGCGCAATCTGCCGCAATTTCCAATCCGGCGGCAGCAGCGGCTTCAAGCGCCGTCATTCCCGCGACGACGGCAATCCGTTTCGCATCGGCGGGGAATTCAACCTTGAATGAACTCAATATAGATTACCTTCGATTCTTTCGGAACGCCTCGCCCCCATGCTACAGGAGAGAGCGGGAAACAAAACGGCCGGTTTTTCTTCAGTCCCTATTTGGCATACGGGTTGATCGCCGGATCCCAGGAGTCTATGACAAGATAAGGCGTCATTTCAATGAAATTTGGATAGGCCGCCGCGTTTCCTGACGCGTCAGCGGCGTTAAAGTAATACAAAAGCCCTTCCGGCGTGAGCGGGACATCGATTGAAAACTTTTTGTCTCCGGACTGCTTCATCTCCGCCACGTTCCATCCGGTAAAACCGCTTGGTATCGGCTTATAATACATAATGACATTGGCGACCGGGCCAGTGTCTTCAAGAGCAGCGGTGATCGTGGCGACATCCCCGGCTGAGTTAACTTTTACTTCGACATTTGTGAAAACCGGCGCCGCAAAATCATTTGTGAACGAGACGGTAGCATATTTGCGCTTTTCGAAATCAGCGAGTTTTTCCATTTCGCGTGTGAGTCTTTTGGCTGTGCCGTCCGAATATTCCTCTGCGTTGTAGGCGCGTTTTTTGAGAACTGCGGCGCTTTTACTGCTCGGATAGCGGCCCTTTCTGCTTCCGGAAGTCGCCTCAATGAAATAATCGATCTTTCCGATCGCTGCCTTCGCCGGTATCTCTCCGACGTAAGCCGGCCCGCCAGCTTCGTCGCGTTTCATTTTAACTTCATTAAACACCGCATCAGTCCCTGCCGCACGGTAACTCAACGTCAGTCCGGCAGCTTCATCGCCTGTTCCGAGAACGGTCGCCGTTATCATCAGCGGCTCGCCCTCGCGGGCTTTGAATGTCGGAATGTGATAGACTGCAAGTTCCGCGTCAGCTTTATTCTTCGAGATTTCAAATCGCTTCATTTCGTCAGTGATAATTTTCTTGTCGGCTTCGAGCTGCGGCTCAATATCACGCCATGTAAAAGTGGTCTTCTTCACCTGTCCGCGCATGCGAAGCGTATCCAAAAGAGGAACGAAGTACAATTCGCCTGTCTTGGCCAGTTCGTCCCATTGCGCGATTGCGTCGTTAGAAAATTTTTCAGCGAGCTTAAGTTCGGGATAAGTGCGTTTTTTCTGGTAGAAATTCAGATAAGCCGAAGCGCGGATTTTGGCGCTGTAGTAGCGCGCGAGATGCTCAAGCGTTGCGAACTCCGCATAGAGGCTCTTGAACTCGACATTGTCCGGAGCGGCGCTGGCGCGGGCGCGTTCGGCGGCGGCGCGGGCGTTGTCCGCATATTTGTCGATCATATCGGCAGCCTCGAACGGCCCGAGCTTGGCGCCGAGAAACTGTTCGTTGAATAAATAATTGTTCGTATAGTCGTCAATCGTATATATCGATTGCGGGTCGAGCGGAAAATTCTTTCCGAACGCGTTGAGGTCGCCGCCGGTTTCATATTCGGGGGCCATATTGCGATGGTCGGGCCCGAGGCAGCGCCACGAATAAATTAACGGAACAATTTTGCTCATCTGCTTGAGGAACTCATACGTATCGTCGCCGGCGGCGCCGTAATGCTGTTTGAAGCGGTTGAGCCACACCTCTTTCGGCTCGTCCGGGTTGTAGGCGTTGCGGCCCCACACCATGTACCAGAACCAGTTGCGCTGGTGATCCCACTTGAAAAAATCGAACTTCATTTCCGGCTTGAAGAAGAAATCAGTCGGCGGATAATATGAAGTCATCGGCTCCATGGAGAAGCCCGCAGCGGAGCCGAACTGGACGGTGCGCATCACTCGCGACGCGAAATCCGTATCGCCCCAGCGGAACAGGCGGTGTGTGCCATTAGCGCGTATCTGCCATAAAATCTTATAGTTTCGCGGCCAATTGGTATAGGACTCATAAGAATAGCTTGCCGCAGTGTCGCGGCGCCGGGTTGTCATCGCGTGGTAAGGCAGTCCGAGCTGTTCGCCGTTGTATTTGATTTCAACAAATGTGCGGCCGGGATAGGCGTCAGCGATATCGAGAACCTGCGCGGGCGTAGCCAGCCACGAGCGCGTGAACATGAATACTTCGCGGTCGGCCTCCCTGATTCCTTTAATATAACTTTCCTTGAAAAAATTCTCGTTCATGCTGGACTCGCCGATCCGGAATCCTATCATCCATAACTTGGGGCACATGTCGATTATCTTCTTAACCATCTCGGCTGTATATTCGGCGAGCTTCTTTTCATCCGGCTCCTGAGTCTTGTCGGCGTCGGTGAGTTTCCAGCTCGCGTGATAGCTCATCAGCGACACGCGGATTCCGCGCTCGTCCGCCAGATCGATTATCCGGTTGAACATTTTAAGATTCTTTTCCGCCTGCGCGGCGCTTATGCCTATGTTCGGATATTTTTCGGACTTCAATAAATACAGATAACAATTGGGGAAAAACGTTGAGATCAGTTCGTACATAGCGTGAATGTCAATCAGGTTATAGCGGTCCCAGCTCAATTCATCGAAGTAGGTTTTCCAGTATTCCTCGTCGTAGAACCAAGACTTCGGATCGTTGAAAGCGTCGACGTGGAAGAAAGGATTAATCGCGCGGATGTCCATGGACGGAATTCGCGTGCGCGGCTCTACTTTCGCGATCGACGGCGAAGCGCCCATCATCTCTATCTGCTCGGCTATGTCGTATGCTGCATACATTGCGCCGACCGCGTCGCTCCCTATTCCGGTGAGGCGTCCGCCATCCTTTTTTACGATATACGACTCCGCTTTCTTCAGCGAATCCTTTTCAATCGCGCCGGCAGCTCCCGAGGAAAGGTCCACTATCACTATCGCTTCGACATTCTCTCCCGATTTTAACTGCTCGACGCGTTGAGTGTCGAAACCTGACGCCTTAAGCTTGTTCTCGAGAACGCCTACTCCATGCAGAATGCACGGCTTCGCGCCCGGGGCTACAACTATCTTCACCGACGCCGCGCTCGCCGACGCTTGAAGCGTAAATATCATGAACGCCGCAAATACCAATGCAAACTTCCTTTTCATTATTAAAACCTCCTAAAATGATCCGGCCCTGACTTCAAAGAATTATATATCTATTTATCCATGGGGAAAAGGCTTTCAACCTTATCAAAATATCCGTTTATCTGCATCCGCAAATACAGCATCGTAAGCATCGCAAAGCCGGACGAATACGGAAGCTGCTTCACTTCGGATGCAATGAACGACCACATAAGGCCAAATATCGCGACAGACTCAATACAGGCAAGCGAATTGATCGCAGTTTTCTGAACCAGCTTCATTGCCTCCGCCCTGTTACCCTTCGAGCGCAGCTTCTCTTCCGTCAAAGCGAATCGCGGCCATTGCAGACCGAATAAAAAAGCGCCCGCGGCGGCTATCGAAAAAATCAACTTTATTGTTTCCACGCCATTGCCTTCAGCCGGAACTCTGTGTCCGGCTATTACGTTGCCGAGAAAAGCATAAAGAGCGCATGACAGGAACATGGCGATGAAAATAACGCCGAATGTTTTTCGTGGATTCGGAATCTGCTTCATCGAGTTTTCCTCAAGAACAAGAATTTATGCTGATTACAAAATAATTTCTGATATCGAGACATATTGTTTTAGCGAACCGCCAGCTTATTTCGCCATTAGTTCATTCGTTTGTTCGAGCGCTTTCTTTGCCGCTTCAGAACTGTATCCTGAAAGGCCTTCTTTTATCGTTTTGAGATACTGTTCGTTTCCAGCCGCTTTTTCAACCGCGCGGATATAGTTCGCTTCCGCAGACTTGTTGTCGCCCAGTTTCTTTTGCGTTTTAGCAACGCTGATAAGCAGCAATGGGTCGGTGATATTCTTCTTTTCCGCCGCCCCCTCGGCCTTTTTGTAATAACGCAGCGCTTCGTTCAAAAACGCCTTGCTATCATCTCCATTCGCGGCAGGCGCCTTCGAGTTGCGCTTTTTTTCAAGCTCCGATTTTGCGTTTTTCAACTCGTAAATTCTGCCTAATTCAAAATACAGGTAAGGATTGGACGGATCTGAATCTATGGCTTTATTATAGAGCGCGATGGCGCCGTTAAAATTCGCCTTCCCGGACCCGGTGTTGAAAACGCTGCCGTAAAGATACCGGTATGCGTTCAATTCGGGATCGGTGATATCTATCTTGTGTTTCCCGCTCTCGCGTTCATTTCTAACCCATTCGCCGGCGATTGCATTTCCGGATTTCACGAGAAAATATATGTGCCGCGCCCGGTATATGTCGCCTTCCTTTTCGAGCAATTGAATCACGTGAAGGCCGCCCGCGGTTTCCACCGGCGTCTCCGTAAACGCGCCCGGCGCCATGCTCAGAGCCGCCGATTCGAACTCCGCCGGCAGCGTTCCTTTTTTCATGCGTCCAAGGTCGCCGCCCTTCAAGCGAGTCGCTTCGTCCTGCGAATATTGCTTCGCCAGATCCTCGAATTTCGCGCCATTTTTCAGCTTCCCTATCACTTCCTCCGCATCGGCTTTCGCCTTTCTTCCCGATTCAAGAGCAAGCTCTCCCGATATTTCGGCAACAGCTTTGTTCTGAATTATCCCGCGTCTTATCGTAGTTAAAAAAGCATCGTATGATATGCCCTGCTTCTTAAGTTCAGCGCGCATTCTTTTCATTCGATCCTTCGGCGCGCCGTTCCCCTTTGCGCCCTCGGCCGGGCCGATTAAACCATCCATCTCCGTCTCAATCTGCTCATCAACCTCCGCGTCAGACGCTGTAATTGACTGCTTTCGCGCTTCATTTAAAAATATCTGCTGCGCTATAAGGACATCTGCCACTTGCGACTTCAGGCGCATAACGGCCGGGTAGTTGTCGAACTTCACTCCGCCGTATTTTTCATACAGCAGTTTGAATCGTAGATATTCATATTTGAAAAACGCATCGTTAATCCGTTCGCCGTCAACAATCAAGGCCGCCGCTGGCTTGGCATCCGAGGCTTTCGTACGTTCAGCCGGTATTTTTTTCGCGCATCCGCCTGATATAACCGGGCAGAGCGAGAGGAATAAAAGGGCAAATATCGCCAGCTTTGCCTTAATTGTCTTCATTATCCGACACCTTTGTCCTCGTTTTGAAAAAATCCATCTATCGAAAAGGGCGCGATCAAAAAAATCGCGCCCTCGAATCGAACACAAAAACATACGCGCCGTAAACGGAATTATTGCTGCGGCGCTGGCTGCGGGGGCGGAGGCGGAGTCGGCGCCTCAGCCGGAGTCGGCGACGCGTTTGACCCTACCGGCGTCGCAGCCGGTTTCGCAACGGGCGCTTTTTTCAGGACTTCAACCGCTTTGCCGCCGGGCTGAACCTTAAATGTTCTAACGGTCAAAGGTTTTCCGGCTTGCGCCGCAGACGATCCAGCCGGTTGCTGATTGTCAGCGTTTTGCGCGCCTGGCTTCTGAACTTTAACAGCCTTCACGCCTTCAGGCGGCACGGGAGCGGCAGGCGCTTCCGGCGCCGGGTTGGCCTCAGCCGCCTTTTTCGCGTTTTCCTTTTCAATCGCGTCAAGCTCGGCGAGCAGTTCATTCACGTCTTTCAGAGCCTTCACGACCTTTGCCGATTTATATCCCTCAAGGCCGTTTTTGATCTGAGTGAGATACTGCTTATTCCCGGCGGAGAAATCCACCGCTTCGGCGTAGCTGTCTATCGCCACCTTATGTTCTCCGAGCGTCTTTGCCGTGTCTCCGAGAGTGATCAGCAATATCGGATCGTAAATGTTATTGCCAATAGCGACTTCATTCGCGCGTTTGTACTCGCGAAGAGCTTCCTTCATGTTATTCTCTTCATCTTTGCCCGCCTTTCTCGAACCGGCGGGAGCCGCTTTCTTCTCTTCGCTTATCGCCTTCGCGTACGGGTCGTTCTCGCCGCCCGCTTTCTTTATCTCGTCTTTCGAATATTTCTGCTTGTAAATATTTCCGAGCTCATAGTACGGATAAGGATTTGCCGGGTCCGCGTCCGCCGCCTTCTCGTAAAGCTTTATCGCTTTGTCAAGATCGGGGGGCGCCGCTGTCTGCGAGAACATGTTGCCATATAGATACTTGTACGCGTTAAGCTCGGGGTTGATAATATCGATCTTATGTTTCCCTTTTGTGCGCTCATTTTGAATCCATTCCTGGGCGATCTGGTCCTTCGTCTTCATCCGGATCACTATGTCGCGCGCGTGAAAAGCTTCATAAGCATTTTTAATTTCATCCATTGAAACTTTTAAGGTTTCATCGCCCTTCTGCGCGCGGATGGAAGCGATGATCTGATTCTTCTGCGACTCGAATTCCGGGCCGACCGCTTCTTTCTTCTGGAGCAGTTGGATTATGTGAAAACCTTCCGGGGTCTCAACCGGCTGCTGCGCTACCTGGCCGGGTTGGAGAGCGAACGAGGCTTGCTCGATCGGCTGCGGAAGCATTCCACGCTTCACCCACCCGAGATCGCCGCCGTTGTTCTTCGACGCTTCGTCCTCGGAGAACTGCGCCGCCACCTTTTCGAACGGCTCGCCGGTCTTGAGCTTCTCGATAACATCGAGCGCCTTTTTTCGCGCATTCGCCGTTTCGACTTTCATCTGATCCGCGGCAATAAGCTCCACAACTTTGCTCTGCTTGACCTCGTTTTGTATCTCCAATTTGAATGTTTCGTACAAAACGCCGGTTCTGTTGAGACTGTCGCGAAACTCTTTCTCGCGCTCTTTAGCCGCGAAGAACTTTTTAACGCTGTCGCCCGCGCCCGCGCCGCCGGCTTTCGTTTCCGGCCCGAGCAGAAATTCCTGCTCCTGTTTTATCCGCTTCGCGACTTCGGCGCTGTCAGCGCGCACTCCGCGCTTCTTCGCCTCCTGCAGCAGAAGCTGCTGCGTCGTCATCATCTCAAGCGCCTGCATTTTGAGATACATCTGCATGGGGTAAGTGTCGAACCTCATGCCGCCCATGCTCTCGTAATTCCTTTTGAGCTTTGAATATCCGCTTTCGAACTGCATCAAGCTTACTTTTTGGCCGTCCACGCTCAGAACATCGTTTGGAACGCTTGATTTTTTTGCCGTTGGCCCCTGCCCTCTGCTTCCGGGCATGAACACGCCGTAGGTCAAAAACACCCCGCCTATCACAAAGATTCCCAAAAACAGCCACATGATGAGATGTGTTTTCTTCCTGATCTTCGTTATCAGCATTTCCTGTCGCTCCTTATAGTTTGGCCGGGGCCTTTGTAATGGCCTCCGGGCTGAGTTTTGCGTTCGGCTTGAAATCGCGCCAGCTTATTTCTTGCTTGAAACCATAGCCGCCCCTCGTTTTTAATTCAAGAACCTGGCGCACAAGATGGAATGTCGCGCGGTCAACATAAGTCGTTGTTCTTACGGCGTCTCCGGCGATTTCTATCGAATATTGATTCGTGCCTGAGAGATATGCCACATTGGTTTTAGCGTCCTTCGCGGCCGCGGATGTCTCAATATCGGCTATGAACGAATGCAGATCCGCCATCGCAAGGCCGGTCGCTCGCGGATCATCGGGGCTGACTACCACTTTGCCCGCCGGTTTGTAAACGGTGTATTTGCCCTTCCCTTTTTTGTCGGGCGCGTACACTGCCACAGTGCGCTGGTGATTCCCGCGCAACGCGGTCAGCCTCATTAGCCATTCCTTTTTCTCCGGGTCCGGCCGCAGATATTTCATCTCGAATATATTCATTGCTTTCTTTTCTTTGATCTCGTCGCGCTTATTTACCGGTTTTATCATCTGAACCATCTCGAAAATGACGGTGTACGAAGTGATAGGCGCGTACGCCGCCTTGACGCCGGCGATAATTTCTTCCGCCGACGGGACAACCTCCGCCGGTTTTGCCTCGGGAACGACAGCCGGTTGAACGGCCGCAGGCGCAGGCGCGGTTTTTGCCGCAGCCGGCTTGGCCGCTGGAGCCGCCGGCGCGGACGGAGCCGCGATCGCCGGACCCGACATTGCAATCATGATTATTGCTGCTGTAAGAAATTTCTTCATTAATATAGCGGCAGGCGCGGAAGAATTTTCAACCCTCCCATAGTTCGCTCTGCCGTTTCTCCTTTCCGGTCTTGATTTTCATGTGTTCGTACGCGCTCGAAGTCGCAATCCGCCCTCGCGGCGTGCGCTGAATGAACCCGAGCTTGGCGAGATATGGTTCGTAAACGTCGTTAATTGTGTCCTGTTCCTCGCTGACAACCGCGGCGAGAGTGTCCAGCCCTACCGGGCCGCCGCCGAACTTCATTATAATAGTTTCCAGAATTAGGCGGTCCATTTTCTCTAATCCCACAGAATCCACGTCCAGCATCTCAAGACCCTCGCGCGTCGCCGCAAGCGTAACCGAGCCGTCGCCTCGCACCTGGGCAAAATCACGCACGCGTTTCAGAAGCCGATTCGCCACTCGCGGAGTTCCGCGCGCCCGGCGCGCAAGTTCAGACGCCGCGTCCGGCTCTATCCCGACTCCGAGCACCCGCGCGGCGCGCGTCACGATCTCCACAAGGTCTTTTTCCTCATAGAAATCCATTCTATGCGTTATCCCGAACCGGTCCCGGAGCGGCGACGTCAGCAGCGCGGCGCGAGTTGTCGCTCCGACAAGCGTGAACCTCGGCAGATCCAGCTTGATCGTTCTCGCGCTCGGCCCTTCGCCGATTATGATGTCAATCTTATAATCCTCCATCGCCGGGTAGAGAGTTTCCTCGACGATTTTGTTAAGGCGGTGCACTTCGTCTATGAAAAGCACGTCGCGGTCATTCAGGTTTGTGAGAATCGCGGCGAGATCGCCGGAGCGCTCGATCGCCGGGCCCGATGTTGCCGTGATTCCGGCGCCGAGTTCGTTTGCGATAATGTGCGCGAGCGTAGTCTTGCCAAGCCCCGGCGGTCCGTGCAGCAGCGTATGGTCCATCGGCTCGCCGCGCTGCAAAGCCGCGCTGATCGAGATCGACAGATTATTCTTAACCTGCCGCTGTCCGATGTAGTCCGCCAGACTCGACGGCCTGATGGACATCTCCGAGCGCTGCTCGTCTTCGGTCTTCGCGCCGGACACTATACGCTGCGTTGGTTTCTCGTCTTTCATAAACCGCCATGCGCCATTTCGTTAAACAGCGCGTATTCCCGATTATTCAATCGCCTATCGTCAATGCCATCACGCTTTTCTGAGCATGCAGCCGGTTTTCCGCCTGATCGATTATTATCGAACTGCCGCTGTCGATCACATCGGAATGAACCTCTTCGCCGCGGTGAGCCGGCATATCGTGCATGAAGAGCGCATTCGGCGCCGCGGCAGACATTAATTTCACATCAACCATGTATCCTTCAAAAGCCTGTTTGCGCGCGCCGGCTTCCTCTTCGTCTCCCATGCTGATCCAGACGTCCGTGTATACAATATCTGCGTCGCGAGCGGCGTCGGCCGGATTCTTGAACACGTTCAGCGTCGAACCGCCCGCTTTCGCGTCGGCCTCCGCTTCGGCAAGAAGTTCATCCGCAGGCCGGTAACTATCCGGGCAGCCGAGCGCGAAGTCGATTCCGACTTTTGTAAATATTGTGACAAGCGACGCGGCCACATTGTTCGCAGCGTCGCCGATATAAGCGACTTTGATTTTTCCGGAGCTGCCCTTGTGCTCGTATATCGTGAGCAGGTCCGCTAGCGCCTGACAAGGATGGTCCTGGTCGCAAAGCGCATTGATGACGGGAATGTCGGCATAGCGCGCCATCTCGGCCACGTCAGCGTGTTTGAAAGCGCGGTAAACAACGCCATGCACATACCGGGTGAGAACTCGCGCCGAGTCCATCATCGGCTCGCCGCGCTCGGAATGCGTCGTGGACGAATTCATGAAAATTGACTGCCCGCCGAGTTGCCGGATTCCGACCTCGAACGAGACGCGTGTGCGCAACGAATGCTTCTCGAAATACAGCGCCACCGATTTGTTCGCGAGAGGCTGCGCGGAATTAAATCCCGCGCGCTTCAACTCGCCCTTCAGCGCCGCCGCCAAGTCAATGATTTCAATTATTTCGCCGGCCTCGAAATCCCTCAATGTAAGAAGGTCGCGGCCCTTGAACCGGTTGCTCATTTTGATGCTCCTTCCGCGCGCCGCGCCGCAGCAAGATATTCGCCGAGAAGCTTTACGAACCTGTCGGCCTGCGCTTCGGTGACAGTATACGGCGGCAAAATCCGAATGATGTTCTTTCTGATCGCATTAATCAGCATCCCGTTTTCGCGGAAGAAATCCGCCGCCGCCGGCGCATCAGCCGCTATCTCGACTCCGATCATCAATCCTTTTCCGCGGACTTCAATAATTTCCGGATTCTTTTTCTTCAGTTCCTTCACGCTCGCTGCAAAGTAATCGCCCATCCGCGCCGCGTTTTCGAGGAGGCCGAGCTTCTCAACTTCATCGATGAACGCAAGCGCCGCCGCGCATGCGGCAGGTCCGGCGCCGAACGTCGTCGCGTGGCTCCCGGCAGTGAATCCTTCAACAACCTTGCCCTGCGCCATCATGACGCCCAACGGCAACCCGCCGCCTATCGGCTTCGCAAGCGTGATTACGTCCGGCTTGACTTTATAATGCTCGAAAGCAAACCATTTTCCAGTCCGCCCGAGCCCGCACTGGACCTCGTCGAATATCAAATTAATCCCATGTTTTTTTCGCAGCGCGTTGAGGCCGCGCATGAACGCTGCGGTCGCGGGATAAACGCCCGCCTCGCCCTGCGTCGGCTCCAGCATAATCGCCGCCGTTTTTTTCGTTATAAGCTTCTCGACCGACGCGAGATCATTGAAAACAGCATGCCTGAAACCCGGAGCGAGCGGCTCGAAACCCTTCTTGTACGCCTCCGTGCCGGTAGCGGCGAGCGTACCGAGCGTCCGCCCGTGAAACGCGTGCTCGAAACAGATAATCTCGGAGCGGCCGTCTTTAAGAATCTCTGAATGATAGCGTCGCACGAGCTTGATCGCCGCCTCGTTCGCTTCAGCGCCGCTGTTGCAGAAAAAAGCCTTCGACATCCCGGCGAGCTTCGTCAGCCGTTCGGCCACAAGCAGCATCGGCTCGGAATAATATAGATTAGAAACGTGCGAGAGCTTTTTTATCTGTCGCGCAATAGCGCCTGTCACTCGCGGATTTCCATGTCCGAGCGCGTTCACAGCTATCCCCGTCAAAAAATCGAGGTAACGCTTTCCATCGGAATCGTAAACGTACGCTCCGCGCCCATGAGTCAGCAGAAGCGGCGTTCGCCGGTATGTTTGGAATACATATTTTTTATCTTTTTCAATCGCTTCCTTGAGTTTCAAGACACACCACCTTCTACGTCATATATTCGGCGTTAATCTTAACATAGTCTATAGAGAGATCACAAGACCAAAAGCGAGCGGACGCGCTTCCGAGGCCTGCGTCGAGCTGGATGAAAACATCGGGCTTTCGCATTATCTTAGCCTTGAACTGTTGCGGCTTGCCAAGCTTGAAAACACGCGCGCCGTCGATGAGAAGACTCGCTCGAAGCGGATCGAATTTCGCGCCGGATGCGCCCGCGGCGGAGATGATACGTCCCCAGTTCGGGTCCATTCCGAAGACGGCTGTTTTTACGAGCGGGGACAGCGCGATCGCTCGCGCTATGCATTTCGCGTCAGCGGCGCTTGCGGCGCCGTTCACTTCGATGTGCATCACCTTCGTCGCTCCTTCGCCGTCGCGCACGATTTCCATCGCCAACTGTTTCATGACGGAGCCGAGCGCCTCTTTGAACAGCGCGAGTCCGGCCTCATCGCTCGCGGCGAGCTTCACTTCGCTCATTCCGTTAGCCATAGCCAAAACCGTATCGTTCGGGCTCATATCGCCGTCGACTAAAATCGAGTTATATGATTCCTCGACGCATTCCGCCGCGATTTTTTTCAAAAGCGCCATCGGCAGGTCGGCGTCCGTGAAAACAAAAGAAAACATCGTCGCCAAATTCGGCGCGATCATTCCCGAGCCTTTTGCGACCCCGCCTATGTGGTATAGCCGCCCGCCTTGCTCGACTTCCACCGCGCACGATTTCGGACGCGTGTCCGTTGTCATTATCGCGCGCGCCGCGTTCGCCATGCCGCGCTTTCCGTGCTGAGTCACCAACGCGTCCAAGCCAGATAGAATCTTGTCTTTCGGCAACCGGACTCCTATCACTCCCGTGGAGGCGAACAGAACCTGTTCGGCCGGCAGTCCGAGTTCCTTTGCGAGCGCCGCGCTCACAGCGATATTGTCTCTCTCTCCCTGTTTGCCGGTCGAGCAATTCGCGTTCTTGCTGTTCACTAACAGCGCCGAGACAAGACCGCCGCCCGCCTGTAGCTTTTCGCGGAACACAGGGATATGCGCGCCCAGCAGCTTATTCGTCGTAAAAAACGCTGCGGTTTTGCAAGGTTTCTCTGACAAAAACAATGCTGCGTCGAGCTCTTTGTCCGGCTTAAGGCCGCAGTGAACACCCGCGCCCGTGACGCCTATGACAGCCGCCGGCCCGCCGTCTATGAATTTTATTTTCGTTTTATCTGTGGTTTTCTTAACTTTTATCATGGTGATTTCTCCATCTAATCCTGATGCATGCGTCTACGGAGCCCAAGGCGTCGCGACAAGGCCGGCTTCTTCCGGCAATCCGAACATCAGGTTCATGTTCTGAATCGCCTGTCCGGCGGCGCCTTTAATCAGATTATCGATCGCTGAAATAATCTTCAGCATATTGGTTTCCTTGTCCAGAAACACATTGATAAGGCAGTTGTTCGTGCCGACGACCTGCTTAATTGACGGAATGCGTCCCGGCCGCGCTACCTGCGCGAAGCGTTCGCCCTTATAGAACTTTTCATATACGGCGCGGATTTTCTTTTCGTCAATTTCTCCGGTTAACGGCACATATATCGTGCTGACGATTCCGCGGGCGACCGGAATCAAATGCGGCGTGAAAGTGAGCGGGACCGGCCGGCCGAGCGCAGCGCGCGATTCCTGCAACATTTCAGACGTGTGCCGGTGGCCGGTCACCGCGTAAGGCGCGAACTCGCCTATTGCCTCGCTGAACAACAGATGCGGTTTGAGCGACCGGCCGGCGCCGGAGTAGCCGGATTTCGAGTCGACAATGATCGGCCCTCCCACGAACTCGCGCAGCTTCGACAACGGATGCAGCGCCAGAGCGACGCTCGTCGGATAACAGCCGGGATTCGCGATAAGACGCGCTTTTTTGATTTCTTTCCTGTATATCTCGCAAAGTCCGAATGCAGCCGCTTTGAGCAGCGCGGGTTTCGGATGCTTATATCCATACCATTTTTCGTAATCGGCAGCCGCTCTCAGCCTGTAATCCGCGCTGATATCGACAACGCGCGCGCTTTTCAGCAGGCCGTCGATCATGCCGTACGACTCGCCGTGCGGGAGCGCGAGAAAAAATACATCGGCGCCTTTGAATCCCGGCGCGTCCTCGTGGGGCGAATAGCAGAGGCCCTCTGGAGCGCCGGAGTTCGGAAACGTCTCGCTCACGGATTTCGACTTATAAGTATTAGAAGTCGCGAAAACAACCTGCGCCCCCGGATGGCCGGCGAGCAGCCTGATCGTTTCCAGACCCGCGTAACCCGACGCGCCCACTATAGCGCATCTCACCGGTTTCGCTTGTTTCGCCATTTCCGTCACCTTCCTTCGATCACATTATTCTCGATATTATTTCACTTTCAGAAAGCAGTGTTTTTAAGAAGCGAACCGGATATTTCCGGAACGTAAAAAACGCCTTTTGATCCGCCATATAAACCGGGAAATGAAAATAAAATATAATACATTCCGGTAGGCGGAGGAAATGGCACCGCCGCTGGCCGGTAATATGCCGGCGAACGGAATATTAACGTTTTGAAAATTGGAATTTCTTGCGCGCGCCGGGCTGGCCGTACTTTTTGCGTTCCTTCATGCGCGGATCGCGTGTAAGGTGGCCGCCGTCGCGGAGCCGCTTGCGCAGGCTTTCGTCCATTTGCAGGAGCGCGCGGGCGATGCCGAGCCGGATCGCGCCGGACTGGCCTGTTATGCCGCCGCCGACCGTCTGCGCTATGACATCCACTCGGCCTTCGAGCCTTGTGTCTCTTAGCGGCCCGAGTATCTCAGCCTGATGCGCGATGCGGGTGAACAGCGTCAACATCTCTATGCCGTTGATTGTTATTTTGCCGGTTCCGGGCATTACCCATACTTTCGCAATGGCTTCTTTCCGGCGTCCGGTTCCGTAATATTTTTCAACAGTAGCTTTGGCCACGATTGTGCGCCCCCTATTCAGTCAAGTGTAATTTTTTCAGGTTTCTGAGCCGCGTGCGGATGCTCCGGACCGGCATATACTTTCAGTTTGCGTATGAGCTTGCGCCCCAGATGGTTGTGCGGCAGCATGCCTTCAACCGCCTTGCGGACAACGAAGTCCGGCCGGCGCTCTATTAAATCTTTATACTTAACTTCTTTCAGACCGCCCGGATAATTCGAGTGGTGGTAGTACATCTTCTGATCAAGTTTCCTGCCGGTCAGCTTTACCTTTGCGCAGTTTACTATGATAACGTAATCGCCTGTGTCCACCGCCGGATGGTAGATCGGTTTGTGCTTTCCGCGTATCAGTGACGCCGCGCGAACCGCAAGACGGCCCAAGACCTGTCCTTCCGCGTCGAATATGTAATACTTCATCGGCGTCTCATCTTTTTTCGGGTACGTCGTCGTTTTCATCTCTTTTTCGCTCCCTCGTTACTTCCCGTGGCCGCGCGACATACCCATCTCGGGCGTCTCTGCCCCACGAAACAAACAATTATAGCGGCAATATTTGGATTGTCAATCACTTAAAGCCATTTGACGCTGAAAGCGGTGAATCTCCTTAATGCCTCACAATGATATATAGCATATCGTTCTTCAATTGTAAACCCTATTTATCAACGGTTTCAACGGCGGCCCCTTCATTTGCGCGCTTTCTCACTCCTTCATCCATTTGTATTTTTATAGGTTTTTCGCAATAATTAGCGTCATGAAAACATTTAATTATGTGGATTTGACTTATCTCGAACTCGAGGCTCTCGACCGCGCGAACACGGTTTTTCTGTCCGCGATATCGCCGCTCGAAACGCACGGCGCACACCTGCCTCTCGGCACGGACATTTTTATCGCCGAAAGCCTTCGCGACCTCATCGCTAGGAAACTCGATGCGAAATATCCCGAGCTTCAGTTCGTCATTCTGCCCACTCTCGCGCTCGGCTCCGACGCAATTCCTGTAAAAGGCTCCGTGCGCGTAAGATACAAAGCAATCCTGGGCGCGTTGCTCGATACCGGCCAAACATTATCCTCATTCGGGTTCAAATACTGGATTCTCACAGACAACCACGGCGGCCCTCACCACCAGATGGCTATCGAACTCGCAGGCCGCGAACTCGCAGGCAAAAAGCTTAATCTCATCGCGCCTTTCAATACTCTTTTCCGCCGCATGGTGGCTCACGACCCGGACCTTCTCGAAAAAACCGGCCTTGGACCCGGCTCTTGCGGCGACTCAGCCGACGCCCACGGCGGCACAAACGAAACTTCTCTCATGCTCGCTATCGCGCCGGAAAAGATTCGTGAAATCTGGAAGCAGACCGGCCCAGGCAGGGAATCGGCGAAACAACTCCCCTTCCACCTGCTTTCGGGCATCTCGAAAATCTTGCGCTCCCTCGGCGCGAACGACGCCGCCACCGATTTCGATTTCCTCGCACACGGGCTCACTTGGGTAAGCGACCCGAAAATGGAGCCCTATCAGGGCAACCCGTCAATAGCGACCAAAGAAGCCGGCGAAGCGATGATCAACTATCACGCCGACCTCGGCGTCGAATTATTCGAGCAGGCCCGCGCCGGCAAACAGGTCTTTCAAAAACCGCTCGGCTGGTCAATTAGAGCGCTTAGAGATCTAATTTAAAGGTTTATTGAACTGAAAAGCTGAAAGCTGAGGAACGCTAAAAATATGAATTTCTTATTCAACTACAGAAAATATTCGAAAAAAACTGTTCTGGTGACGCAAGCGCACCCGGACGACGCGGATTATTATTGCGGAGCTCTCGTGCACCGGCTTGCCGCGCAGGGCGCGAACGTGATCTACGCCATCTGCACGCGCGGCGAGAAAGGCACGCTTAACCGCAGCCTAAACCCGGACGAACTCACCCGCATCCGCCGCGAGGAACAGAAACGCGCTAACGAAATCCTCGGCGTCGCCGACACCGTTTTCTTCGACTATCCGGACGGCGAACTCAGCCCGACGATCGAATTGCAGGGCAAGTTGATGAGACTCATTCGCTTTTATCGCCCCGATCTGCTGCTCACTTTCGACCCGTCGATGCCGGATTACGCTCACCACCCGGACCATCACGCTGTCGCTCTCGCCACTCTTCGCGCGAACGCTTTCGCGCTGCTCCCTCACTATTTCCCCGAACACCTCGCCGAAGGCCTCAATCCGCACCAGTGCCCTAACATGCTGCTGTTCGATTCGCCGCGCCGCAAAGCCGACACGTTCATTCCAGTCGGCTTGCTTTTCCGCAAAAAATACGACGCGTTCTTTTCTCACGCAAGCCAGACGACACACATGCTCGACGCAAAGCAGAAAAAGCTCGTCGAGAATCTCAATAAAATACCGGCCGACACGGTAGTTCAGGCTATCGCCGGCCTTTTCGCTCCGGAGTTTGTCGTCGAGCCTTACCGGACTCTGACAGTTCGCGATTTGCTGAAATAAAATAGTGTTTTATATATAACGTTCATTTTGTGACACTTCATCTCTGCGGGGTAAGCGTTCATGGGGAAGAATCCCTGTCTTGAATGCGGCGCGTGCTGCGCTATTTACCGCGCGAGCTTTTACTGGGCGGAAGCCGACGACGAGACGCCCGGCGGCGTCCCGGTCGAACTGACCGAGGATGTCAGCCAGTTCTTCCGCGCGATGAAAGGCACAAACGCTAAAAAGCCACATTGCGTAGCGCTTGAGGGGATCGTCGGGGAAAACGTCCGCTGCTCCATATATGAAAAACGGCCAAGCCCCTGCCGCGAGGTTAAACCTTCATACATTGGCGGGCCGCAAAACGAAAAGTGTGACTTCGCAAGATTCGCCTACAATTTGGAGCGATTGAAACCTAAAGCGCCGAGCGACTGAATTTATAAAAACATTCGATAAACAATTGTTTGAATCTATATGTTATTCTGGGATTTCAGCCATTCCAAATATTCGGGAAGGCTTTGCGGGAAAGAATAGCGCGGCGCGTATCCGAGAATTGTTTTCGCGCGCGTGATATCGAAGGAAAGATCGTTGCCGATGCAGGAAACGCCCATCCGCGTCAGAATCGGCGCTTTCTCGGACTGTTTGCGGCGGGCGTATTTCTCGGACCAGTATGCGATAAATTTCGCGGCTGAATAAGAAATGCTCAAGCGCGGCTTTTTAAATCCAAGTTCGTCGCACAGTTTTTCGACAACATCGCGATATGTAATGTCATTATCATCGGTGATAATAAAAGCCTTGCCGATCGAGTTCGGATTCTGCGCGGAGCGAAACATTGCGTCGCAAACATTCCGTACGTGAGTCAGGCCCGCGATATGCCGCCCGCCGTCGATATATACAAACTGTTTCTTTTTGAGCAGTTTTATAAACTTCGCGAAAAAAGCCTGATCTCTCGGGCCCCACACCATCGCCGGCCGGATCGATGTCGCCTCGATGCGCCCCTGCGCGTGCGCTTCCCAAAGCAGTTTCTCGGCTTCCTGCTTCGTGTCGCTGTAAAGAATTCCGAATGATATGTACGGACTTTCCTCGGTGTCGCGCTTGAATCCTTCGTAGCCGTGAACGGATGTCGAGCTAACATCTATGACCCGTTTGACTCCTGCTTTTTCAGCCTCGTCTATCAGATTTTTCATACCGCCGACGTTGATGTTGTAGAAGTCGACAGGTTCGCCCCACTCGCCCACGAGCGCCGCGCAATGAAATATTATCTCGCGCCCTGCAAGCGCATCCTTCAGCGAATCCTTATCCCGGATGTCGCCGACTACGAGTTCCGCGCCGATCCGATTCAGCAATCCCACATCGCTGGTCTCGCGAACGAGCGCGCGAACTTCCCACCCCTTGTCGGCGAGAACCTCGGCAAGATGAGAGCCTATAAATCCTGTCGCTCCGGTTACAAGCGCTTTCATCTTTTCCTCGCGCCGGCCGCCTTGCAGCTTATATATTCATCGCGGAAATATCTGTTATATATATTCGACAGCGCGAAAAATGACGCTTCTATCACGCTGACGGAACTGACTTCGGAGTAATACAGCTTGCCTTCCCCATTCGTGGCGAGAATGAAGACTTCCACTTCGCTTGACGTGCCCCGCTTCGACGAAATATTCGTGACGCCGTAACGCACGAGCCTTATGTCGGATATGAACGGATATATCGGCTCAAGCAGCTTTCGCAGCGAACTGTCCAGCGCATCTACTGTTCCGGCGCCGTTCGAGGTTGCCGAGAGCGCGACGTAATGCTTGTCCTCAGGCTGGTACTCGGCGATAAAACGGGCGGTCACTTTTCCTGCGGCCGCCGCGGCGGGCACAAGTATCTTTATCGTCGCCTCGTTCTCCTCGGCCTTGTCTTCCTCGCGCAAGTCAGCGGAAACGCGATAGCGTTCGAGCTTGAAAAAGTTGCGCTGGTAAAACTTCTTGTCGAAATCCAACTTGCTATCCTCTCGGCCATCCGCTTGTTCATCCCGTAACATTCATAAATCGGACAGTCCGGTTTAATAATCTAACTATTTTATTACATGCGCGCGGAAACGCAAGCGCTGGCATGTTTTGATTCACATTTCCAATTTGAGAATTATGCGTCGAAACCGCGAACTACATCAGGAACGCCGGTCAGGTCGGACAACTCGGCGGTCGGCGACGGAAGGTCCGCGCGCGGCTCCTTCCCGTTCCTGTTTATCCAGATCGATCTGATCCCGGCGTTTGCGGCGCCGAGCACATCGGCGAATTGCGAGTCGCCGACCATAACCGCCTCGTCCGCGTTGACGCCGAATGCTGACAACGCGTCGTCAAATATCTTCCGGTTCGGCTTATAGCAACGAGAGTCCTCTGACGAAATTACCTTTTTCACCGGCAGCGGATGGTTTTTCAGACACATCCCTATCTCGAAATTATCCGTGTTTGATAAGATCGCAATATCGTATTTATCCGCGAGCGAATCGAGAACCGGCAGGGTTTCCGGGAAAACCGGCGCGCCGGCGACGAGGTCGAGCCAGAAATTAATTCCTGTCTTGGCGTCATAATCAGAAACGCCGAAGTGTTTGAACGTCAATTCGAGGCAAAGCTCGAACATCGGCCACTGCAGAATGAAATCGCCGTCTTTCCAGCCGGCGAGGATGAACTCGTCCCACTTTGTGTGGAAAACATCCGGGTCGATATCGAGATTGTGATACTCGATTATCGCGTGAGTGGCGTCATCGTGAGTTTTGTAACTGTCAAACAGAGTGCGGAAAGCGTCGAAGAAGATAGCTCTAATCATATTCTACTTTGAGCGAAAGCGGCTTTGGGCATAATGCTTAAGCTGAAAGAATCATCCTTTCTAAAAATGCGATTTTCCGGCCGCATCCGGCGACCGGCCTTCATTGCGGCGGCGGCGAGACCGGATAAACCGTGAACGACCTGCTCGCGGTTCCAGTGTTGCCGGACATGTCCTTCAAAGAAACGCTGACGGTCATAATGCGGGAGTGATCGTTGCTCGGCAGCAGGAACAGGGTCCGATTGAAAACATAAATGCCTGAACTGCGCAAAGTCGTTGAATTAACCGCCTGAAAATAGGAAGTTACGTTTTGCGCCGGATCGCTGTCCATCTTAAGCGTTACGTTCAGAGAACCGGCGTCCATCGGCGCTGAGTCCGAATAAGTAACTTCAATATAAAAGGATTCGGAGCGGAAATCGACATCTGATATCTGAGCGGCGGCCTGCGGGTAAATCACTGAGATCACTGGAACTGTTGTGTCCTCGAATCTTGCGCCGGCGTTCACTTTTGCGATAACGGCCAGAGTGTTCGCTCCTGCATAAACCGTATCGTAATTGTAATTGCCCGCCGCAAGAGCGGTCTCAATCTCCGACTCGACATCTGCGATCAGTCTCGAATTTTCGATGAAAGAAACATGCGACGGAATGCCGACTGTCAGCCGCTTATACACCATTGCCGCCGCAGTCGTGCGCGCGTTAATGCTCTTCGAAGCTATCTGGCCGGCTGTAACGTCGTAATACGCTTTAAGCGTTAGAGCGCCGGATACTGCGGTCGCCTCGATGTAATTGCCGGGAGGCAATCCGGCGATTTCAAAATAACCCAACCCGTTCGTGTTTGTCTGAAAAGATTGCGAACCGGATGTAACAGTGACGCTGGCGTTTGAAACGGGAATAATCGACGCCGCTCTGTCTTCCGTCCGCCCCGTAGTCCGGGCCACCGCGCCGCGGTCAAGCCAGCCGCTGATCGCGCCGGTCGTAGCAGGCGGCGCTGCGGCTCCGCCGCCGCCTCCCCCGCCGCCGCAGCCGGCAAGCGCAAAAATTCCGGCTGCTATGAATATTCCGCATATCGACCTGAATATTCCTTTTGAATTTCTGATCATTAAACCGGCTCTCCGATGGCTATCCCGTTCTGCATCTCTTATCAATTATACCATCATAATGGTTTGAATCTTAAATCTCCGGATAGATTTAGAATTCCAAAAGAAACGGCGCTATGGCAAAGCTGCCGCATATAAAATATAATTCTTTCGTAGGCGCGCGGCATGCTGCGCCCGATACGCTGGTGAATAATACAGATTCTTAAGAGGTAGAGTTCCTTGGAAATTTTTCAGCCATTTAAAGCGTTCGAGCGGTTTGAGAAAATTATTAAACGCCTCGAAAAGGCGATTTCGAAACTCGACACGACTATAGACAGCACATCGGAAGTGATTTCAGCCGCGGATAATTCCATCGGCAAGATCGATTTCACTATCGATAAGACAGGCAACGCTGTGGACAAGATCGACGGCACGCTCAATCAGGTCAGCTCAACTTTCGACAAGATGGACGACGTCATGGAGCGGATGAACGTGACGTTCGACCGCGTCGGCGAGCTTACTGTGCGGCTCGAAAAAATGGCGTCGCGGATGGAAGACAGCATGAAGCAGATCGAACGCGCTTTCGACGTCATAGACAAAGCGACAAACGTGCTCGAAAAACTGCCGCTCACAAAACGTCTATTCGATTGACGGATAAATGTCGGCTTGATTACTTCGCGTCATCGCCGCTTTGCTCTTCCGACGATATAAAACTTCAGATGTTTCAGCCCGCCGTCCGTGAGCCGTTCGAATAAAACGGCGAGCCTGAAAACGGCGTATGAGAAACCGAAATAAAACGGGCCGCCGATGAAAACAAACTCCGGCGCGCCGAACCCGGCTTCATGAAGAGCGCGAATCAGTTTCTTCCGCGTATTGCAGCGCATGTATACCGGATAAATCTCAGACTCGCTCATTTTCAGAACGCGCCTCTTTATCACAAACTGAATGGAGTTCGGAATCAGCCTTATCATTGTTCCTAAATAGCCGCCGGAGTTTGTCGTCATGAATATGAAAGCGCCGCCTGTTTTTGTCGCCCGCGCTATTTCGGCGAAACTCTCACGCGGACGTTCGAGATGCTCCAATGCGTACTGCGATGTGATAACGCCAAAAGTTCCGTCCTTGAATGGCAACGCGTCCATCGAGCCGGCGACTTTGAACAGCGCGTTCGGGTTTCTTTTCAAAGCTTCGAGATCGATATCCATGCCGACTGAGAAACCGGCGCCGGGAACCGCTTTGAAATCGACAGAGCCGCCGGAGCCGCAACCAGCGTCGAGAGTCGGGCCGCTGCCCTCCGCAGCGGATTCCGCATTCCATCCCCGGAAATAAGTCTCAGGCTTTTTTATGTCTGGATACATACGCTCCCACAGAGAGCGGCAGCGTTCGAGCGTCGTTTTTTTTGTGGCGTTTGCGGGCATGTCAGAATATTCTCGTCCCGTGTCCGGGTTCATCGCCGGAGGATCAACATGGATCGCCTTTGCGCAATTTTGTAACCGCGAGAGGCGTATAGATCGCTCCTGCCGGATTAAGAACGCTCTGAAATAAAATTATTTTTTCGACAGTGAACGGCGGGCAATCAAACTGAGTCGAAAGCAGCGCAGGAAGAATCGGTCGCGGATTTCTGAACCTGGCGAGCGTCAGATGGCCGGAGAACGGCCGCGGTTCTTCCGGAAAGCCGGCGCGAGCCAGACGTTCTTCCAGTTCGTCGAAAAGGCTCTTCATCTCAAAATTTCCTTTGCCAAGTCCGACCCACAAAACACGCGCTTTTTCAAGTTTCGGAAATATTCCCGTGTGATCGAATTCAGCCTCGAACTGTCGTTGTTTAAACTCCGGCGCGAGGGCCTCTTTCACCGCTTCCGCCTGAACCGGCATTATATTGCCGAGAAAACGAAGGGTAAAATGAAACCCTTCCGGACGCGTCCAGCTCGCGCCCTGAATCCGGGGCTTGAAGTCGCATTGTATCTCCGACAGCCGCTCTTTCACTTCCGGCGGCGCCTCGACTGCGATAAACGCGCGGATCGGTTTTTCAGACTCGTTTTGCAATTACGACATCCTTAATGGAAAGCAGCTCGTCGCAGACATTTTGAGCCAGCGAGACATTCTGAACTTCAATAATGAACTCCATCAGTTCAAGTCCGCCTTCGTCGGCGGCTCCGGACTGATAGGCGGCGATCGGCGCTCCCGATTTAGCTATCAATTTAAGGATTTTCTGATGAATGTCCTTCGTCGGGAAAAGTTTAAGTTTGATGCGAACGGGGAAACGTCGGCCGCCGGTGTCCTTCCACGTTGCGGGCGATTGCTTCGGGCCGCGCAGGAATCCGCGCCCTATGTTGGCGCAGTCCTTTCGATGAATCGTCGCCTTTTTGGCGGACGCGCTCACCACAATCTCGTCGCCCGGCGCGGGCGAACATATCTCGCACGAGAAAAGCGGCGCCTTCGGAATGCGCTCAGACTCAACGATGCCTATCGGAAGCGCTGTTTGATATATCTGCTGGCCGATGATCACCGGATCAAGTTCTTTTTTGTCAATCAGCACTTTACGCTTGTATTGTTCTTTAAGGAAATCCGCAGCGACGTTCAGATCGAATTCGGCGCGCCCGATCTGCTGAAAAAATTCTTCCTCCGTGTTGAAACCGAGGAACATGATTACCGGAGGAAGCAGCAGCTCAATATCCTCAAGTTTTCCTGTGGCGGAGATGCCCTCTTCCCGTGTCCTCTGCAGCAGCGCCCGGCGTCCTTCTTCGGCTGCTTTTTCAAGCGGCGCGGCGGCGAGATATTTCTTGATATGCATCTGCGCTTCAGGCGTGTGCGCGTGTTCCAGCCACTCGACGCGCGGCGCTGCGTCGCGGTCCGTGATTACGTTCAAATGGTCGAACAACTGCGGCTGATAACTCATGTCCACCGTCTGATGATATACCATCGCCTTGCTGAAACGGTCGCCGATTTCCGGCCCCATCAGATATGCGAAATCGAGAACGGTCGACGATTCCGGAAGTTCGAGCCGCCTGCGGTCCTGCGTAAACACGAATATCTTCTGCTTTAGCACCATGCGGGTCATTATATCGACAAGCGTTTTTTCGTCGCGGTCGCCGGCCTGCGCCCTGAAATCGCTGACTATCCGCTGGATCAGTTCGACGCGGTCCGCGAGCAGGTCCGTGCGCTTAAGCTCATGGGGTTCCGAAAGAAAAGGAACTATGCCCCACCGGTTCACCGCTTTCATTTCTCGCGAGAAGATGCGCACTGTAAACGGACGCCCGAACGGGCCTAACAGACTCGTCTCAAGCATCCGCTTTAAATCTATCGACGGAAAATTTATTGTGTCCTGAAAACCGATCGACAGGCATTGGAACGTTTTATGGACCGCCTGAAGCGCCCGGTAGCAATCCAATTCCTCCGGCACGGTGACTTCGACCAACCCTGTTTTGGGCATCGGCCTGTCCTGCGAGTCGAGAATGCGCCGCGTGTGCGTCAGGTTGTAACGGAATATGTGCGATTGGTGATCGAGTCCCAGTTCGAGAAGAGCCGGCTCAAGCTGTCCGATCGCCTGCTCGAATATTTCGTTCTCTTCCGGAATTACCTCTTCGAGATAATCGAGCAGCCGCGCGAACTCTTCCGGCTCGGCGAACTGGAACGAGATGTCTTCCATTTCCTCGGCGACGGCTTCCATGCCCAGAAACCGCGAGAGCGGAATGAAAATCTGTTCTGTTTCATAACAGGTTTTCAGGCGCTTGTATCCGGGCATGCTGTCGAGCGTGCGCAGGTTGTGAAGCCGGTCGGCGATTTTTATCAGCGCGACGCGCGTGTCCTGCGCGACAGCGAGAAAGATTTTATAATGGTAGGCCGTGTCGGCTGTGGTCGTGCCGGGGAGCTCGAATTTTTTCAGTTTCGAGACGCCGTCCACCATGCGCGTGACGGTGTCTCCGAAAGTAGCCCGCAGTTGGAGCGCGTGAATGTTGGGGTCCTCTATGATGTCGTGAAGAATTCCGGCGGCAACTGTTTCCGGGTCCATGAGCCACTCGGTGAGTTGCGAGGCGACCGCAAGAGGATGCGATATCGCAGGTTCGCCCGACATGCGAAGAAACTCAAACCGCCGGTTGCTCTCCACCGTGAACTCGTACGCCTTGCGCACAAGTTCGAGGCCGTCGAAATCCATATACTCGCCGGCTTTTCGGAGTAGGTCGTCCAGTTTATCTCTAAAGACAACCGGCATTTATCCTCCTGCCTTCCGCTCTCTCACAGACAAACGAAAAGCACCATCCACAATATTCTATCATTTTTTGGTGACAGGGCACAATAGCGCAACAGGAGCTGTTAATGTCGCATCAATTCCATTTATTCATCAAATCGCTTCTCAACGCGCGAAAAGCTATGGCGCGATGACTGATCTCGTTTTTCTCTTCAGCGGACAAATCCGCGACGGTTAAGCCCCTGTCCGGCAGAAACAGAACAGGATCGTAGCCGAAACCGCCGGAACCGCGCAGTTCGCGCGTGATAATTCCACGGCATTCGCCCTCGTACAGCGTTTCGCGACCGTCGGAAAATAAAACGGCGACCTTGCACACAAATCGCGCGCCGCGCCGTCCGTCCGGAACGTCCTTCATCTCTTCGAGCAGCAGCCGGCAGCGTTCAAAGTCCGAAATTTCTGCGCCGCCGTAACGGGCTGAAAGAAGGCCCGGCCTTCCGTCCAGCGCATCAACTTCAAGTCCCGAATCGTCGGCGGCGATGATGCCGGCGACATGCGCCGCGGCAGCGCGCGCCTTCTTGAACGCGTTTTCCTCGTATGTTTCGCCGTCCTCAACCGCGTCGAAATCTATCGCGACTCCGAACTCTTTAAGCGACTTCACAGCGACCGGCGCCATTATCTCTCCAACCTCGCGCGCCTTGTGCGCATTAAATGACGCAAGAATTATTTCCATTGATTCCCTCTCATTTTCCGCTCATTTGCGACTGCCGCGAAACTGCTTTGCTTCAAACCCAATAGTTACAAAATTCTAACAACAAAATCGCAAAGTCACAAAGGAAATGTTAAACCTGAATTTTTTTCTGTGTTCTGATCCTGAAACGAATCAGTTTTTGAAGGTGATGCTGAAGCCGGGCCAGAAATCCGGAAGCTCGGGGTGTTTCGGCCTGTGCCACCGGCCTCCCTTGCCGACGAGACGCACCCGCCGCAGCGAATAGAGGTCTTCGAGCGGATTGCCGGCTACGAGAGAAACGTCGGCGTACATCCCTGGTTCGACGCTGCCAAGCGTTTTTTCGCGTTGCAGCAACTTCGCGGCGTTCAATGTCGCCGCCCGGATCGCTTCGATTTTCGTCAGCCCCACATGGTGAAGCCGTATTACTTCGTCGGCCATCTCGCCGGGCCATGCGACTACAGCGCCGAGATCGGTTCCCGCGCACAGCGGAATTCCAGCTTCGTGCATGCGCTTCACACTTCGCTCGACACCCGCGTAATTTTTCCGGTTCGCGCGCCAGAATCCGAAAGCCTCGTCATATCTTTCGTTTTTGAAGTCGAGCCACGTGCTTGAGATCCAGTGGAGGTGTTTGCGCGCGGGTTCGACAAACATTTCTTTCGCGCGGTCGCTTTCGAGAAATCCGAGTTTCTCCTCGAAACGCGCCATACTGTCCGAGACCGTCAGAGTGGGAACAAAGGTGACGCCCTTCTTCTTTGCCAAAGCTATCTGTTCGTCGGTCAATTCCCTGTCGTAAACAACATGTTCGAGCGAATCGATGTCGAACTGAAGAAGATGGTCCAGATCCTGCGACCAGTTGTGGTGAACGCTGACTATCAGGCCGAGTTCATGCGCAGCCTTGCAAATCGCATGGAGCGTGTCGTCGGAGACAGTCGGCATCCGCTTTTTGATCGCGAAATCGCGGTAGAAACTTGTGTAACCGACCTTGATGTGGTCGGCGCCTTTTTTCTTGAGATAGCGCACGAACTGCGCGCCATGTTCAGGCGTGTCGGCGTGCATTTTCGGCTCGCTCGCGAGAGACAGCGGAAACGGCATCGGGTTGATGAACTCCGGATAGCCGCCCTTGACGCTGAGCAGCGCCCCGGAAGCTGCGATGTCCGGTCCGATAAATTTCCCGGACGCGATTTTACGCCGGTTGCTGTTCATGATTTTAATAGGTGAAAGCATGTCCCGGACGCAGACAACACCGCCGGCGAGAGTTCCCTCGAAATTAAGCCGCATCTGCTTCAGCGACCACGCGGGCGGCAGCGGACTGTCCTGAGATGACAGATAGGGACTCAGGATGTGGCAGTGGCAATCTATCAGGCCGGGCATGAGAGTGAGGCCTTCGCAGTCAATCGTGTCGCAAACGGCGTCGGCCGCCGGCGCGTCGAGGTCAAGGATTATACGTCCCTCGACCAACACGTTCGTCTGACCGGATAGTTGGCCTTTTTTCACGTCAAGAACTTGTAGATTGCGGAGTAAAACTCTTTCCTTCGATGTCTCAACCGTAGTTAGCATGTTTATCACCGAAGTTGATTATAAAACCAATAATAAAATGTTTCAATTAATTATTTTAATAATTTTGGGGCAATTAGTTAAATAAGTTAACCGTCGGTTTTAGGCCAATAAGCTGTAATATGACGGATTATTTCTCTAATCAAAAAATCCCTTTTTCAGATCGCCGTCGTTCGAATAACCGTTTTTCTCCCAGTAGCCCTTAAAATTCGGATTGTCGGACAATTCAATTTCATTAATCCATTTTATCCACTTGTAGCCCCATTTGTTTTCGGCGACAAGCTCGAAAGGGAAACCGCGCGCGGGCGGCATCTCAATGCCGTTCATTTTGTCCGCGATGAGTATGTTGCGCTTCGGGTCCATGATGTAATCGAGGGGTAGCGATGTTGTATAGCCGTCGGCGGCGTGGAAGATAACAGTGTTCGCGGCCGGCTTCGGCGCCGAGTCGCCTATCAGTTCCCGCGCGAGAACGCCTTCCCATAGTATTTTAACGCTCCATCCTTCCACGCAATGCAGAGTAACGATCTTTTTGTAATGCTTTCGCTTATCGGAAATATCAGCATATGAATATGTTTTCGGTTTTTCGACCAGGCCGGTGATTTTAAGCCGGTACTTGTCGCGGTCGACTTTCTGCGGGCCTTTGATCGAGTTTTCTCTGAAATCTTTGACCGAGCCGAGTTTTTCGCCCTTGTAATCCTTGATTTCGACGTTCGGCAGCTTCGCCGCGTCCGGCGCTTTCTTCGCCTGAAGCGCTATAGCGGCGCCGGCTGCCGCCGCCAGTATGAGAAGGATTATCCCAATTTTTCTGAATTTCATATCGCGTTTCCTCCGTATCAAGCGATTGTTGTAGGGGCTGGTTTCAAACCTGCCCCTGACATGTTCGAACGCATATTCGCAGTCATATATCGCAGGGCGGATTTGAAATCCGCCCCTACGGCATTCAAAAACAGCTTGCTATAATATAATGTCAAAACACTGTTGAACTGGAAAATGTTTCAATGATGTGAAACCTGGTAATTTACTAATATAATTTAGGTCTGGATTGCTTCGTCACAACGTTCCTCGCAATGACGCGCTATCCGTTTTTTTCTTTTCCCTGAGTTCCCGCTACCGGTAACTCGCTACTGTCTTCTAATCCGACAGCTTATATTTACTGAAAATAATAACTCCCATTAATGCAAAAAACGCGCAGAATGGTCCGGCCAGAAGGAGTCCTCCGACCTTTCCCGCTTCGAGTCCGAAAATAGCGAACAGGAAGGCGCTGAGAGACGCCCCGACACCGCGAGCAATCTTAGTAAAAAAACCTTCCATTCCGTAATACATTGCCTCGCGCCGCATTCCGGTCTGCTTTTCATCGTAGTCGATTATGTCGGATATGACAGCATTATAGATAACCATCATCAGCGCGATAGGAACGCCCATTATCGCGACTATGATGTGGAAAAAAATCACCGGGCTCATGAACACGCCGACTTTCTGAACGAAGAACTGAAGCGGCGAGAACAACATGATGAGAACCAACCCTGTCATGAAAAGCTTTTTCTTCCCGATTCTGCCGTACAGCCAGAAAACGAAAGGAAGAGTGAGCAACAACACGGCCAGCATCCCGGCCATTATCATACTCACATATCCTTCAGGCTTTTTCAAAATCACCGTGCAGATATAGATGGTTGAGCTTTGGATGACTTTATAACCGAGCCAGAAAGAAGAAATGCTGAAAGCGTAAATGATGAAATGTTTGTTTTTCAGAGTCGGGATAATCGCGTCTTTGAACGAAAGGCGGGCGACTTTTGATTCCTGAATCGGCTTTTCCTTAACCGACAACGCGGTGATCAGAATTGTGGCGAGAGAGAAAAGAGCCATTGAAATCGCCATTCCTCGAATGCCGAACGGCTTTATCATCGCCCCCGAAACGACAGCGCCGATGATGAGCCCGAGCATGCTCGCAAGAGCGTGCCACGAAGATAGTTTCACCCGGTCGTCGCTGGTTTGCGCGATTTCGGGTATAAGCGCGAGGTAGGGGGCGACTGTGAGCGTATAAAGAAAAAGGAATCCGCCGCACATCACGCCGAACCACACAGCGTTCCAGTTGGAAAGGTGATGAATCGGCGGTGAGTAGAGCAGAATGAAGAAAGCCGTCATCGGGATCGAGCCGAAGAGGACGTAAGGAATGCGACGTCCCCATTTTGTTTTCGTGCGGTCGCTCCAGAACCCGACGAGCGGGTTGGCGATCGCGTCGACAACGCGACCGAAGTTAAGCGCAAGCCCTACAAGCGCTATCGGCGCTAACTGTATCGCCGCATGCCCGACGGCTTCAGCGCCTGATTTCTTTGGCGCGTAAAAGAACATTGTGTATTGATCGAGCAATGTGTCGAGCACCATCATGCCGACATTTGCGAGGCAATAAATCAGCATTGCCTGCAATTTCATCGGGGAAATCTGTTGTCCTTTTGCCTGAGCCATGAATTACCTCGCGGTTTCGAATAGATTTTCCGCAGCAGTCCCGCTTCCGGCTCCGCCGGGATTCCGCATTGAGCATAAACATATCATACCATTGAGCGTGTTTTCAACGGGCGGCGAAAAAAGGACTTTCAAAGCGTCTGATTTCCCGAATTAGCCCGTAATCAGCCGATAGGGCAATGACCTGGTTGTGACAAAGCTCAAAACATAGTCCGGCAATTTATTCCCTTAAAAACGGAAATTATACTATAGTTATTGTGTATGGGTATTTAACAACATGGTGAAGACAAAATTCGAGCGTGAGATAAACGCGCCCCGAAAGCTTGTGTTCGATCTTCTTAGGGACCGGCAGGTGGAGATCAACTGCAAGCTGCCGCAAATGGCCGGCTGCAGGATCGTTGATGACTGCTTCGAGAGCGATTGCCGCCAGCGCGTTGTTTCAGAAGTGACCGCCGAGGCGCCGATTCCGGCGCTGCTCAAGCCGATTCTGAGCAAGCGGCAGTTGATCTGGCATAGCATACAGACGTGGGACACCACGCACTGGACGTGCGACTACGAGACGGAGGCGCTTTTTTTCAAAGACAACGTGGACATCAGCGGTCGCTGGTTTTTTAACGAGAAAACGCCCGGCCGGACGACGGTCCTGATCGAAGGAGTCATAAGGATCAACGCGAACGGAATACCCGGCCTGCCCTCGCAGCTTGCGATGCCGGTTTCGGCGCTCGTCGAGCAAATACTGCTGAGGATGACGAAACCGAACTTCGAGAAGGTGTTCAGCATTGTGGAATCCATGTGCCGCGAGGAGACGCGAGCCGCGCGGAGAAAAGTGAAGAGCTGAATGGACCACGGAAAAGACATGAAATGGGTCAAAGTGTATTCGGCGATAGGGATTCAAGAGGCAAATATAATCAAAGGCTTGCTGGAAGCAAACGGCATACGCTGCTACGTAAAGGAGAATGCCGCTTCTACAATGAATTATCCGCTTGCCGAGTCACAGGTGGATATACCAATTTTTACACTCGATAAGGATGAATTCACAGCAAAAGAACTGCTGCGTAAAGAAGTGATAATAGAGACGGAAGAAACATAGTGGCGAACCTTGTGTTCGCCCAACCAGACAGAGGAAAGGAAATGAGGCTTTTGCGGATAAAAACCTTATTGATCCTGATTTTTTTGATTTTTGCGGCGCTGCCGGCGTTTGCTGTCGATATCACGCCGCAGGCTGCCAATATGGCCGAAGAAGCGCTCGGCGGCGACATCAAGGTGCGCAGCGACTATACGATCATTGTGAACAAACAAGTAGTCACGCCCGACGTGACGCCCGTGGAAAGAGGCGGAATTATCTTTGTGCCGCTTCGTTTCGTGGCGGAGGCGTTGCGCGCTGATGTTACATGGTATAAAAAAGACCAGATGGCTGAGATAACTTTTCCCGGCGGACGCACTATCAGGATGGCAATCAACAATCCTGAAATCGACCTCGGCGATACTCAGAGGATACTGCCCATATCTCCCTTTTTATACGGCGACAGGACTATGATCCCTCTTGCAGCCACTGCGGAAAGCGGCTTTTTCCGGGTCGAGGAAAATAAGCATGCGATGGCGCTGACGCTGGACCCTGAGAAGATTAAAGCTTACAACAAACCCGGCAAGGAAACGATTCTGTCCGGCGAAAAGCATGGCAACCCTCTCGCGCCGATCATCGCAAAAGCGAGAAAAGACCAGGTCACAAAGAAACTCAAACCTTATGTGCTGATCGCGTGGGTTGTCATCGGCCTGTTGTGGATAATCCGGACGATTCACGGCGCAGTGCGCGGCAAACCCGAAGGCTGGAAGGACATGATCGTAATCGGTTTCTTCCTAACGGTCTGCATGGTTCTGGCAATCAACTACATGCTCAGCACATGGTGGGTATGCATCGTCATTCTAATTACTTCGGCGATCGGTTTGGTCTCCACCGAAACTTATGAGGACAAGCTTGTAACCATGGCGTCAACCGCGCAGGGCGCGGGTCTGATCTGTACGCTGTTCGGGCTCGGCCTTCTCATCGGGCCGGCCATCGCGCAGCGAGACATCAATGCGATAGGCTATGGCATTTACGTCAAAATCGAGCCGACCATCACCGGTCTTGTGCTCTCGATTATCTTGAACATGTTATTCGGCTATGAAGCAAGAAAGCAGCAAGGGTAGCAAAAAACGCGTCACTTTTCTGATGCCTTACATCGACTTCTGTTTCATGCTGATCATAATCTTTGTCGGCATGTTGTCGATCGCTTACTTCGAGCCGCAGGGGAAAACGGATATCCAGACCAAGGAAAGTGAAATAATAGACTATCGGGAAGGCATATATGAAACAAAACCGGCCGGAATGCAGCAGAGCAACTCCGGGCAGGGAGAGAAGAATCCCGAGAACGAAGTAAGGCCATTAATCGGCCAGGCGGGCAGCGTGGCGATAAACAGAGGCGCCGCCAGAATGAGCTTGAACGCCGCCTCAAACGTTGCTGCGCAGGGCGGTCAGGCCGCAGGCGTAGCCGGCGGGAAACCGGCTGATTACGTCGAGCCCGAACAGCTTAAGAAACTGCAGGAAGAACTCGAAAAACAGAAAGCTGAAATCGAAAAACTCAAAGCCACGCAGAAGGAAGGAACCGGCGGAACGCAGCCGCCCTCCTCCGGCCAAGGCGATAATTACTACATTGATTTGCGACCGAAATGAACTTCAGATAATAAGCGAATAGTAAATTCATAATAGCAAGAAAAACACTTCTTTTCACGGATGATTCATGCCTTAAGCTTTGTGTTTTGATATTTAGAAACATTGAATTAGCGCGGCATAACGGCAGTTCATAGGTCACACTGACAGTTGATATACTGATATCGCTTCCGCTTTTCCTTTGACAGTCGCATCGTATCTTTCAACGATTTGAACCCTGTCTTTAACTTTTTGAAATGTCGTTTCTCCAACCAATATCGGGATGCTTTTCGATATAGAGATAGATTTTATTCGCGAGGCCGTATTGACGGTGTCTCCAATGATCGTATATTCCATGCGTCGAATGCTTCCAATGTTGCCCGCAACCACTTCCCCCGAGTTTATTCCTATCGAGAAAATGAACTCCTCCCTACCTTCCTGTCTCCAACGGGAATTTAGTTCGCTGACCTTTCTATTCAAACTCAACGCGCACTGAACGGCTCTCAGTTCGCTGTCCGGCATTGGAATCGGCGCCCCCCAGAATGCCATGACGTTATCTCCTATGAACTTGTCCAGAGTTCCGTCGTATTCGAATATAGTGTCAATCGCGGCGGCGAAATATTCATTAAGGGAGTCAAACAGCAACGACGGCTCCACAGTCTTCTGAAGCGCCTTGAAATTCACAATCTCGGTGAACATCACGGTTACGATCTGGCTTTTCCCTCCAAGCTCAAGCTTGTCGGGGTCCTTTAATATCTCCTCGGCGACGCTTCTCGACACATAGGATGAAAACGTGTCTCTAATCCGTTTCTTCTGAAGCTCGTGCTTGATTTTATCCTCTCGTTTCTCAACAACCTCAAGGGCATTTTCAATGGCTTTTTTGTACGCGTTGAGAAATGTAATCTCTTCTTTGCCCAGCCTCCCGTCTCTTGATTCGATTATGGATATCACTCCTCTTGCCGCGCCTCCATACTCGATTGGAAATATCGCGAACTGCTCCGCCGCGTCGTTTTTTTCCATTCCTCCGATATACTCAAAACGCGCATCGTTCGGAACATTGGCGCTTACGACAAAATTCCTATTCTTGAGAATCTTATAGTAAGCGTGGTCGTCCGGAGACACTTCCTCGCCGGATTTGTATTCTCTTAGAATGCCTTCCTGGTCCAGCAGACAGATTTCAACCGAATCAGCGCTTCCTATTTCCTTAAACTGTTCCTCCAGTTCAGAAAGAAGGAGTTTCGGTTCGATATTCTGCTGAATCCGCCTGACCGTGTCGTGTATTTTGTTGAGATGCCGGGAATTATCCCTGCTCTTCCGCTGCCTGTGACCCACATATATCGCAACGATCAAAGCCGTCACAATAGATGTGAAATACTTCGTTCCTCCTTCAAGATGCCGCGAAGCGTATATGAGTATTACCGGCACCTGCGCGACTAACAAAATGAAAGCCGTGGCGGCGGAACCGGCGCGCCGGAAATGGATTCCCGCATAGACGACGGGAACTGCGACGAGAGGGCTCGTCCACACGCACATCGGCATATCCCAATAGTGAGCGCTCATTGTCGCCACAAGACATAGCGCGCTTGAGATAATTATAAAAAGTATTTTTTTCTTTCGTTCCATCATCAGGCTTTCCGGCGCTGCTGTCGGTTTTAGAAAACCCCCGCCGCCTTCAAAAGCAGCATGACCATCGCCAACAGGAATGTCGCCGTCAATGAGTTTTTCAGCGCGCTGAAGGAAAAGTGCATCACGGTCAATGTAAGCATCAAGTTCAAGACGATGCCGGCAACCGCCATCGCCGGGCTCGCTATTCCAATAAGCGCAAAAGCTATCATGACCGGGGCCTCTATGAGGCCGAAAAGCGCCATGAGCGCCAGAATACCCTGAAATGTGTTTGCGCCTCGCTTCTTCAGCAGGTTCCACATGCCGAAACAATAGCTGGTAACAAACAAGCAGGTTATGAAATTGCCTAAAAAATACGCTGCCATTTCAACTGGCCTGAACTCCAACTTGAAACCATATACAATAAGAAGGTGCGCCGCATAGGAGGCAATGATCAGAATCAAAATAAAAGCATACAGTGAAACCGTCAGAGAGTCGGATTTTTTCATGCCGAGCTTGCCCATAATTTCAGGTTTGGTCACTATCCACCAAACTATCAGAGCGCATCCGGGAATAAATTGAAATATTCCGACAATTGATTGAATACTGTGAAAATATTGGCTAATCACATATTCAAATAGAGCGTATAAAAACATATAAACGACAGAGATGCAGACGCTGTGTCTGTTCAAACCGCCGGCAATGTACAAACCTCCAAGTATAGGAGATAGATACAATAAAGGATATGAAGCCTCTTTTAATGAAAATGATATATGGTTTGTTTTGAATAATATCTGAACAACAGCGTTCCCGATGCCATAAAGCGCAATTATGAGAACAGCATGTATGAATATCGGTTCCCTGAGCAGGTTTGTTTTTTTCCAGACGTCAAAACTGCCCGTTCTGAATTTCAGCGCGGCGACTTCAGACGCGATATCGATTTTTTCAACACTCATGGCTGCGCGCCCTCATGTTACGGATGAAGCGACAAAAACAATGTAGTTCAGCGACCACGCAAATAAAACCGGCCTTACGGATCCCGTGAAATAATAGGCCATTCCTGAAATCATATGCACTGCTATGGCCCATGCGAATATCCCGGCAAACATCATGCCCGGGTCTTTGACATTGACCGCTGTGGAAACCCACCATACAAGCGTGAAAACAATGTTGAGAAAAATCGGAACCATCGGCTCAAATTTCAGCTCCAACAGACGTTTCATCAAAACTCCGTATAAGATGCCCCATGCAACAAGGTATTCGGGGACTACGATAAGAAACTGCAACAGATATGATATGGGAGAATGAAGAATGAATTTTGACTTCTGCACCATTACCGTCGCTATGTAGGTGAAAAGAGCGAATAGACTAAACGTCAGCAGCGCTATAAGAACTTCGCGCATGCCAAGCGGTTTCTCCGAATAACCGAAACTGCGAAGAATGCCGGGCTCGGCGCGAAGAAGAAGCGCCAGAAAGCAAACCGAGGGAATCATTAATAGAAGAAAAACCGGCGAGCCCCATAATGTCGGGATCAGCCCGGAAAGAAAGAATATCCCGAATCCGGCATACAATTTCCATGACGCTCGCGATATTCCGCCGATAAGGCGCGTGGATATGGGAAAAATCAACAGGATAAAAACGAGCATGGAGCCCAGTTCTGATTTGAAACCGGCGGGGAATATAAATTTGAAGGGAATGTCGATCAGCCCGGCGATGACAAAGATAAAAGCAGTGATTCGCACGGTTCTGTCGGCGAAAATGTTGGTTTTTTGAAAACCCTCGTAAAACGATTCCGTCGCCCTGTATTTTAACAGCATCAACATTGTCCAGTCTGTATTTTGTAAAGCTTCTGCATTCCTGCCGCGCCTGACTGCGATATCAGTTCGCAGTCAATTTTCCCCGCAATGGCTTTATAGGTTTCATCTGTAGCGATGATCCCGGCATTCAGGGTTTTCGTCATGGCTTCGATCTGTATGGTTTTTTCGACTTCCTCTCCCATGATAGTGAAAGCCTTTTTCCGATCGTCGCCGATATTGCCCATTAGCGCCCTGCAGGTGTGAATAGCGATGCCGGTTTTGAACTGAGGGCGGTCTTCATCCTGCCATTCGGCGTTCATCAGGTCCAAAGCCCTGGCCATCGCAAGCGCGGCCCTTGCGGCGTTGAGCGGATGCTCCGGATCGGGCGCCGGCGCGCCCCAATAGGCGATGATGCAATCGCCCACGAATTTATCTATCGTCCCTTTGTGGTCGAGAATGACATCCACCATGCGTGTGAAGTATTCGTTTAGCTGCCTCACAACCTCTTTTGAAGAAAGAGTCTCTGAAATTCTTGTAAAATCCCGCACGTCGGACACCAGCATGGTCACTTCCTGCCAGTGGCCTTTCATTATTTCCGGATTCTCAAGAACGAAGTCGGCGACGGAAGCGGATACATATCTTGAAAACAGTTCCTTCATCTGTTCCACGCGAAGTTTTTCCTCCTGCCGCTCTCGCTCCTGCTCTATGTTGAGAATGGTTCCGGCGGTCGCCTCCGTTAACATTTTAAGAACGGCATAGTCTTCTTCCGTGAAAGAGTCGCCGTTTTTTTTGTTGCACACAAGCAGCGAGCCTATCGAGCGATCCTTCATGACCACGGGGATGATCGCCGCTGTTTTCAGCAACTCGCCGCCCGGCAAAGACTGAAGGCGCGAATCCCCGGAGATGGAATTTGAAACAATCGTCAAGCCTTCTCGCGCGGCGCTGATCAGCGCATTGTCTTCGGGCACATCTTTCAGTGATCTGAGTTCCCCGCTTTGAGCTTCAAGCGCCAGTATCTCGCCGCCACTGTTTTCCTTCGCGGCGCCGTCAATAAAAACGGCCGCGTACATTGCGTCAAGCATGGCGACAGATTCTTCAGCCAGCTTTATCATTACATCTCTCGTCTCCACTTCGCGCGCAATTTTCATGATTGCGAGAGAAAGGCCGTCAATGTATTTCTGTGTCTTATGGGCGTAGCCTAAGGTCGCGCCTATATAGGCGCCGAAGAAAATGATGAACACAAGCATCAGAATAAACGTTGGAACGCCGTACGACATGGCTCGAATTAACGGATCAACGGGTATCAGCGGCAGAAACGACAGAACGGACACGACACTTGCAATAATTCCGCCGACGAGTCCGTAATATACGCCTGCCTGGTATACCGGGACAAGAATCGCGTAACGCAGAATATCATGCTGAGGCCAGTCCAGGTAAACGGAAATATAAATAAGAGCAAAGGATATCACCAGCTCAGCAGTAATAATTAAAAGCTGTTGATTGGCTTTGGAGCTTATGAAAGTTGTCGTTCCATGCTTGGCATCCACTGCGCAAATAATAACAGAAATCACATAAAAGCGTCAAACACAATGTTTTTTGATTGAAAACAACACGCAATTTTTATCCGTTTGTTTCATTTCACGTCGTTTCTCTGCCTCTATCCGTACAACCTGAATCAATTCGGATTATAGTTTAAAACAAAAAGAGAGCCTTAGCGGCTCTCTTTTTTTGATAGTCTGAAGTGTGTTCTTCAGTCGATGATTTCCGCGCGGAGGAAAGAGAAGAAAGCCGCGAGGAAGAAAGCGACGATGAAGATAAAGAGGATAGCGATATCGACGAGCGCAAATTTCAGGCGTTCCGCGATCGGCATCGGCTTGTATTGATATTTTGAAAGGCCGTCGAGAGTGTACGGGGGCTCGCGCAGCGCGCCTCCGAAAATGCCGTGAGTTCGCTCGGAGTCGGGCATATTGAATTTCTTTGTGATGTAATCGAGGAACTGGCTCTGATAGGTCCAGATGGACTTTTTGAGATATTTTTCGTGTTCAATGCCGGTGTCAGCGATATCGGTGACTGCATAAACGTATGCCGAAACCGGAGATATACGCGAAATCCATTTTGTGAGCGTGATCTGAGACTCAACCGCCCGGCTGTATTTGTCTTCTTCCTGACCGCTCATGATGCTTGTCTGTTTGAACGCTTCCACGAAAGTGTTGTAATAACGGGTGAAGAACTGTCCCTTGACGTCTTCCGGAAGAGCCATGAATTTCGAAAATACCTCTTGTGGCTTAACCTTTTTCTCAGGCTCTTTTTGAACCGGCTGCGCTGCGGCGACCGCCGGCGCTCCTGCGCCGGAACCGGCCTGCGCCGCTATATCGGCGTTCGACGCTCCGGATTTCTTTAATGCGATCAGTTCTTTCTTCTTCGATTCGCACTGCTTCATTATTTCGTTGACATCTACGTCTACGCCGTAATCCTTGATCATCTTTTTGGCCTGATCCATTGTCATGCCGAACTTCTCTTTGAGCTTCTTGTCCACCCAGTTGGAACAGCCCTTCAACTGCAGATCGCGCAGGTCGGCGTCTGTTATTTCTCCGCTTAGGCTTTCGAGAGCGCGCAGGTCCAGCCCTGCGGGCGCTTTCGCCGCTGTCGCGCCTGAATCGCCTCCGCCGCTTGCGGACGCCGTCTGCTGCTGAGTCTGCTCCTGCTGCTTCGTTTCCTGCTGGCCTGAATCTTCCTTCTTTTTATCGCCGCCCTGACCCCCGAAATCTATCTGATTGATGTTGAATCCGGTGGCGTCCTCGAACATCTTAATCATGTCTTCCAAAAGACCGTTGATCGCGTTGCCCGACTTGAATTTGATGCGGCTCATCACCTGACTCGGCGTCGGCGCAGGCTGTATTTTGTCTACAACAAACGGGGCCGCGTTCGGCACAACCAATACAAATATGACCCAGATGAAAAGCAGGACCGATATCGATGTTGATGACAGCTTGCTCCTGACCGAGACGAACAAACCCACTGAATACATAACAGCGATGAATAAAAGCGACACAAGCGTTGTCAGGAAAAATGCGGCCCACGCCTGGCCGGTTAGGTTCACCGAAGTGTTCACAACCATGAACAGGGAACAAAGAATAATGCCGAACACATATGGGATGATCAGCGAGATATATCCGCCAAACCATTTTGCGAGGATAATCTTATCCCTCGGGATTGAGTACGACATAAGAAGCTTGAGGGTTCCGCTCTCACGTTCCCCGCAGACAGCGTCGTACGAATAAACGAAAGCGATGAGACTCAAGACGATGCTGACGACGAAAAGCAGGTCAACCGCCGGGAACAGCGGGAACACCGGGTTGAAATTCAGTTCTCCCTGAAAGCTGGGCTTATAGAACGGATAGATGACCGTGCTGCGGTTTGGATTCTTCTCGGTTCCGGTGTAAAGGAACTGAAGCTCAGAGGGCGGCCGGTCGGCGCCGATGCCGGTGAACATGAGCTCAAGGTAGTTGTCGAGCGATTTCGCGGCGTCGTAGTAGGCGTTCTGGTTCTGGTTGTAGGAGTCTCGCCGGCTCGTGTAGTCCTGCATCAGAATGCCGACGCTCAGCGTCATGATGAGAACAACGATAATGGACGAGACAACAAACCGGAAGCTCAGGAAGTTGTCCAACAACTCTTTGCGTATAAGGGTGAACAGCATGATGTCGTTTGCTCTCCCGTTGGATTTATTTTACGTCGTAGTTCAGGAACTTGAGGAACGCGATCAGAAATAGAACGATCATATAAACGGAAAGAATCGCGAAGTCCACGATCGCGTTGTTCACGCTGGACGCCACATCCAGCCTGCGATCCTCAAAAACTGGGACTTTATCCATAAGTATATTGATGTACAGCATCGGAATAGGTTTTGAGTCGTCATTTTGGATGAATATTTTCCTATTGTCGCTTAAGAGGGTTCTGTATCTGAGAATCTCATCGCGCAGTTTCTGATAGTCGTCGACGCCGGTGCCGGCTATCGCGGTTGATGCGAAGATGTAATCGGCGGACGGAGAGATGCGCGAGATATTCATCGCGAGTTTGACTTGGCTCGTGAGACTGTTCAGCCATCGGTCTTCGAGCGCCCGGACTTTTTCAGGCAGATCCTTGTGCATCTTATCCACCATTTTTTTCTGTTCTTCATCGCTTCTCTCTTTTTTCCATATCTCGTGCGTCATGTCCTGTTCCATTCGCTCGGCCTCTCGAACTATAGAATCGGAGGTCTTGATCGGCACAAACTGGCGCGAGATTACCGGCGCGATGTTTGGAATCACGATCACGAAGAAAACCCAGGCGAACAGCGATGTAATTAAAGCGGTGGATGAACGCGCCGCGAATGTTGAGAATACCATTCCGACCAAAAAGAACACCGCGATGAACAGCAGGGAAAGTAATAATATCAGAAGCACGCGCAAGCCGGCGCCGTTCGATAAATCAACGTTGGGCCGCATCATCACCGTTAGAAACCCGATCCCGAAAGATATAATGAACGGAATAAGAAGAGAGAGAGTGCCGCCGATCCATTTCCCTATCAGTATGACATCGCGGGGAATCGAATTCGTGAGCATCAGTTTGAGTGTCTGATTTTCCTTTTCTCCGGAGATGCAGTCGAAAGCGAAAAGGATAGCGAGAAGGCTGAGAACGATATTTACGATGTATATGAAATCTGGCGGCTGGAAGAGATTAAAAATCGGGTTGGCATACTTGCTGCCCTCCGGCGAGACTCCTGCGAGCTTTGAGTATGAAAAAACAATCCGTCCGCCGCCGCCGCCCCCGCCGCCCATCGCGAAGCCGGGTATGCTGATCGAGCGGCTCATCTGCGGGTCCAGCCCGATCGAGAAAATCCCCAGCATTGCCGGGCGCGGATCCTTCGTCACTCCGAACGCCTCGAACTGCGGGCGGCTGTTCATGCTCGCCAAATCAGTCGCGTGCATATCAGCGCCGACCGAGTAGTCCTGCAGGCGCCGCCCGTAATTCACCGCCATTATGTTCATGCTTCCGACCACCAGCACGAACAACAAAGAGATCGAAATGATGAACCTGAAACTGACGAGGTTGAGAAGCATTTCTTTTCTTATTATGTGATAGAGCATGGCTATCGTTACCCCGTGATAAAGGCGCCGCTGGCGGCGGCCTTATTTCTTGCTGATGACCTTGCCGTGCGTCATGTCCTGACTGATGTATTTCAGATAAAGTTCCTCAAGATTTTCATCCTCGATTTCCTTGCGTTCAAGCTCGCGCACGAGGTTGCCGGAACTCATAATGCCGACGCGGTCCGCTATTTCCTTCGCGCGGAAGATGTCGTGCGTCGTCATTAGAATGCCCTTGCCCTCCTGCCGCATTTCGTCGCACAGGCGCAGGAACTCCATGCCGCCTTTCGGGTCGAGTCCCGACGTCGGTTCGTCGAGCAGTATGAGCTGCGCCTGCTTCATGATCGCGATCGCTATTCCGAGCCTCTGGCGCATCCCTTTCGAATAGCCCTTCACGCGGCGCTTGTGCGCCGCTTCGGCGAGTCCGACACGCAGCAGCACCTTGTTGTATTCATCGTCGGACACGTTCGGCCTGCCTGCCAGTTTCGTGAAGAAATCGAGGTTCTGGCGGCCGGTGAAGTTGCCGTAAAGCTGCACGTTTTCGGACACGAAAGCGACCTTCTTCTTCGCCTTGAGCGGATCCTTGTTAACGTCGATGCCGCATATCTCGACCGATCCGCCCGTCGGGTCGGAGAAGCCGAGTATCAGCATCAGCGTGGACGTTTTGCCGGCCCCGTTCGCGCCAAGCATGCAGTAAATCTCGCTCGAGTGAATGTCGAGATCCAGATTGTCCACGGCAAGCACTGTGTTGTCGTAAATTTTCGACAGGTTTTTAATTCGGAGAATCACTTCGTTATCGGGCATGTTGCGCACCTCGCAAAAGAGTTCGTTCCTAACTCCGAGACATATAATATAGAACTTCAAGCCGTTTTTACAACAAATATTTTTAATTATTTGGATTTGAAATATTAGTTTAATTCGCCTGAAAGCGACAGCGACGCCGTTTCAGTCCTGCTTTCCGTCGCCGGTATCGCCTATAAACTCATCGATCAGCCGCTGTTGATCATCCGTGATATGAATGAATTCAACGCCAACCTCGTAACCGCTTCCGCTTTTCGCCGGCGCCACCCGCTTGATCTGAGCCTGAACTGTTATCAGCCCTCTCTTGCCGGGCAACGTGAAACTGAGTTCAACGTAATCGCCCATCCTGACCCGGTCGGCCGACCATAGCACAAAGCTGATCCCGCCCGTGCTTATGTCCAGCGACGAAACGCGCTTGTGCATGCCTGGCTCATCCAAAGTTTTATATGCCACCGGCACATGCGCCCTGAGCCGCTTGAACACCCGCCGCTCGCTTCCGACAACTTCGGCCTTCCCGCTTTTCGCCGCTTCAGCGCATTTGTTGATCAACAAATCTTCAAGAAAGTACGCGGCCTCGACCAAGTCCTCTGCCGATAGCTCGTCGATTATCTCGTGCGCTTTTACCCGAAACTGATCTTCTGTTTTATTGCCTTCATTTACTGTCATTTTATTATGAGCTCCAATTTCATTTGAAACCCGCCCGTTTCTACTTAAAGGATTTTAATTTATATATATTCTATCAGAAACAACGCGCTGTGAAAGTATTCGGCCGTCAAAATATTCCGCCGCCGCCGCCGCTTCATTTTTGCCTGTAATAACAATTCCGGATTCGCTGGCCGCCGCTGCGCAGCCTGATTTCAGCCGCTACATTGACTTGTGTTACGGATATTTTAAAAAAAGGGTTCAAAATCCTACCCGGCGCGGGTAGAATCTGATCTCAGTTTTCGTTCGCCTGTAAGCTTAAGGCGACTTTTCATATTAACTTATGTAGGTAACAAATAACATTTGAGGTGACAGCAACATGGGCAGAAACACAAAAATCAAATGCATTATGGCGCTATGTGTCTGCGCGTTTTTGTTCTCGACGCAGATGACGCTTGCGGCGACTAAAGCGGCCAAGACCAAGGCGCCGGCGAAAGCTACCGCCGCTGCGGAAAAATACACCCCCGTTTCTCTTTGGACGGCAGTCGCAAACAAATGGGACAAAGATATCAATTCTTATCACTGCAAGCTGTTCTCGTGGACTTACAGGACGGATTTGTTCATTAAGAACTTTCCCGAAGTTTTCATAACCAGCGAAGGAAAACCCAAGGAACCGCCCAAAATCAAATGGGATTACCGCATTTTCGACGTCCGTTTCAAAAAGCCGGACAAGGCTCTCCTCGGCTACGATCTATCGCTCAATGAAAATCTCGAAGAAGGCAGCCTTATCGACCGCGGCGTCGCCTACATGCTCACTTTCGCAAAAGGCACAATGCTTAATTACGGATACAAAAACGATGACGAAATTTTCATTGTTTTCCCATACCTGAAAGACAAAGAGTTTAATGCGATGCCGGTTCCGATGGTGTGGAAAGCGGCAATGAAACTCCTCATGATCGCATCCCGCAAAGAAGTCTATCACAAGCCGATCACCGACATGCGAGACCTGCGCGGCAACGACATCGCCGGCCTCGGCATCGGCAGAACGATGAAACGTTACGAACACTATTTCAAGGACGGCAAAGTCTCGCTTTCCAAAGTTCCTCTCTACACACGCGAGGATTACGACCACGACAAAACCACCGGCTGGCTCACCCTTAAGAAAAACATTAACCGGCCCGCCTCCATTTACATGATAACTATGGTTCCTAAAAATGTGAAAACGAATCGCGGAATCACCAAAGTTGAAACATTCATCGATCCAGAAACGCTTATGTTCGTCGGACTGCAGGAATATGAGAACGGCAAACTGATTCAGGTCATGCTCTTCTCCGACCTGACCCTCAACCCGGACCTTCCCGACAAACTGTGGGACGATTTCTTCAAAGGCAGAACTCTTTCGGAAAAGAGATAATTTCGAATAAGCTTCTCTACTAAGAATTCGGGATTATTTTTCTCGGATAAAACAAAGCCGCCCCGTCCTGAAGGCCGGGGCGGCTTTTTATTTTATCTATTCTTTTGCCTTCTTCCGGAAACTCAATGCGTACAATAAGCATCCGGCTGCCCCGGCTTGTTGCATACATCCGTAGTTTGCGAATTGCCGTCGTCGCAGTGGACATCCGTCAAACACGCCGTCACATCTACAGGCGTAGCTGAACTAACGGTAGTTCCGTTGCCGAGCTTGCCATAATCGTTATTCCCCCAGCATTTGACGTTTCCAGAGGCAAGAAACGCGCATGTATGATATACGCTTGCAGAAATGCTGACAGCGTCAGAGACGTTTAGAACTGGTACAGGCGCGGGAGGAAGCATGGTGGAAACAGAGCCACTCCCAAGCTGTCCTTCAGTGTTGCCACCCCAGCATTTCATACTTCCGCCGGATATAACTGCGCATACGTAAAAACTACCGACGGAAACCGCCGACGCGTTTGTTACGCCGGGCATTTCTATCGGAGTTTCCACAATATTTAATTGCCCGTCCACAATAGTCATCCCCCAGCACATGACGCTCCCTCCGGAAAGGAGCGCGCACGCTTGCTTGTTCCCGGCGGACACCGAAACTGCGTTGGTTATCCCGCTGACGGCAACCGGCAATAACGAATTGACCGGTGTTCCGTTCCCAAGAGTTCCGAATGCATTATCGCCCCAGCATTTCACGCCGCCGCTGTTGAGAAGCGCGCAAGCAAAGCCGGATCCGACCGAAACGGATATCGCATTCGTGATTCCAACGACAGTCGTGGGAACGAAAGCGTTCTTAGTTGTTCCGTCTCCGAGTTCTCCGTTTTTATTATACCCCCAGCATTTCAGCCAGCCGTCTCTCATCACAGCGCATGCGCTTGAGCCTCCTGCTGAAACCGAAACAACGTTCATCATATCCGTAACGCTTACAGGGACGCTTGAATCAATCCCCGTTCCATTTCCAAGCGTTCCGTAATCATTTATACCCCAGCATTTCACGCCGCCGTCGGAAAGCAGAGCGCATGTGTGGTCCGTCCCCGACGTGAGCGCTGTCGCATTTGTGATTCCACTGACAGTTACCAGCGTTGCTGAATAATTTGTCGTGCCGTCGCCAAGCTGTCCATATCCATTTGACCCCCAGCATTTTACGGTTCCGCCATCAATGTAGCACGAACTGTTTTTCGCCGTGGACACAAACACCGAATTGTACGTATTGGAGCATTTCGCCGAGAACTTGCCCGGAAACAAGCAGATGTCCGCCGTTCCCGGATTATTGTCGTTGCAGTCGGCGTTATTGTTGCACGCCGGAACGACATTTTTACATAATGCTTCGCAAGTATTCGGCGCTGAGCACTCGTCAGCAGTAGCTGCGTTATCGTCGTCGCATCCGGCGTTATTTACGCACGCCGGCGTGCATGTCGTATTGGAGCATGTTGCGCTGCATGTGTTCGGGTTTTCGCACTTGTCGCGCGTGGCCAGATTGAAGTCATCGCACTTGACATCGTTTACGCAGAATGGCGTGCAGTTTTTGCATTCCGCGGCGCATGTGTTCGGATTGACGCATTCATCGACAGGCGTGAGCGCGTTGTTGTCATTACAGTCAGAGTTTTGAGTGCATTGTGGCGTGCATGCCGAGTTTTCGCACTCAGCGGCGCATGTGTTCGGATTCTTGCATGTATCCAATGTTTGCAGATTATTGTCGTCACAGTCTCCATCAGCAGAACATATCGGCGAACAAGCGACGTGCGTACAGGCTGCATTGCACGTATTCGGATTCAGGCAGGAGTCTATCGTCAGCGGGTCGGTGTCATCGCATTCCGAGTCCAACTCGCACGCAGGCGCACAGGCAGTGTGCGCGCAAGTCGCTTCGCACGAACCGATATTCTCGCATGTGTCTCTCGTGAGCGGATCGGTATCGTCGCACTGCGAGTCGTTCGAGCAAACAGGCGTGCAGTTCGCATTGACGCAGGCCGAGGAGCATGTGCCCGGCTGACTGCATAAATCGGCGGTCATCGGATTGCCGTCATCACATCCGGCATTGGTTGTGCATTTGATCGCGCACGAGCCGTTGAAGCACTTCGCGTCGCAAGTTTTCGGGTTCGCGCAACTGTCCGTTGTCGCGGAGTTGCCGTCATCGCAGCCGTAGTCGGAAGCGCATGCCACTGGGCATGTCAGATGATTGCATGCAGAGAAACATTGATAGGGAGCCTTGCAAACATCATAAGTATTTTGATTTGTGTCGGCGCACTCCGCGTCCGTCTTGCATGCGACCACGCATGGCTTGTGCACGTGAATGTTGAAGTTGTCGCGTCCGTCCCAACGCGTTCCATCCTCCCGGACTGTGTACAAATCATAATCCGACCCGGCGTTGGAATCTGTGGCGACCCAGGTGTCCGGAATAGTTTTATATATTGTCTGCGTCACTGAATCACCCGGAGCGATTGTGATGTAAATGCCGTCGTCGAAAGAATTCCACACCGCAATCGACTGTTCCCTTTTCAGCGCCGACTCCACTCCGCATGTCACCGCCGCCGGCCCTTTATTTACGGCTGTCAGAGTGATCTGCATCTCATCGCCGGCGAAGTAATTCACTTTATCCAACTGCACATCGCAATGAACGTCATATTTTTTGCATGTCGCATTGCATGTGCCCGGCAGCAGACAAACGTCGAGCGTGTCGGGATCGCCGTCCTCGCAGTTCGCGTCTGAGCCGCAGCCAACATTGCAGCTAACGTGTGAGCAGTACGCGCCGCACGCGCCTGCATTCCTGCATGTGTCCGTCGTCGTCGGTTTGCCGTCGTCGCAGGAGGCGTCAGAGTTGCAAACGGGCGCGCATTGCATGTTGACGCAGGACGCCGTACACTGCCCCGGCCTCATGCAGACGTCATACGTCATATTATTCCCATCACTGCATGCGGCGTCGTTCCCGCATTTCATATCGCACGGGCCGACTTGGAGATTTTCCTCTACAACGCAATTCTTTACCGTCATCACTTTTGACGTATATCCGTTCCATTGCGCCCACAACTGCCAGTCTATATCCTTGGGCGCCCTTGGGAAACTTACAAATCCGTCCGTTACTATATTAGGCCATGAGTTCCAACCCGATATGTTAATAGTCACATATACCGACTGCCCGGCAAGCGAGATTCCGTTCATGTCATATAGCTTTATTGTCGGCTGTCCTTCCGGACACAACATGGATTTCCAATCCAGATTCCATGTCGTCAGGTGCGCCACTTTGAACTGCACGAACATTCCGTCCGCGTCCTGCTGGATTTCGGCGCGTTTCACCGAGCCGGCCGCTTCATGCTCTACAATCCATTCGCCAGCATTCTCGTCGTAGAAGAGAATCGGAATCGTATCGCCCTGCGCCGCCATTTTTCCAGTTTCAGGGTTCTGCACGCCGAACGGCATTCGCATTGTCACCAGCGCCTCCGCGCCCGCCGCGAAATTCTTGATCGGGGCGCCCGCCGCGTCGGTCAGATCGATTCGCGCGAAACCGCCCGTTACAAGCGCGCCTTCTCCCGAACCGCCGAAACCCGTGTCGCCATTCGTCAGAAATTCACCGGGGAACATTCTTAATATGTCGCTTTCCGATGTCGGATCGCCGTAAATTATCGAGGCCGTGACTTGGCCTGTAACTCCGAGCGTGGCCGCCGCTCCTGGTCCGGCGCCTGTTTCATCGCCGAACTTAATGCCGACTTTCGCCGGTTCGCCGCCAACCTCGGGCGTGATGAACTCTACAGCCCTGTCTGTCGCGCCGACGGTCACCGTCGCCGCAGCGCTTCCGTTCGACGGCAGCGCCGTGTCAGTCGTGCCGTCAGCATGCACTATAAGTCCTCGCGCCGCTCCAGAACCTGTCGGCGTACGCTCAAGCTCAACCGTCATGTTCTGCGTTCCGTTTTCAAGCGAACCTGCTAAAACCCGGAACGTTGCGAATTTGTCGACAAATCCTTCTTTTATTATCTTTATCTTAATAGCGTAAACGCCGTCCGCCGCTCCGGCATTTACGGAGAACCGCCCGTCCGCTCCGGTCGTGAACGTCCCGGAGCCTCCCACTTCCGCCATAGCCCCCGTCACCGCCACGCCGTTCGCATCAATGACCTTCACCGTCAACTGCGCCGGGTCGGTTCCGCTCACATTCACGCCAACGCGGCTTTCAGCAGAGCCTCCGAAAGCGTCGGTCGCCGTCAGCGTTATCGTGTATACGCCCTTTATCTCTTTGTCCAGCGTCCATGTCTTTTGGGCCGCGCCGGCGCTGAAAACTCCGCTCCCAGCCGCCCACTTGTATGTAATTGCGTCCCCATCCTGATCGGTGACATTAGCTTTCAGCGTATATGATTTGTTCGTTGCGCCCGGCATCACTTCGACATTCACAATCTCCGGCGCCTTATTTGTGTAATGTCTGTAATATTTCATCGCCAAGGATACGTTCAGTCTTCCGCCGATCGGCTCGTTCGAGCTTACCGGGTCAACAGTCACCGCGATCAGGTCTATCGCATTCGCAACAGTTAAATTGTCGCCTGCGGAAATCAGCAGCGCCGCCGCGCCCGATACAAACGCGGCGCTCATCGATGTGCCGCTCACCGTCTTATATCCGCCGTTCATATCGGTCGTATAAATATTCTCTCCTGGAGCCGCCACGTTTACCATGCCGCCATAGTTCGAGAATGTCGCTCGATTGTCGTTCGCGTCCGTCGCCGCGACATTCACCACCCCGGAGTCCGTTCCGGTGAGAGTTCCGAAATTGTCCGTAGACGAGTTCCCGGCGGGCGCCACAATTATCGATCCCTTCGACCGGGCCAACTTTACATAAATCCTGATTATTGCTTTCGCAGCGTCGTCGAGCGGCATGTCGCCGCCGATTCCGAGATTTATTATCGGAGCCTTCATGTCGGCCGCATAACTTATTCCGTTCATTATCGACATCATGGGACACTGTCCCGACGCGTCGCACACCTTCACCGGCAGAATCCGGCAGTTCCAGCACACGCCTGCCATGCCCGCCGAGTTGTTGCCAGCCGCCGCTATCACCCCCGCTACCTGCGTTCCATGCCCGTTCTCATCACTCGTGTCCGCGCCCGCCGAGGAGTTCACGAAGTTCCTGCCTTCCAAAACGCGGCCGGCGAGTTCAGGATGCGTTTTGTCGACGCCGGTGTCAAGCGCGGCGACAACCGGCGCGTTCTTCGGCGCGAACTCCGCCCATAGTCCCGGCATTCCAATCTTCTCAAAACCCCACCCCGCCCCTGCAACCGGCGGCACGGTGAAAACCGGATCATTCGGAACAGCCTGCACTTTAAATAGATAATTTTTCGCTACCTCTATTACGCCTCCAGCGGCTGCGAGCGCCGACTCCGCCGCTTCTGCATTCATTCCCGGCGGTATCTGTAATTGGTACACGCCGGCATCGCGATCCCCGCCGGCCACGGACAATCCTGCCTCGCGCGCGACGCGCGACGCTTCTTCATACGTAATTCCGGAGCCAAACGCCGCGATCAACTGGCCGGCTACATACTTTACCCCGTTGCCCGCATCCGCTATCTGAGCCCCTCCGTTAAACGGAAACACATACAAATCCGGCATATCGGGCACAGGCCCTTCATATATCGCCGGAATTATCTCCAGTTCTGCCGCCTCATTCGCATAAACGCAATACCCCTTCCATTGTTCGAGAATCTGCGCGTATCGATATGTTCCGCTATCGCCGTCATACGTCAACAAAACGGGAATCACTTTCTTCGAGTCCTGAAACGCGGCGCCTGATATGCGCAACGACACAGCCGGGTCCAGCGGATATTCGTATGGGTTTCCGATGATGTTCCAGCCCGGTTCGAGTTTCACCTTGAATGCGCTGTCCGGTCCGGCCTTCACTTCGGGGACGCTTATTGTCTTTGCTTCGCGCATGTATATCCAATAGCCCCGTCCGGAAACAAGCGGTTTGCCTACCGCCTCTGCCACTTGACCGGCATCATACGAATATATCGAAGTATTTGCCGCTATGTCGCTTGGCGTTTCGCCTGACGAGATGGCTTTGACCGGAACACTTACTATTTGCCAACCCTGAGTTAGCTTTAGCTCTTTTGCCCCCGCTTGTGTTGAAATGAAAATGATAAAAAATGACAATATGAGCCGGAATGAGCGTTTCTTAGCTGACGCCATTTATTCCCCCAAAAATATTTACTTTAATGCAACTGGTCGTATGCGAAAAATAATTTGCCTGATTAATATCTTCCCCGATAAGTTAACTTTAAACGTATGAAAACATAATAACTATCATAAATGCAATAAAATGTTTCACCGTTAGAACGTCAGTAGAAAATGATGTCGGATTTGTCGACGCCAAGAGGTTCATTTCGTCATGTGTAATGTCAGATCAGAAAATCAACGTTTGTCGGAGTTCGATTTGCGATATAATATAACCGATTGAAATGACGATGAGCGGGAGATTGATTTATGAAAAAGTTAAGCGCCTCGCTGTTATTGCTGCTGGCGGCTCTAAGCGCTTCCTCATGTTTCGGCGCCGATAACACAGCCGCGGGCAAAGACCTTCTTTTGATATATGTCAGCGGCAAACAGGGGCTGATAGACAGGCTCGGCCGAGTTATCGTGCCTCCTAAATATAATGGTATCGGAACTTTTTCCGAAGGCTTGGCAGACATGACCGTCGGTTCAAAATGGGGTTATATCGACGCGCAAGGCAACGTGACGATAAAACCGCAATTCGAGAATACAATGCCGTTCTCCGAAGGACTCGCGGGAGCGCAGATCGACAGCTCGTGGGGCTATATTAACACATCCGGCGAGGTGGTTATAGCGCCGCAATATATCGCCGCCGGCTCCTTCATAGGCGGACTTGCGCCCGTTCAAATCGGCGAGAAATGGGGCTATATAAACGCAAGCGGAGAGATCGTCATCGATTCGAAATTCAACAACGCATCGGATTTTTCCCAGGGGCTGGCGGCGGTCGCTGACACGTGTTCTGAAACAGAGTGCCGGTATATGTTCATTGACGCGACAGGCAAGCAGGCTTTCAAACAAAAATTTGATGCGGCGAAACCATTCGAGGAAAACCTTGCGGCGGTGAGAATCAAAGACAAATGGGGTTATATAGACAAAACAGGGAAAATGATTTTCCCGCCGAAGTACGACGGAGCGACAGGTTTTCGCGAAGGCCGGGCAGGCATCGCAAAAGGGAACCGCTGGGGATATATCGATAAATCAGGGAAAGTAGTGATCGCGCCGCAATACGACGATGTAACATTATTCAACTCCGGTCTTGCGGCGGTGAAATCGAGCGGCAAGTGGGGAGTCATCGTCAAAGACGGCCAATTCCTGTTCAATCCTCAATTCAGAGACGCGGATATAAAACCCGGCGGTTACATATACGTCGAAATGGCAGGCAGAAAGATCGGCTATATCAATGTTTCCGGCTCTTTTATCTGGAAAGGCTCATTGTAAAATCGTTTCAGTTAATGCGATCTGTTTTTAATCTCAGGCATATACGCTTCACGTTTATTTTCCAATAAACTTAATCATTGAGGCGACATCGCGCCAGCGGGAGCGTTCGGCGGCGAGGACCGGCATGCGCAGCTTCTCGCGACTCGCGATCAAAGAAGGCCAGTTTACCCGCTTGCCGTCGAGATATCGCAACTCGCCGCCCGCCTCGGTCAGGATCGCAGCCGCAGCCGCGAAGTCCCACAGATAGGCGTTCGCCACAGACGCCAGCGCCGCTCCGCGCGACACCATCGCCACATGCGCCGCCGCGCTCCCTATACTCCTCGTCTTTCCGGTATAAGCAATCTTATATTTCAGGTGCGCCTTCGGCGGAACGTAGATCGGCGCCTCGTGTCTCAATTCTGTTTTCGCGTCGATCCGTATTCTTTTCCCGTTGTAAAACGCCCCGTATCCTCTCACAGCTTCATATATTTCCCCGGTCGCCGGGAACCGCAACACGCCCGCATAAAGCTCGCCGGCCCTCATCAACCCGACGCAAATACAGAACATCGGCAACCCGTCTATGAACGACGCCGTCCCGTCTATCGGATCTATCACCCAGACGAATTCCCTTCGCTTCAGCTCGCGTGTCGCCGCCCGATCCGGCGCCGTTTCTTCTCCGACAACTACCGAGCCCTCGATGATCTTCGGCAACTTCTTCATCAAAAGCGTCTCGATTTCAGTGTCGGCCTCCGTCATGTATGTTTTGTCCGGCTTTAGTTCGCCCTGGACCTTTCCGAAATATTTAAGCGCTGTCTCGCAGGCCGGATCGGTAGCGCGCCGGATTTTTTTCAGCAACTCGCTCGGTTGAATTTCCACTGTCATCCCTCGCATTCTGTATTCCGATTATTATGAAGCGCCGTCACGTGCAAATCAAATTTATCATGCCTGTATTTGCAACTATGAAATAATCCTCTCTATATTTTGATATTATAGAAGTGAAAAAATGAAAATTGCGGCTGTTCCGGGGACTGGCGACAGGTACGATGGCAAAAAAAGCGAAGCAATCAAAAAAAGGCGGAGGGAAAAAGCCGGCGTCGAAAAAGAAATCGCCCGCCGGATCCGACGCCGGTCTCAGGCCGTCGATCATGTTCGCGGCGATACTCTTCGCTTCCGTATGCCTCGTTTTTGCGTTTGAAGCGCTGCTCGGCGCCGGCTCCACGCTTAGATATGCCGCTTCGCTCGCGTCTGGCATGCTCGCCGGTTTTTCCGGCAACCCTCTTTGGTACTCGCTCCCGGCAAGAATTGCCGCTTACTACGGCGCGCCGCCGTCTGTCGTCGCATGTTTCCCTTCCGGGCTTCTGCACCGTTATTTCACTCCCGAACTTTCGATTTTATTTTTTACTTTTGTCATGGCAGCCGTAGCCGCTTACGACGGCATTAAAAAGCAGAGAATACGTTACGAACCGGCCGTTCTCATCCCTGCGACCGCGCTTCCGGTGATGTACCTCTCCATGCAGATGCGCGAAACTTCAGCGTCATTTTATGAACTGTTCAGGGGAGTGTTCGCCGGCCCATACCCGACCGGGTTCATCGCAGCCGCCACAATAATTCTCGGAATCTCCAAGTGGGCGATGCGCTCCGACGGTTCAGGCGGCCGCCACTGGGCATGGAGTCTCGCCGCCGGGCCGGTCATCGGCTTCTGGTTCGGATATCTTGAGTTCTCCTGGACGGTGTCGCTCGTCGCGCTCCTCTATTTCTCATATCTGTTTTTCATGAATGAGGACATCACGGGAATCATTCACGGCCTGCCTTTCGCCGCCATGCCGCTTATAGTCGGAAAAATCGTCTTCTCAAAATCCGGCGCGGGGGCCGCCTTTTCAGTCGCGGCGGGACCTGTTCCGTGGTTGCCGATCGTCATGGTCACCGCCGGGTTCGCCGGCGCGCATCTTTTCTCAACACGCCTCATGGCCGCTTTGCCCGCGGGAGCGCGGCGCGCGGCTTTCTTTATCTCTTTATTCGTTTTTCTCACATCGATTCTGCTATTAAACAAATGATTGGAGTCATCAATGAATATATTGCTTTCCGGCGAATGGCGCGGACGTCCCGACCCGAAACAAACGGGACTGAATCAGGAATGGTTCCGGGTCAATAACTCCGGGCCGGATATTCCGGAATGGAAAAGCGTCGATGTCCCGTCATGCTGGAATGCCGATCCGCGCTATGAGCGGTACGAAGGCATTTTCTGGTATGCGACTGATTTCGATCTCCCCGGCGAAGCCGATTCCGAAATCGCGATTCGTTTTCTCGCCGTTAACTATCTCTGCCGCGCCTGGGTCAACGGACGCGAGATAGGCATCCACGAGGGCGGTTATCTGCCCTTCGAGTTCAATGTCCCGAATGAACGCCTGCTTCCAGGCGGCAACCGTCTCGTCGTAATGGCTGAAAATTTCCGCTCATCGCGCAGAATTCCCGGCGCGCTCTTCGACTGGTTCAACTACGGCGGAATTGTCCGCGACGTTGAACTTCTCATTCGCAGCCCGTTCAGATTCAAAGACGCGCGCGTCAGAACAAGCATCCTTTCGGACGGCGGCGCGGAGATCACTGTAAACTATCAGCAAATACAGACGTTCCCGTTTTCCTGGTTGGTGACCGAATGCGGCGAACCGGATAAACCGATAGCTTCGGGAGTGATCGAAAGCCATGCGCTCGACGGCTCGTTCGAAATTATAATTCCAAACGCGAAACTCTGGTCGCCGGAAACACCCTCTTTATATATGCTTGAACTCAAACCGGCGCCTGGCGTGAACGCCGAAAATCACTCTGTCCGCTTCGGTGTCCGCGAAATCAGAACTTTCGGTCCGCGCATCATTTTCAACGGAAAACCGATCAAGCTCAAAGGAGACAGCCTGCACGAAGAGCTTATGCCTTACGGGCGCTCGATCCCGCGGGAAGAACGTTTCCGCGACGCGCGCGACATTAAAAAACTCGGATTCAACGCTCTGCGAACCGCTCACTACACGCACGACGAGGCGCTTCTCGACGCAGCCGATGAAATAGGACTGCTCGTCCTCGAAGAAATCCCCGTTTACTGGGACATCGATTACGAAAGCCGCTCGGTGTACGAAAAAGCAGAAAGCATGCTGCGCGATATGATAGCGCGTGATTTCAATCATCCGTCGGTGATTCAGTGGTCGGTCGGAAACGAAGTTCCTGTGGAGAACGAGGCATGCGACCTGTTCATCCAGCGCCTTCTGGCTGAAGCGCGCTCGCTCGACGAAACGCGACTCGTCACTTACGTTTCATCCCGCTTTCTCATAGACGAAACGCGAAAGGCGTCCGACGTCTGCTGCGTCAATTGCTACCTCGGATGGTACTTCGGAGACGAAAAGGAACTCGCCGGTTTGCTCACAGCGACGCGTGAGACAGCGCCTGACAAGCCGTGGCTCGTCACCGAGTTCGGCGCCTGCGCACGCTCGGGATTCCGCTCACCGAAACGGCGCTCAAAATATTCCGAGAACCGGCAGGCTGAATTTCTTGCGCATTACATCCGGACGATCAACGGACTCGACTGGATTTCCGGATGGTTCATCTGGATCTACCGCGACTTCAAGAGTCCGATGCGCAACCACAAATATCAGCAGGGATTCAACCGCAAGGGCATAGTCGGAGTAGAACGCGAGCAAAAACTCATCTGCGAAATGCTGCCTTCGCTTCTCGATGAAAAAATCCTTCCGAAGAGCGAATCCATAATGAAGTTCCTCGCGCCGGCATTCAAAAAACTCGAGGAATTCGCGTGGCGCTTCGCGCAGCCGATGATCGCCCGCGCCGCGAAAAAAGAATACGACGACTTTTTCACAGGGATAAAATAGCGGTATTCTATTGAATGTTATTATTTTTCATTGATTCGAGCTGTCGATCGCATTCATTAGTTGAATCGCAAGCGGATTGCCGGGCCGCAACTTCATAGCGCGCGCGCAGTTGATCCGCGCCGCGGCCGTTTTGCCGATAATCATTTGCGACGCCGACCAGCTTATAAGACATTGAAAATCATCCGGATTCAGTTCACAGGATTTCTGAAAAGCCTCCTCGGCTTTCTCATAGTTCTTGAGCTTTGCATACGCGCTTCCAAGACCGAAATGCGCGCGCGCGAACCGGGGTCGCTCTTTCACGGATTCGCTCAACTCGCGAACCGCAGCCTCCTGCCGCCCGTTCTGGCTAAGCGCCGTGCCTATATAGAAATGCGCCAAATAGCTTTTTTGCTGCTTGAGCGAAAGTCCGGCTGTCAGGTAGATGCCGACGGTCAGCGTCGCCACCGCGAGCGCAGCCGCAAACCGAATCGCCATTCCCTCTCGCTGCGAATATGTCACATAAATTGATGTGAGACAAAAAACAATAATAATCGATATCAACGCCAATGAAGCGGCCGCCGACATACCGACTGCTGAGCCTGCGTTTGCAGGAATGAATCCGAGAGACAGAAGTTTAAGTCCGTATTGGGTAAACGGCGCAGTGAAAATCTCCGGCGCGTGCGGTTCTACCGCGTTCAAAGCAGTCTGCAACGCAATTGAGCCCGCGCACAAACCGGCGAGCGCCATTCGAGCGCGCGGCTTCGCCTCTCTCCAGCACGCGGCGACCGCTATCGCTAAGAACGGCAGAGCCGGCGCGAGAAAGCGCGGTCCCGGCGTAAAGCCGCCCATATAACCATAGTACGAAGAGTTTACAAGCAGTCGCGCAACGGCGACAGCCAGACACGCCCATCCCAGGCCCCGCATGCGGCGGATCAGAAACACGAAACCCGGAGCCGCCGCAAGCAAAAACGGCGATCCCCAGAAAAGGCCTCTCTCCGGCGTGAACAATATCGCGAACAGACGATCAAGTCGCGGATAGGTCACGCCGCCGAGCCCCTTCCCCATCTCCGCTTTAAAGTATGGGTGCGCTTCATGAAAATATCCAAGCGCGAACGCGGAACCGAACGAAATATGATTGTAATAAGCCAGCAGCGCGAGCGGCGCGACGCCGCCGAGCGCAACCCACAGTATCCGGCTCTTTTTTTTCAGACGCGTCAGCAGAAATATTCCGAGAATCGCGCCGGTGAGCGCCGACGGATACTCCGAAATCGCCGCGTAGGCGATTAAAAAGCCGATGAGCGCGAGACGCCCTGCGCAGTAATCGGCCTCGCCGTCACGGCGCCGCCATATCAGATAAAGCGCGGCGAGCGTCAGAACCGCCGCGAACTGATGGTCGTAAAAATGAGTGGCATACGTGAACGCGTTCGTTCCGAGCCCCCACGCCGCCGCGATCAGGAAAGCGCCCGCCGGCCCCGCGCCGACGTCGCGCAGTATGCCATACAGCAACACAGCCGCAAGCGCGGTCGGAATTCCGAGAAGCAAAAGCGAAAGAATAAAATGAAGCAGTTTCAACCCGTTCGGCGCGCAAAGCGCGAACTCTCCGCCTCGCGAAAATGCCGCCCGCAGCGCCATCGCCGGCGGAACCGCCGCCAGCGACAGCCCGGGCGCCTTGTCGCAATAGATATGCCCGCCGGAAACCGCCTTGTCCATCGTGTTGTCCGCGTAAAGATCGATGTTCGTCACGCCGCGCGTAACGACCGAACACGTCAAATCGAGTCGCGTCGTCTGGTTGTCGTAAAGAACGGGGTGGAAAAAATATGCATACGCGACCGCCAGCATGAGAAACAATATGACTTTCGGCCTGCGTTCGTTCATTTCGATATTTTATACGAATTTCTACGGTATATCAGGCGCGGCGAGATTTATTCCCGACTTCGTCCCGAACTCATTCCACCGTTGAATCGGTGATGCATTTTTCGAGACGCCGCTGGCAGATGATGTTTGTAAGGTCGCCGCGCGTGCGCTCGATGATCGAGCGGAACGCGTCCTGCTTGCGGCGCAGCGGCAACACGGCGTCCGTGTGGTCGAACTTCATAATCATCCCGAACAAATCGTCCATGAGGTCCATGTATTCATTCGCGTTTTCGATGTCGCCTTTTGTCAGCAGTCCGAGAATGTGGCGTCTCAGTTCGCCGATGGCGTCCGCGAGGCCGAGCAGATAGCCGCGCTCGGTCGTTTTGAGTTCCTCCTGCGTCGGAGGCGATTCATGCAGCAAAAACGCGAGAGTGAGCGCAGCCTCGACATATTCCTGATGCGCCTCCTCGGCGAACCCGAATCTGCCGCCGCACTCGGACAGTTGCCCCGCGGTGACGGTGGCTTTCGCAATCAGCTCGCGCGCTTCGTCGAATTTTCCGCGATGCATGACGCGCACCGCCTGCACAGAATCGCGCCTCATTTCGCGCGCGATTATATACGCCTTCTCCCGCTCCTTATCAATTCCGTCGAAATAATTCTTCAGTCTTTCAATTTCGTTGTTGAATCTTTCCATCGTTGTCGCCTCTCTCCGCGGCCGCTCGCCCGGATTTCATCCGTTTACTTTTTCGCGTCGGCTTTTCGCATTTCTGATTATACACCAAATTCCGCGCCGCGGCGCTTCCGCGCGCGAACATGGCGCTTTTTGCCTCAGATGTGGTAATATAGCGTTTGAGACAAACCGAACGCATTTTCAAATGCGCCCGGCAATGTCCGATATATTTTGAGAGGCTTCATATGGCTGCGAAACAAATTTCCATTTTCGGCGATGAAACCGCCGCGCCGGCAACTCCGCCGCTATCCAACAAGCGTCTGTTTTCCGATATTGTTTTCGATCGTGAAATGAAAAAGTGGCGCGAATGGCGCAGAGCGCCCGAAACGTCTGATGCGCTTTGCGGAGCTCTGGATGACGCGGCGAAAAACGGCCGCACCGGCATGGCGCTCGACGCTCTCGGCCTGCGCGCGATCCGCGAAACCGGCGGCTGCATCGTTCTCGCAAACTCTCAGGAAAAATCTAAACCGGTTCTTCTGCGGGCGGCAGACCCGAACAGCGTTTCCGAAAGATGCCGCCTGATTTCAACGCTCGAAAGCGAAAGTATCGACTGGGGCATAATCACCGACGGAGCTAAATGGCGACTGTTGCGGCGCGGACTGCCCGGCGGCGTCGACAGGTTTCTCGAAGCCGACTCCTCCGCCCTTTCCGGCGCGTCCGCCGACATGTTGAAAACATTCTCGCTCATATTCGGCGGCGCGCTTTTCAGCGACAAGGAAACATTTGCGGACGCGGCTTTCCGCGCAAGCGCCGCCCGCACGGCCTCGCTTCGCGATTCTCTTCGTTCCTCCGCGCGCTCCGCCTCGGAACTGCTCGCCAAGGGCTTCATTTCAACCGAGCGGCAAACGACAGGCGCCGTTCCGGGCGAAGAAGCGCTCGAAATGATTTACAAACATTCGCTCGTCATCGTTCAGCGACTGATTTTTGCTTTCTGCGCTGAATCGGCCGGCATTTTTCCCGCAAGCGAAAAAAAGTATTCAAAAGAAATCGGAATGAGTAGCATAATCGCATCGTCCGCGGCAGTCCGTTCGTCAAAAAAAGCGGGCGCGGATTTTCGATTTACACTATGGGAAGCGCTCGAACGCTTTTCGCGGGCGGCCCATCACGGCGATGAAGAGTTTAAAATGCCGTGTCAGGGCGGCGCTCTGTTCGACCCCGAGCGGCACCCTTTCCTGACCCGCAATTCGGTTCCGGATTCTTATATCGCCGAAGCAGTCGGGTTGCTGGCGCTGAAGGGCGGTCCGGATGCGCTGCCCGGCGGCGGTTACGCCGAAATAGACGCGGCAGACATAACCGAAGCGCTCGCTCCGCTCGCTCTGCTGCGCGCGCGGCTCGCCGTTTCGACGCTGTCTCTTGTAAATGACGAAGGCGTGGAACGCTGGCTGCCTAAGAGTCAGGCGAAATGGAAAAAAACAATCGCGCAGGTTAAAAAAGGCGATTTTTATCTCGACGACACAGGCGCCGCGCTTTTGTACAATCCCCCTCGCGCGACTCTCGCGGAATACGTCTCAGGCGCGTTCAGCGGAAAACAGTTTCGGGATGGCTTCATATTCATTCCTGAAACCGGCGCCGGAGTTCTGCCGCTTACGGTAATCGATGCCGCCGCCCGTTCGATGGCGATCGCAGGCGACATGGCGAATTTATCTCTCGCCGATATTCAACGGGAGGCGGCGCAAACCGTTTTCGCGCTTGACCCTAATCAGCTAAATGTCGAATTCGCCCGCCTCGGCGTCTGGCTGCTTACCATCTGCGCGTCGCCTCCGATTCCGCTCGAACACAACATTCAGACAGGCAGCGCGCTTTGCGGAATCTCCGCGAACGACATTGCCGCGCTTCCCGCCGGATCGAAAATCACGGCGTCGGAACTGAGCAGTTGGGCGAAAGAACTCCGCGACATCCGGTCGCGAGTTCGGTCCGGACTCGCCGGCGTTCGCTCGCGCGAGTCAGGCTTCCAAAAAATCGAGAAAAAAATCACAGCCGCTCTTAAAACTCCTGAAATCCGCGCGGCCGCCGAAACAGGCCCAGACAACGCGGACTCAAATCAGATTCCCGTCATTCACCCGCCGCTTAGTTTTCCGGAAGTCTTTTTCAACGAAAAGCGTTCAGGCGGTTTTTCGATGATTTTCGCCGCTCCCGAACCAAAACACGCTTTAGCCGCCGACGAAATCGCGAGTCTGCGAAAAAGACTCAACCTGCGCGGTACGCTTAGCGCGCCAGACGCGGCTGCCCGGCGGCACTCCGAATTCCTCGCTCCCGGCGGCGCTCTCGCCCTGTTCGCCCCGGCCCGGTTTTTGAAAACGGCTCGCGCCCGGTCGCTTATGAACGGCGGCCGCAATCTGCCCGGCCTGTCCGGCATTTCCACCCGGACTGAAAAACTATCCGCGGGATTCGTTCTTTTAGAAATCAGAATAGATTAATCTGAAGATTAAGGCGGCGTTAGGCATTTGGCATTGGGCGTTAGGCTAATGATTCATATCATTCCCCACATTTGTCATTTCGAGCAAAGCGAAAAATCTCTATAATACTTCCCAATTTGATGTTCTATTGAAGATTCCTCGCTTCGCTCGGAATGACAAAATTAACACAAAATTCAACGAGATGTGGGTTGATGACTTGCGTCTTTAAGCTTTGCCCGACGCAAAAAGCCGCTTTTCATTTTTCTTCTTTTCGTTTTCACCCTAAAGCCTAAAGCCCAACGCCTAATGTCGCATTTTGTTTTAATACTGTTGCAAAAAAGCCACACCTGTGGCTAAAAAACCACACATTTTAACCATATATGACAAATCTACAAATATTAAAGATCTAAAAAGCTTTTATTTATCCGGCATTATTATTCTCTACCGAACAATTCAAATGGCACAGAAATTGATAATAATAGACAAACGTACAATCTATTAAGTTAAATATATATTAAATGCGACAAAAACAACCAAGCAAACAGCTGTGGAGAAAATCATATGAGAAAAATATTTCTAACAGCGCTTTTCCTCTTCGGGCTTGCGGCAGTGTCGGGTCAGGCGCTGGCGGTGTCATTCAGATTCATTATACCGCCGCCGCCGGCCACGCCGGCGCTGAGCGACATAACAAATTCATCGGCGGTGGCCGGATCGGAAAGTTTTTCGGTATACGCCAATATCAGCGGCGCGGTTCAGCAGAAAACATGTTGCGGCGCGAATTGCGAGCGCACGGACTGCGACATGAGCGAATGGTGGTTAGCAACAGATAACAGCATATCGCCCAACCCGCCTTGCATTCCAAATGCGAACGGGATGCCGGGCATGTCGGATAGCATTTGCAAGATCGCCGGGGCTCCGAACCCGATGCTTTTTTATTACAAAGAAGGCGAAATCGCAGACACGAATTCCGTCCCGATGACATACGACGCCTCGACTGGAAGGTTCAAAGGAACAATTTCGTTAGACGGATTCGTCGAAGATGACGCTATATATTACTACATCGTAGCGGCGGACAGCCGGGGCAACGTTGTCTCTATGCTGCCCGACAGCTCAAAAACACCGTGCACGAGTCTCGCATCGTGGGACGCGAATTATGAGACGCCCGCGTTCGACAACTGCGGGGTTGCAAGCGGTTACGAGCAATGCAAACGTAATGTGGCCTTTAATCCGATATGTTTCTCCTCCGACTACTCGGTGAACGACCGCGAGGGCGACACTTGCTCAGAGCCCGCGGCGAACGGAGTACAGGTCCCGATTATAGGGCAGGCGAATAGCGATTTCCTGGGTTTTTCGGCAGGCGCCGGCAAAGGGTTTGTCGACTTACCAACTGACGATGTCGTCTGCGCGAAGATACGGCTTAAGGGCGGACCGCCCATTACAAGCTCCGGTCCGATCGAAAGCTATCAGATGACGTTCTTCAATCCGGACATCCCGGACCCGAACCCTGCTGATTATTACTTCCCGAACTCTTTCGCAATAACATACGCCCCCGAAGCTTCGGGCGCTGACAAAAACCTCGTCAACGTTCTCTGGGACGGCGAATGCTTGACGAACCCGAATACGATCGATACGCTCGAATGCAAAATAGTAGTTGGAAACGAAGACGAATCTAAGCTTAAGATCGGGTTCGACACAAACCTGCATCACCTGAAATTCATCGCTAAGAACGCCGTAACAACCAAAACCGGCAGCAAGACAATTTTAGGAAACGCCTCGAACCGCTTAGGAATGAAGTTCCAGACAGGCGAAATCAACCTCTCCGGCAGCATGGTATTCTGGACAGTGGATCAATCGTCGGAGCTTACGATGATGAAGGAAACTAAACTTGTAATACTTAGCGCCGGCATTTCTGATCCCGCGCCGCCGATAATTGGGCAAACAACATGTAAGACCAACGGCTTCGGGAGCAACCCGTTTTGCGTTAAGAACGAAACGAATCCGATAGGCGATAACGAGTGCGTGATCGACTTCTTTCCTTCTCCGGACGCTACAGGAGTAGATAAGTACAAAGTTTATGTCGGCGCTACCGACAACAGAGCCGAGGCCGTTTACGATCCTTCGCTCGACATAACCGAAAACGGAAGTCTGCAATACTCGATTTCAAAGAATGTGCCCATTTCGAATCTCAACGGGCAAACGCTTTATTTTTTCATGTCAAGTTATACTGCAACCAACAGCGCAGAAACGCATCTGAATGAACGGGCGGGAACCTCCTGCCGTGTCGAGGACTGGGCTCCGCCCCTCCAGCCCACAGGGTTAAGTTGCGCAACACCCGACGGCAGCGAGAAGAGGTGCTTGTGCAATTGGGTTGCGGACCCGAACGATCCGACGATATATGGTTACAACATCAAACGAACCGGCGTAACGCTGCCTTTGAATAGCGCAACTATTCTCGGCACATCCTTCACGGATACTAGTTCAGCGCTTGTAAACGGAACCTCTTACACCTATCAGTTGCAGGCGGTCGACATCGGAGGCAACGAATCAGGATGGACCGATGCAGTTTGCGTGCCGCAGGACCTTAAACCGCCGGCGCAGGTCGACACGCTCGGCATAACGCTCCAGAGCGGCTCTCCTATCGGTTTCAACTTCACATGGGAGCCGAACGTTGAACCCGACATGCTCAACTATAATCTTTATACCTGCAAACGCGAGATTGAAGGAGTCGACTGCGAGAATAAATCCCAATACACAAAACTTACGACCATTGCCCAATCGAATCCGCCCGACTTGCTAAGATATTCGAACAACACGGCTTTCGGGTTCGGCCCTGAATGGGATTGTTTCTACGTCGAAGCCTGCGATAACTGCAAAGTCTCTCCCCAGACATGCCCGAATAAGCCCGGAACAGAGCCAAACTGCAGCACGTTCAGCACAATGGCTTCATACAGACATTGTTTGATCATAGAAATACCACCTGAATTAAACGCGCCCTTATGGCCGACACCCCAGAACGACGGGAAAGAGATCAAGATTACGCCGGAACCAGAGGGCAACAAATGCAAACTCGAATGGAACAAGATTTGCGAAGGCGAATCCAATCCGCCGGAACCTGAAGGAACATTTGAAGATTGCAACTTCCCTGAAGCACTGCAACTCATGGGTTACAAAGTGGCTCGCAGAGAGGCCGTCGACGGCGACTGCGCCACTACGAACGTGCCGGAACCATCCGACACAAACCCCGAGATCGGCTCGGCAGGAATCAGCGCCAACCCGTCATTTACAGATGGCAAGAAGCTTGGGAACGGAACATACGATCTGACTAACGGCACAAAATACTGCTATCGCGTTTATGGATATGACGCGGCGGGGCTGATTTCCAGAGCCCTCCCGGTTCCGGCGCCGGTTGAATGCACCCCGCAAGACACGCTCCCGCCCGCAAAACCCGTGGTGAGCGAAGAGCACGGCTCCGGGCTGTGCATGCCGAAATGGAATGCAGTTGTGGATAAAAACACACCGGTTTATTCAGTCTATAGATGCGTTGGCGACTTTTCAGTCTGCGACACTGCCGCTGAGTTCACGGCAATAGATGACCCTGCTGCCGTTAACACATCCATTCTATATTTTGAAGACGGCACGGTAACAGACGGAATGACTTATACATACTGCGTGACGGCGAAAGACAACTCGGGCAATGTAAGCGTGAAGTTTGAAGCGGCCGATAAGACCAACTGCGTGGAATGCATGGCGGGCGATCTGTGCCAAGCGCCGATTTCAATCAGCGCTGTTGAGTACGGCAGCGACCGCGGCGCAAAGGTGAGCTATGAGAAATCGCCCGCGGATGATTCTGCTCCTTATGAAGCGGGTGAAGGTTACAAAATTTATCTCTGCGGCCCGGGAGCGACGACTCCCTGCTCGCTTAAGACTCCGGACTGCAAGAGTAATCCTTTGCAGGAATATGGAACCGAACTCACATACAGAAATTTAGGAACTCCAGCGGCGGGGAATTATTATTTTGGCGTCACATATACCGGCCCGGAAAGCGGATGCATGGAATCGAAAATGACAATGTCCAACGCGATTCATGTTTCGACTATATATTATGCAGATCCATGCTTACCGTTTGACAACTGCGACTTAACCATTGATTTCGGAACGTCAGTATTTAAAAAGTATTCTCTGGCTACTTGCACAACAGGCGCCGACTGCAAGAACGGCGCATTCAAGAAAGTTGAAACTCCATTGGCCGGCTTGACCGTCCAAGTAGTTGATGTAACATCTCCAGGCACAGTTGTCAGCGTGAATAGTTTCTGCGATGATGGAGTGGTTTCGCCATTTCATGTTCCCGAAGGCACAACAGGACATACCTATAAAGTCATCGCCAGGATACCGCTCGCAGGTGTGGACAGCTTCTTCAAAGTGAAGTTGTGCAAGGAAATAACGGCAACCGAATGCATTGTCGAACTGAAAACCGGGCTCGATCTTAAAAGCGCTACCACCGCGATAGTGTCTCTCAATGCGGTGGAAATACCGGACGCGTCGAGCGGCGCCGGCGGCGGTGAAATGGGCAACCCCAACTGCGACGGCGTCGTCAACATCGCCGATCTCGGCGCGCTCAAGAAAGCGTTCGGCGCCGGAAAAGTCGCGCCCTATCCGATGTGCTACAGGCCGTGGGCGGATTTCAACATGGACGGCATAGTGGGACTTTCCGACCTTGCTGTCGTTAAGAAGAATTTCAACAAAGTTATCGCTGATTCCAGCCAGCTCACAGGCGGGAAAATCCCGGACGCCAGTCTTTGCAGCGCGAAATATGATCCACTGCCGGCCTGCTGTCCCAAAAGCTGCGCACAGTGATTTGCGCTTGAATTGAAAGGCGCGCCGTGGTTCATTTTTATGGCAAGCGACTTCATTCTCCTGCGGGTTTTGGATAGAATTAGCGACGTCGCCGGCATTTATGAACCCCAACAGGCGTTTTCGCCGGAACGAGCGTTTATATGGAGAATGGCTGATGAAGCTGATAATGCGCGTCATACTCATCGTCGTTGCCGCGGGATGCGCGGCGTTTGCGGCGAACACGGATGCAATAAACTACGACGAATCAAAGGTTCCGGCATACACGCTGCCGGATGCGCTGACCACGCTTAACGGACAGCGGGTGACCGACGCCGACGCATGGGTTAAGATACGCCGTCCGGAAATACTCGAACTGTTCAGAACCCACGTATACGGTCGAAGTCCCGGCAAACCCGACAGCATGACATTCAAAGTGATTCACGAAGACAACAGCGTTTACAACGGGAGGGCCACACGCAGGTCGGTTAGCGTCTGCTTCACGTCAAGAGCGGACGGTCCGTGCATGCTTATGCATATCTTTATTCCGAACAAAGCGAGGAAGCCGGTTCCGGTATTCGTCGGAGTTCTCATCATCAAGGATTTCGGAAAGACACAGGGCTGGCCGATGCCCGGATACATTTTGTCTGAGCTTGAAGATGGCATCTCCAAATACTTGAAAACAAACAGCGCAAGCGAACGCGCCGCGAAACCGACCGGCAAACTGCCCGGAAAAATGCTGCCGGTCGCGATACTTGAACGCGGATATGCCTTCGCCTCCATCGATCCTGACAGCATAGCGCCGGACGATCCGGAAACATACGACTCGAAAGTGATTCGCGAGAGCTCGAATCCCGACCGCTCGAAACGCCCGCCGGACGACTGGCGCACTATCAGCGCATGGTCGTGGGGACTCAGCCGCGCGCTCGACTATTTCGTGACCGACCCCGACATAGACAAGACGAAGGTGATCGCCATCGGCCACTCCCGAAGAGGGAAAACCGCGCTATGGGCCGCCGCGCAGGACGAACGGTTCGCGATGGCGATTTCTAACAACTCCGGCTGCGCCGGCGCCGCGCTAAGCAAACGCATTTTCGGCGAAACGGCACAGCTCATCAACAAACAGTTCCCGCACTGGTTCTGCGAAAATTTCAGAAAGTACGACAACAACGAAGCCGCCCTGCCCTTGGACCAGCACATGCTTCTCGCGCTCATCGCGCCCCGACCGCTTTATGTCGCCAGCGCCGTCATGGACCAGTGGGCAGACCCGCGCGGCGAATTCCTCTCCGCTCTCAACGCCGGGCCGGTTTACGCCCTGTTCGGCTTGAACGGCCTCGGCGTCTCGGAAATGCCCGCGGTAAACATGCCCGTCGGCGACATGATCGGTTACCACATCCGCTCGAAAGGACACGCGCTAACCGATTACGACTGGCTTCGCTACCTCGACTTCGCGGACCGGCATTTCAAAAAAACCGCGACGCCTCCCAAGCAAATTTCGCCATCATATAAATAATCGGCGCCAGCATTGGGCCAATCGCAATTCCATTGTGATTTATGACATGAGGATTATGAGTCCAGCGCCTCGCGAACAGCTTTGCACATCTCGACCATTGTATATGGCTTCTGAACAAAACCGCGTATGCCGTCGGCCAGCAGTTCGCCCGCCTGCCCGTCTATGCTGTGCCCGGACGATAAAACAACCTTTACATCCGCCCTGATTTTCCTTATCGCCTTTAAGACTTCCTTCGCGCCGATCTCGGGCATGACCATGTCCAGAACGACAAGATCAATTTTATCCTTGTTATCTTCAAAAAGCCTGATGGCAGCCGCGCCGCCGTCGGCGGTTAGCGCCGTATAGCCAGCTCTTACAAGTATCTTTACAGCAACTTCAATCAAAGCCGCCTCGTCGTCTACGATTAAAACCGTTTCCGTCCCTCGGGCGATATCTTCATCAGCCGATTCATCCTCGACGGATTCCTTGTCAGCGGAGAAAGGAAGAAAAACATTCACGACAGCGCCGCCGTCATTTCCGTTCTCCACCGTTATGCGGCCTCCGTGGCTCCGGATAATTCCAAGCGTTATTGAAAGACCGAGGCCGGTTCCTTTTCCAATCTCTTTAGTCGTAAAAAACGGGTCGAACACTTTCAAAAGAACATCGGG
>JBAYJY010000001.1:0-91458 GCA_041664945.1 bacterium | reverse complement strand
CATTCGCTCTGCGAACAGCAGTCGGAAACGAGCGCGCGAACGCCGGCGGAATCCTGATTTTCAAAATCCGAAATTTTGTCCATCGCCGCCTGTGAAGCGTCTCCGGTGATAACCTGGCGCGCTTCCTTCTCGAATTTTGCCGCGACATCAAGTTTCAATTCTTCCAGAGGCCTGCCCGCCGCGCCGTATGGTATTTCCTGCTCGCATTCATAATTTTTCTTGTCCGATTTCATCTCGAACACGACCCGCGAACCGAACGCCATCTTGAAATCCTCGGCGCTCTTCGCAAGATTCTTGTCCGCTTTCTCCTCGCGCTGTCCGCCGAAAACCTTGTCGAGCGTCCGGCGTCCCTCAGTGATGAAATTAGTCACCTCGCGTCCGGCCGCCAGCCAGACGAGCGGCGAGCCAGGCCCGATTTTCTTCACCAGCGTTCTCAGGCTGCTTAAACGCAACTCGCTTAAAAGAAATCTCAGGTCTATCAGATCCGTCACGGAATCAATAACTTTGCCCGTCAAAGCGATGTCGTGGTGAACGCGCACGCGTTTGGCGAGTTCCCACACCTTCGGGTCTTCGATCCGCTCCTGCCGGAACTGGTCCGGGCCGAGCTCGCCGTCGATCAACCCCGCAGCTACGTTATACGGCGTGTAGAAATTCAGGGTCACCGGGTGGGTGTTCTGGTGGCGCACCATGCCCGTCGCCAGTTCGTCCATCTTCACTGTCAGGAGGCTCGCATAGACATCGATTTTGAAAATATCGTCTGTGTCGATCTTCTTTTCTTTCCGTATTTTAAACACGCAGTCCATCGTTGAGTCGATATAAGCGCATCCCGGATAAAGCTTATAGCTCAGCGTGTCCGAGAGCCAGCATTCGCCGAGCCGCGTCAGCATCGGATAGAGCGGAATGAACGAAAATGTGTCGCAAAAGCCTTCATCAGTTTCGATAATATCTTCCGGGCCTTCGAGGCCTTCAGCGGCAAACTGGGCCGCGAGAACTCCGGTATGGATTCCCGCTGACGCAGTGAACAGCTTCGAATCACCGCCGAGGAAACCCGGCGCGAGCGGCCAAGCCGGCTGCGCAAGCGACATTCCGAGCGCCGACGTCATCTGCCCTGCGTCCAGCCCCATCAGCTTGCCGGCCGCAAGCGCTGCGCCGGCGCTGTGTATGAACGCCCACATCTGCCCGTTAAGCGGGCCCATCATAACCGAGCCGCCGAGCCGCGCCTCAACCTCGTTCGCTATCACCTGCGCCGTCAGCATTTGCTTTCCGTCAACTTCCATCCGCTCCGCAAGCGCGAGCGGCGCGAGAACCGCCGAATGGCCCGAATGCCCGGCGAACAGGTAGTCGTCGTAATCCATCAGCATGCTCATTCCCGAATTCGCCGTCAGCACGTCCTTCATCGTCACGCTGTCGCCGAACGGGATCATCCTGCATTGGCCGGGGTCCGACCACCGGCGCACCGCCTCGCGCAGCCGATGGCCCGCGTCGGCGCGCGAACTCGCGAATATCGACGCAAGCACGCTCATCGTCTGCAGCTTCGCCTTCTCTATTATTCGTTCCGGAATGTCCTCGTACTTGAGCTGCGCGGCCCACTCCGCTATCTCGCGCGTATAATGCCTTTTGCTGGCGTCCATTTGTTTTTGTCCTCCGGCCGATTCCTTGCGCTGCTTTCTGGCTTCTAATAATCTAACACAAATCCACAATCACCGGAAGCGCAAAACGACGCATACCTTGCCGCCATTGAGTAGAGTTCCGCTATTCGTTAGAATGTGAAGGGCGCTGCTGCCGCTGAAGTTTGTCCGAATGTGTTATGTTCGGCGGGAATAAAAGATGAACGACAACAACAACATGCCGCTATTTTCGCCCGAGCTGATGGAGAAAGTCGCCCGGCTCGAACTTCGCGCGCGCATGGTCGCCGAAGGGTTGCTGACCGGCATGCACGGCAGCGCCTCGCGCGGCTTCAACGTCGAGTTCCTCGAACATCGCGAGTATTATCCCGGCGACGACCCACGCCACGTGGACTGGAAAGTTTTCGCTAAAAGCGGCCGCTACTACGTCAAGCAGCACGAAGAGGAGAAAAACCTTCAAGTTTATATAGTCGCAGACGCAAGCGCCTCGATGGACTTCGGGCGCTCCGGCGCCGGAGACGGGTCCGGCAAATGGAAACACGGAAACCTGCTTGCCGCCGCGCTCGCATATCTGTTTCTGAAACAAGGCGATTCGGTGGGACTGATAATCGCCGGCGCCGGCGGGAGACCTGCGATCGAGCCGCGCACATCGCGGGGGCACCTCTACCGTATACTCGGCGCGCTCGCGGACACCGGCCCGCGGGGCGAGGCTCACATCGCCGATTCGCTCCGCCTGCTCGGCGAGCAGTCGCGACGCCGCTGCTTCGCCGTCGTCATCTCGGACCTGCTCGAAGACCCCGGCCCCGTTCAGGACGCTCTGCGCGTCATTCGCGGCCGCGGCGGAGAAGCAGTCGTCTTCCATGTCCTCTCAGCAGCCGAACTCGATTTCCCGTTCACCCGCGCTTCTCGCTTTGTCGATCCAGAATCCGGACGCGACCTCACTTCCGACCCGACCGCTGTCCGCGCTCTGTACCTGAAAAACCTAAACCAATTCCTCGATAACTATCGCGACTTCTGCCTTCGAATAGGCATCGACTTCGTTCCCGCCCCGACATCTACGGCCGCCGAGGAAATTCTGCTCGGCTACCTCGAACGGCGCGAGCGCAGCAAGCGGAGATAACCATGGGATTCCTGCAACCTGCGCTTCTCGCCGCCCTCGCTCTCGTCGCGATACCGCTTATTTTGCACCTCTTCACGCGCAGGCGCGTCCAGCAGGTCGTTTTCCCGGCGTTCATGCTGCTGATCGGCTCTAAGCGCCGCAGCATGCGCATACTCACCCTGCGGCAGTGGCTCGTCCTGCTTTGCCGAATCGCCGCCATCGCCCTGCTCGCGCTCGCTTTCGCGCAACCCGTCCTTCATAACTCGCGGCTCTCTCTGCCAGGAACGCGCGACCGCGCCGCGCTGCACATCATTCTCGACAACTCGCCGAGCATGAGCTGGGAACGCGGCGGCGTCACTATCTTCGAACGCGCCAAGTCGGCCGCCGAAAAACTTGTTAGCCGCGCCGCTTATGAGGACGAAATAACCGTCGAACTCGCATGCGGAGACGCCGCCGGCGCCAACGTCATGTCCGCCGCGTCAGCAATCAGCCTTATCAAAAAAGCGAAGCCCGGCTCTTGCCGCGCGCCTCTCGACCTCAAAATCAACCGCGCCATCCGCGAACTCAGGCTCTCTCCCGCGAGCGAACGGCGCCTCATCATCTTCTCGGATTTTCAATCGAACGGTTTCGGCCTGAAGCCGCCAGACGCCGCCAAGGGCGATCCAATCATCATCGCCGACGCGCTCGCCGCCGGAATGCATCGCGCAAACGCCTGGGTAGAAAGCGTCTCTCTTCCGCTCTTTCCGCTCACAGGCGAGGAATCGCCGATCTGCTTCCGGGTCGAATCCTCCGCGCCGGTGAAAACTCCCATCGTGGCGGCGCTCGACGTCGACAGCCGCAAACGCGGCGAACAAACTTTGACACCCGACTCGAAAGGGACCGCGCGCGGCTGCTTTTCCATCACGCTCGGCGAGGCAGGCCGCCGGCGCGGACGCATCGCCATCTCCGGCGACAGGATGCGCGGCGACAACGCGCGCTACTTCACATTCGACGCTCACCGCGAGATTCCGGCCGCTCTTATCACGAGCGAAAGCGCGACCCGCGACGCCGCCCGCGGTTCGTTCTATATCGCCCGCGCGCTTCGTTCTGTCGGCGGCGCGGCGCGCATGGCGATTCTGCCTCCGGATTCTCTCTCCGCGCAGGCGCTGTCTAAGTATCGCGTTGCGATTGTTCCCGACGGCTCGGCGCTGTCGCCCGCTAATCTGTCCACGCTCGGCGACTTCCTCGCCGGCGGCGGCGGCGTGTTCATAAGCGCCGGAGACGAACAGCAACCCGCCGACATTATCGCCCGCACCCTTTTCGGAGGCGGCGTTTCGATTGTCGCGCAAAAAAAACCATCGGCGCGAACCGATAAAGAGACGTCCTCGTTTCTGGCGGTCGGCGAACTCGATTCTGCGCGCCCGCTGTTCGAGAAGTTGTCCGGCAAGGCAGGCGCGGCGTTCAGAGAAACACGGTTCAACCGGCCCGCTCAAATCCGGGTGAACGGCGCCGATGTCTCGACTCTCGCCGAACTGTCGGACGGCTCGGCGCTGCTGGCGGAAAGGCGCGTCGGCCGCGGCAAAGTCATTCTCTTCGCCTCGCGTTTCGACCCTGCGGAAACGAATTTGCCCCTCAAACCGGCGTTCATCCCGTTCATTATGCAGCTTATGAAATATCTCGGCGAGATTAACCGCACGAATAGCAATTCGTATACGCTCGGCGGCGGCATCCGGATTCAGGAAGACGTTCCGGCCAGCGTCGAATCTCTGGTTGCGCGAAACGCAGAAACCGTCGCGCCGATCGAACTGGTCCGTGTGACTGACGGCGGAGGAGGCGTTTTCGCTTCGCGAGCAGACTCGGAGCTGCATGAAGGCGTGTACGAAATCCGATCCGGAAAAGATAAAATCATAGACACGTTTGCCGTGAACAGCGACCCGCGCGAGGGACAGTTGAAGACGCTTTCAGCGTCCGCGTTTAAAAAGATATACAGCGGTTATAAAGTTTACTTTCTGGAATCAGGCAGGTTCAGCGTAGTTGATAAGATAATAGCGCTCGCCTACACGCGCCGCGCCGCCGCCCTCTGGTTCCCCGCCCTACTCGCCGCTATTCTTCTCCTTCTCGCTGAAACAGTTCTTTCGAATAGAAGGTAATTCACAAGTTTTAATGGTTGAGCGTGAAACAAGTGAAACTAAACAAAAATAATCGAGTGAGTTCCTGCCGACATATATTCGCTTTGCTGGTATTTCTTATCGCGGCGATAGTTGCGGCATCAGCGACACCCGCCCGCGGGGAAACGCCCGCTGTCGCTAAACCGCAAGCCGCGCTTTACTTCTTCGCCCACGAGGACGACGAAATAGACATTGCCATAAAGATCGTCGCCGACATGCGCGCCGGAAAAGATGTCTACTGCGTTTGGGCGACTGACGGCGGACGCGGCGGCGAACCGGCCGCTCGTCAGAAGGAATCCCGCGCAGTGATGGAACTGCTCGGCGTTCCTCAGGACCGCCTCTTTTTTCTCGGCTATCCAGATCAGGGCGCTTACAAGCATCTTCGAGAGCTCGTCGGCGACCTATCGAAACTTGTCGAAAAAATCGCCCCGACGGACATCATGTCTCACGCCTATGAGGGCGGCAACATTGATCACGACTCAGTTTCTTTCGTTGCGTCAGCCGTCGCGAAGAAATCCGGAATCGTCCACTACGAATTCCCCGACAACAACGTCGTCAACGGCGAGACCCGCATCTTTCAATTCCTGCCGGACGGGAAATCGACCGTCCTCTACACGCCGCTCGACAGCAAGCTATTCAACCTGAAGCTGAGCCTGTTCAAAATGTATCCGTCCCAACGCACTTTGGGCACATACGAGTTCTCTATGGACAAGAAGCATTTCAAGAAATTCGGCGAGCCCTATCGCGTCGCGCCCGATTACGATTACACAAAACCTCCCGCGAAGGAATTGCGATATGACGCCACTTCCAAAGGGCTCGGCACAATAGAAATGTTTCTGAACGCCGTAAACGATTACTACGCAAATCCATAATAAAAACGGGGAGCTGAGTCCCCGCTTTCGAAATTTCATAAAAACAATTCCGCGCTTGTTCGCGCTACTGAAATTATCAGAATCCGATCTTGGGCAACTGATAAACTGACTTCCAGCCTTTGCTAAGCGGCTCCTTGAGATAGGGAGCCATTTCCGCGGCCGATCTGAGAGTGACCTTTTCCGTCGGCGGCACTTTGCCGGCCGGGAACTCTTCGAGAATCTGGTCGCAGCATAGCGTGAGGTACTGGAGAATCGCGGCGATGGGGCGCTTGGCCTTGCGGGCGTCCGCGCGCGTCGGGCAGCCGACAACGCCTTCGGGGGTTCCGGCGATTTCGATGCAGGAGTGGCCCTCGCCTTCCGACCAGCGGTGCGGGCGGTGGAAGTTGTCGACCGAGTTGTCGAAATGTCCAAGCGGCATTAGCGGCACTGATTTCGTGTCGCAGGCCGATTTCATATCGATCATCTCTTTCGGGAACATGAGCATCGCGACAGATGTCTCCGCCTCGTCCGCGTGAACGAACGGCGTCGAGATCTGGTCAGGTCCGTTCGGATAGAAGAATTCCCTAACAGCGCGGTGCCAATCGATAACCTGAAACACGCCGGGGAGCTGGTAGCGGTACATGAACTCATGCAGAGCTGTTTCGAGAACCCACAACTGCCCGTGGTTGTTGACAATGATCTGCTTGCGGAAACCGTCGTTCCACAGGCCGAGCATGACATTTATCAGATACTCCTTAACGACTTCCTGCGGGATGTTCACCGTGCCGGGCATGCCGACGTGGTGGTAGGGGTGCGCGCCGTAGCTGAGCGGATTGTGCGCGAGGTTCACGGGCTTGCCCTTCTTGCCGGTGAAGCGCCGAACGCCCTCGCATATCTGCGTGACCATGAAGCTGTCCAGCCCGGAGATCGAATGGTCGCCGTGGTTCTCGGTGCAACCGACCGGGATCAGCACGATATCGTTTTTGCGGCGGTTCTCGATCAGCTTGCTTCGCGGCGTCGTCTGTATATAGCTGCCGGGCTTCGCGAGTTCAGGTTCCGACGGGATTCCGTATTCTTTCAGAATCGCGTCGACTTCCGCTTCAGAAGAGTCCCAAAGTTTTTTCTTCATCCGCCCGACAACGGAGTCTTCAAAAATAATCGCCGGATTTTCTGTCGTGAGCCAGAGATAGCTGCCCTTCTTGTCCGCTTTCTTCGCGGATTTTTTCACAGTCTTCTTCGCCATGGTTCTCTCCTTTATATTAATTATTCGATCCCGGTTTCAGAACGACCTAAATCGCTCCTCGATCCTGACCACAAAAGTATCAGCCGCTTTGTTCACTTTTTCAAGAGGGTACAAATGAGAGTCCGGCGTACCGGCAATACGGGGCCTTTTTCAATCGAAAAGTATTCTCATCTCCGCCAGAAGCAGCCTCGTGAAAATCAGGCTCTCCTCTATCATCGCCTGCGCTTCGTCCGCTTCCTCCCAGCCTTCCGTTTCGTACGACAGCGTTCCGTCATAACCGGCGTCGCGCAGTATTTCAAGTTCCTCGCGCAGCCGCACCTCGCCCTTTCCTGCTATCACCGCGTTGCGCCCGACTATGTCCTTCCAGTGTACGTGTCTGACTTTGTCCGCCACCGGCGCCAGCGCCGCGAGCTCATCCCCCTTCGCCGATTCGCCGAGCTTGAAATCAATTTCGTTTTTCGTCTTGCCGACATAGTCGCCGCGCCGCGGGTTTGCAGTGTCGAAGTTGACGCACAGCCACGGCGACGGCGCAAGCGCGAGTATCCTGCCGAGCCCGCCCGGCGCAAGCGAAATCGTTCCATGCGGCTCCATGCACAGAAACACTTTTTCCTTTTCAGCGGTCTCCGCCAGCCGTTCGAGCTTGGGCTTTAGAATCGCGAGCGCTTCTTCGAACCGCATCCCTTCGGGCATTTGGCCCTCTCCTGTGGCGACCGCTTTCACTCCGGCTGCGCCGGCGAACTCAAGCGCGCGCCTGATGTCCGCCTCCGACCCCGGTTCGGCGATCAACTCGCGGTGCGCGCCGATGCATGAAATGTCGATCAGTCCGGCGCCGAGCGTTTTTTCGCGAAACCTGACCGGGTCGTCAGAGTCGGTGTTAACGTGGTCGCACCACGGCGCGTTCGCCTCGATCTCAACGTATTTGTAACCGGCGCTGACTATCCGTTCCAGCGCAAAGTCCAGTCCGTATTTGCGAAAGGCGACCGTGTTGCAGCCTATTCTCATGTTTTCTTCATTCCCTTCATCATGTCACGCGCCATATTACTATAATATTCGTTAATTGCCTTTTTTATTGCCAAATTTCGATGTTATAGAATGTCCCCCAACTTGATTTGATCGCGTCTGTCACTCTATGATATGATATGTTGAACTGTCAAGGACGCTGCGTGTTAATAATAACGATAGGAGTATTTCAAAGATGACAAAACGACTTCCGGCAATTCTCGCCCTTCTTCTTTTCTGCATCGGAACGCGGGCTGCCGCATACAATCTTTATATCGGCGGACTGCACTCGCACACAAGCTTCTCCGACGGGACCGGGATCGCCGATCAGGCATGGGACACCGCTCGCAATCAGGGCAAAACGGATTTCTGGGCCGTCACCGAACACTACCAGCAGTTTCAGGCCGGAGGCGTCCTGCCAAACGGCGATACAAACGTCAACAAATGGAAATACGAACAGGAAGTGTCGCGCGCTAAAACCGAGGACGGAAAGTTCGTCGCTCTCCTCGGCTGGGAATGGTCGGACGGCATAAAAGCGCACATGAACGTTCTTTTCGACCCTGCGACTCCGCCCCCGTTCCTGATGACCGGCACGTTCGACCGCTTCCTCAGCGTCTGGCTGAAAAAACATCCGAAATCGCTCACCGGCCTGAACCACCCGTTCTGGAGCGCCGACAAGGGAATGAGCAATTGGGACAACTTCAAATACATTCCCGAACTCGCCTCGCAGGCGGTCTATATCGAAGTCGTGCAGCCGGAAGACATTCCGTTTTATTACATAGCTCTCGACAGAGGCTGGCGTGTCGCGCCCGCAGCGGCTCAGGACAACCATTCCCCGAACTGGGGACTGCAACCCGAATTCGTCGCGGCCTACGCCAACGAACTCACAGCCGACGGCCTGCGCGAGGCTTTCATCGCCCGTCGCTTTTACGCAACCACCGACCGCTCGCTCGTTCTTCAGTTCACCGGCAACGGAAAGCCGATGGGCTCGCAGATCACCGCCGACTATGTGAATTTTGAGATTACCGTCTCGCGGCCCGGCGACCCGCCCGCTTTCGTGCGCCTCATGTCAAACGGCGGCTCCATCGTTAAAAACTGGGTCCCGAAGTCCGGCGAGTTCCGCGAGAAATTCAAACTCCCGGTATTATCCGAAAAAGTCCAATGGTACGTCGCCTACGCCTCCATGCCGGACGGACGCTATTCCATTTCGGCGCCTATATGGGTGAAAAATAAGTGAAGCGATGTTGCGCAGCCCTGATTTGTCATTCCGAGGAGCGTAGTGACGAGGAATCTCAAATAAAACGCTTTTTTATCAAGATTCCTCGCTTCGCTCGGAATGACAAATGTGTGTGGCGGAATGACAAATATATGTCAGAGACGATATAGTGAACGACAGTTTGACGAATTGATTTAGGAGATCATCTTGGAGCCATCCGCTAAACATACAGCTCTTGAAGCTTCGGGAGAAACAACGCGCGAAACCGGCATTGAGCTGATAGTCGAGGAACCGCTCGAAATCAGAATCAACGGCGAACCGTTTGCCACGATCATGCGCACGCCCGGCAACGAAATCGAACTCGCCGCCGGATTCTGTTTCACAGAGGGGATAGTCGACAAGTTCGCGGATATTCTGACGATCGCATTTTGCGCGGATGCTGAAGACACGAAAAACATCATAAACGTGATGACGCCGGACCGTGGCGGCGAATGCGAAGTTGCCGATCCGCGCAAGTCATCGGGGCGCAAGCTCGAATCGCGCAGCAGTTGCGGACTGTGCGGCGTAAAGATGCTCGAAGACATCTACAAAAGGCTGACTCCGCTGAAAGACGGGCCGCAGGTCCACGCCGCCGACATCGTCAAAATGCAGTACAGGATGATCGAGAAGCAGGAACTTCAGACGCGCACGAAAGGCTCGCATGCTGTTGCGCTCGTTCGAACGGATGGCGAATTGGTCGTCGTTCGCGAAGATGTCGGGCGACACAACGCGCTCGACAAAGCGATAGGTTACGCGCTGATGCGGGGCATAGACTGCTCCAACTGCGTGGCGATACTCAGCGGGCGAATCAGTTTCGAAATGGCGCAGAAATCAGTCCGCGCGGGGATACCGATCGTGGCCGCCGTCTCAGCCGCGACTGCGCTCGCCGTCGAACTCGCCGACCGCCTGAACTGCACCCTCATCGGCCGCCTGCGAGATGATGATTTGGTTGTTTATACGCATAAAGAAAGAGTTGAATTTTAACCACAAGACATTAGAGGCTTTGCACGACTTACACTCCCAAACTGTAGGCGTCGGGGTCCAAATACCATCTATAAAGACCTTCATATTTCAAAACTACTGATTTGTATGACAGTTGTATCAAATTTATTATTCCATTTTGGTTTTTAAATAATTCACTCACGCTTTTTTCCGTGCATCTGTGTACCCAATCCTTTCTATATTCGTTTATTTTGTCTTTTGCATTTTTTAGTTCATCCACATTTGCATCGCTATCTGCTATTTTGCAGAGATTCCATTGAAATGTTTCATATTTAATTTTACTTTTTGAATTGTTTGTTAATTTGCGATCCTTTTTTATTGTATTGAATGTTTTTGATAATCTGTTTTCTACATTCACAAAAGCCTGTGTGTATTCAAAAAATTCTCTGATCACAAGCAGTTTACTTACTTTCGATTGAATATTGTTATTATTTGCATACCAACTCAAAAGACCATAATAATCAGACTCCTTAGATAATTCCATATAACTAATTATAAAGCCCAAGGATCTAAGTAGATGATTCATTAAAACCATCAATAAAGCGTTGTGTAAAGTGAAATTTTCAAGGAGAAGGGTTTCGTAGTCTTTTATATCATTATTATCCCAATAAAGTATTTCTGCTTTTCTAATACCTTTTCCCTCTGATTTAATATCGCCTAATAACGTCATTAATTCATTTTTTGAATTCTCATAAAAAGGACTTGCCTGTATTGTAGGTATAAGATTATTTTGTATATATAAATCATATGAATTTATCTTTGATAACAGTATCATTTCCTTATCATTCTGAGGATAGAATCCTATACAAAATTCGTGTTCAAAGCCGCTGGCCATGCGGAAGGAACTTGCTATCTGTTTTCTTGCTTCCGTCCATTTCCTATCCGATATAGTTTCCTTTTCATCCATTCAGGCTGACCACCTATCGTATTATTCAGAATTCAAATATCAACATTTGCAACAACTATTACGCTTCCAATAAAACCCTTTACTAAAGTTTTTGGGAAAGTATGAAAACCTTTTTTTCAAAAAAGGTTTTCATTCATTCATCCTTTAATCCTTTTCCGGGTCGCCGAGACAAATGCCGACATCGCGCGCGGTGCGGACGAGTTCGCCGTCCGGCGGCACCGTTTTCAGAACACCCGTCGCTTCCTCCAATGTGACGGACCCGATCTGAGTTCCGCGAACGCAGACCATGCGGCCAAACAGCCCGTCGAGCGCAAGCCGGGCGCCCGCCGCGCCGAACCGGGTCGCAAGCGTTCGGTCGAACGCCACCGGCGAGCCGCCGCGCTGCAAATGGCCCAACACGGTTACCCGTATTTCATGATCCATCCGCTCCGAGAGAAGGTCCGCGACCTTCTGGCCGACGCCGCCGAGCCGCTTCACTTTCGGGTCGAGATAGGTGGCTCCGCCGTCGCGCGGCTTCGCCCCCTCGGACACGACAACAATGCTGAACTTGCTCCCGCGCGCGTCGCGTTCCGTAATTCTCCGGCAAATCGTTTCGATATCGTACGGTATCTCCGGAATCAGGATGATATCCGCGCCGCCTGCGATACCGGCCGCCATCGAGATCCAGCCCGCGTCGCGTCCCATCAGCTCCAGCACCATAATGCGGTGATGGCTTTCCGCCGTCGTATGCAGCTTGTCCAACGCGTCAGTCGCAGTCGCCACCGCAGTCTGATAGCCAAATGTATAGTCGGTCGCCGACAGATCGTTGTCTATCGTTTTCGGTATGCCGACAACCGGAACGCCGAGCTTGAAAAAGTCGAGCCCTATCGAGAGCGAGCCGTCGCCTCCGATCACGACCAGCGCGTCGATTCCGAGCTTCTTAATGTTTTTTATCACTTCGCCGGACATGTCACGCACGGTTTCAACGCCGTTCTCGACGACTTTGAACGCGAACGGATTTCCGCGATTCGTCGTGCCGAGAATCGTGCCGCCCTGCGGGAGAATGCCGCGCACAGAGCCGTAAGAGAGTTCCTTTATCGCATCCGGCGCTCGCAGCAGACCCTCGAAACCGTCCTCGATGCCTATGACGCGCCCGCCGGGCCGCGCAAGGACGGTCTTCACTACCGCGCGGATCACCGCGTTCAGCCCCGGGCAATCGCCGCCTCCTGTCAACACGCCGACAGTTTTAACGTTGCTGTCTGTCATATCCGGCCCTCCTCATTATCAGTTGTTATGTCATTCATTAAAACCGTTAAAAGTTGGGCGCAGCATGCTGCGCTCCTATGGTAAAATGTCCGTACACTTTTAATTAAAACCCAAGGTCTTCGCCTACGAGCGCCACATTCAACCTGCCCTCTACCATGCTCGTTTCGATAACGACGAGCTGCCCGCAAATACGTTCGGGCGGAAAGCAATTCGCCTCGTCGCAGAAGCCGGTCCGCGCGCACGCCGTGTCCGCATCAAACCGCAGACAGTTCATAGGCGCCGCGACATTTTTTATGCGGCTCATGCCTTCCTCAACCGTGTTCACGAGCTTGTTCATCCCCACCATCAGAATGACTTTTTCCGGTCCGAAAATCATGCCGCCCACGCGGTTCCCCAACCCGTCCTGGCTCACTATCTTTCCGTCCTTCGTTATCGCGTTGCAGCTCGCGACAAACACATCCGCCGACACGCCCCGCTTGCGCATCTCGTTTGTTTCTTCCTTCGTCACGCCGTCCTTATAGCGGTCGAGCAGCGTGATGTCCAGCTTCCGCAACTCAGCGGCCAAGCCGGAGTCCACGACCGACACAGACCCGCCGTACGCCACGAGCGATCCCTTCGGAATCGCGCCGCAGATCCACTCATTAGCGCTCGCGCAGTCCGCGAAGTAATGCCCTTCGATCCCGCGCTTCTTAAAATTCGCGATCACCGTCTCCGCCTGCTTCGCGTATATCGCATCTCTGTACTTCTTAGCGTCTCCGTACATTTCATCCACCTCGATGCAATTTGTTAATTATTTTTCTTGATTGGTTTTTTTCCGACCATCACCGCGGAACGCGGCGGCACGTCCGTGTATTTCATTCCCGTGAATCCGGCGGCGGCGAGCCACGACCTGATTTCGCTTTTCGAGTATGAAGCGCCCCGCGACGTGTTGACGAGCATGTTCACTGAAAACAGCGCGCCGTCCAGCGGCTCCGTTTTAGAATCCTCGAGCATGTGGTCCCTGATAACGAGGCGCCCGCCCGGATTGAGCGCCTTGAACGCCTTGCGCGCGAGCTTTTTGTTTTCGGCGGGCGAATTGATATGGATTATGCTCGACATCAGAATGAGGTCGTAACCATCGCCGAAATCGTCGGCAAGGAAATCGCCCTCAATCGTGCCGACAGACGCCTCCATGCCGTTCGCGGCGATAACCTCTCGCGTGATTCTGATTGTATTCGGAAGATCGAACACAGCGCCCTGAATCTTTGGATTTTTGCGGATCATGGCGAACAGAAACGAACCCGGCCCGCCGCCGACATCCAGAACCCGGCTGACGCGCGAGAGGTCGAGCGCAGCCGCGAGGTCATCCGCCGCGCCGCGCGCGCCGTCATGCATAGCCAGAATGAAACTCCTGTGCCGCTCCGGATCCGGCTTCCCGTCTTTTCCAGGCTTCCTCGGAACCGGCTCGCCTGTTCTCACCGAGAACGGCAGGTCTATCCACGAGCGCTGCACGTTTGCCGAATGCTTGATCGAGTAAACGAGCGATTCAGGCGCGTCCGCCGTTAGATGCCTTTCGGCAACCGACGCGAGGCGGAACGTTTCGCCGCTCTTTCGGAGCAGCCCGACCGCCGCCAGCGCGTTCAACAAAATTTCAGTCCCCCGCCGGCTCGCCTTTATTTTTCGCGCGACGCCCGCCGTGTCGAGCGGCTTATTCGCCAGCGCCTCGAAAACGCCGAGCTCCACGCCCGCGCAGAGAACATTCGCCTGCCTGTAGCCGCGCAGAGCCTTTTCCAATTCTCCGCGTGTTTCGATTTCTGTTCGAGCCATGCCGGTTCTCCTTCTTATTATTCGGATAGTCTATTGTAACCCCGAAAAGACAGACGGGCAACAAACCGGCTGCGTCCCGCCGCGTTTTACACTCATTCCGAAGACCGGTATAATCAGATCTTAAAAACAGCGGGGCTTGTTATGGCAAACGCGCGATTCTGCTCGCAATGCGGCGAGCCGCTCGAAGGGCGGTTCAAATTCTGTCCGTGCTGCGCCAGTCCCGTTGAGGCCTTTCCCGATCAGACGCGCGCGGCCGCAAAACCCGCGGCCCAACCGGCGACGGCCGACAAAATCACTCCGATCTCACCGGAAGCGCGCCGCGTCTTAGAGCAGTTCGACGCCCAATTCGCGGAACTGAAAAGCAAACGAAATAAACAGCAGTCAACATTATCTTCCAGCATTAAAAACGCGCTCGGCCCGAAGGCTCAGATAATCGTGATCGCTTCTTCAGCCGTCTCGTTTATCGTATTTCTCATTTTTATGTTCTGGCTTTTCTCAATCCTTATGAATTACCTTAAGCACATTCCGAAGTATTAAGCCGCATTTTCGCTGAAGCATTGGACCCGGCTTAGGGCGCGGCATGCCGCGATCCTACAAGATAATATTGACGCCGGATTATTTCGCGGCGCGCGCCGCGTGGAATTTTTTCGACCACTCGCGCGTGAGTTCGACATAGCGGACGCCGTCTTCCATCGTCGGCTCAATCTCCGTGCCCTCGTGGAGCTCATTCCAAGAGACAATATCAACCCAGTCCGCTTTCGCGTCGATCGCCGCCTGCCAGGTCTCGGCGTATGTCGCGCCATTTTGCCTTTTGACAACCGTGCCCGGATGCCCGTCGGCGAGAGGGCTGCCCAGATAGCCATGGACGGCGAGGTTGTCGCAGGCCGGTATAACGGTCGCGAGGAAAACGCCGCCGTGCGCGTGCGTTATAAGCGATATCGCTTCAAATATCGTTCGCAGATGGCCGTAACCGGTCCTGAAACTGCCGTCCGGCTTGGAGACCTGAATATCGCGGCCGCCCCATCGGGAGCGGTAAAAACCCGTCGTGTCGTAATAATAGTGGCCGTCCATCAGCGAGAGCATTTCCTCTTTCGGCGGCGCGTAATTGTCGCCGACGACGAAAATGCCGGCGGCGCGGATTTTATTCAGCTTTTGAATAAACCGCGCATGCGGCAGATAGCGCATGCCGGTCCTGCCGAGAATGACGACCGGCCGGCCTTTAACTTTCAGGTATAAAGGGTCTCCCGCTATGTCCTTAATGCCTTGTATCAAACTGTTTTCGTCGTCGACATGGTAGTACCACGCGACGCGCAGCGGAAGCTTTTCGCGCCTTATGATGTCCATCCCCATTTTGATCGTTGAGGTGGCGTCCGGATGCATATACATCGCAACGTCGATACCGCCCTTAACCATCAGCTTCAACTGCGACTCCATGACATCCGGATCGAGCGAATCGTAATAACCATTCGGCGAGTACGGCTTGATGTCCGGCCACTGTTTGCCTGTATATTGGACGCGGTGCGCGGTAGCCAGTGTGTACGGAGGATCGTTGTAATACACTTTCTTAGCCTTGTCGTAGTAGGCGCGGTAGTCCTCGTCGTAATGGCCCCATCGGGAGAAACGCAGATAATCGATCGTCATTGTGCGAGGGCCAGACGTGTCGCCGCTAAGCGCTATCGAGAGATGCGCTGCGCCTTCCGGTAATTTGCCGGTCGCGGCTTTCGCTTTGAAATCATAAGGCCAGTCGAGCTGCACAGGCGCCATCTGAGTCTGGCCGGGCAGTGTCGCAGTATAGGCTTTTCCGCCATCTGTGATTTCAAGAAATAGCGGTTTCGAAGCCCTGTTAAGTTTGTAAGCGATCGTAATATAAGTGTGCGGCTTGCTTTGAAGAATTGCCGCCGCGAAATCAAATCCGATCGTGAAGGCATTCATATCATTGCCGTCTGAAACTCCTGCTATTTCATAGAGTCCCGAACCGCCGCCGGCAGTCAGCGAATTCATTTTAGAAACTTCGGTGACGAAATCAGACGGAGCGCCTTCCTTCTTGAAATCAATTCCCGGGTAAGTTCTTCCGAGAACGCCGTCCGGCGTCGCATACCACGTGTAGAGGCTTGCAAATACGAGAGGCTCAACCTTGAGCGGCGCATCCGCAAAAACGCCTCTCGCGGCGAAAAAATGAAATAAAACGCCAAGAGGATAAATCAATATAAGCGCCAGCGCAAAGAATATGCCGGAATGTCGCTTAGCAGGATTTCCGTCCCTCTTAGGCATTACGGAAAACGCCGTCAGCAGCGCAAACGCTGCAAGCGGCGCCATAATCCAGGCCGAAAGCGGCGAAATATGATTTTCGATAAGAACGGCGTTTTCAACCCCCACTACGACAAGAGCGGCGGCGGCGAGCGAAAGGCCCGCGACAGGCGTCAGCCAGCGCGAACGCTGCGATACCGCGAAGGCAATGATTCTATATAGATCGAGTCCGGCGACCGCCGCTGAGGCCGCGACCGCCGCGAGTTGCCAGCCCGCCTCCGGGATTTGATAGAGAAAATAGAAATATGCGCAAGCGGCTATATTGCCTATCAACAACAATGCGCCCAACGCCTTCCTCGCCGCCGCGCCCGCCGACTCCCAGAAAAGCGCCGCCGCGCAGGCCGAGCCCAGTCCAGCGAAAACCGCCATAACAACGGCGCTGTAAGACGCCGCGCTTCTCGCTGCCAGAATCTCGGGCTTCCCGAAAACCGTCAGAAGGAAATACATCGGCGCGCCCAATAGCAGGAGAGCAAAGGTTTTCAGCGCCGGCGCCGCGCCGCGAGAGCCGATAAAAACATTTCCTCCGGACATGCTCCTGACAGCAGCGACCGTTTTCAGCGCGCACACCGCAGCCAGCAGGCTTAATCCGATCACGACCTCTAATTTGTATGTCTCGTTCCGGTAACGAAGAAAAAGCTGAAACGCCGCCGCGAAGACTAAACCGGCGGAGATTAATGCCGCGCCTTTCAAGCGCTCGCCATCCGGAACAGCCCACTGATTCACCAGCGAAATCAGGCCGACAAAAAAGATCGAAAACCCGGCGAATGCCGTGATCTCGGCTATAAAATAAACCTGAATGTTCGGCGAGAAAAGAAGAGCCCTTCCAGCTATCACGGCGGCTGTCCCTATAATCACTGACGCCGGCGGTTTCCACAACCATGTCAGAATGACGGCGGCGATGGGCGAAACAAGAAGCCCTATCACCAGCGGCATTATCTCCGGCAAAATGCCAGGCGCGATAAGAATGTCGCGCAGCGCCTGAATGAAAAAAGCAAAGTTCGCCGCCGTGAGAAACCAGATTGCCAACCCTGTTTTGTCGGCATAAATGCGGGTCTGTTTGTCAACTGAGAAATTCATTGAATGCTCCATAGTGTTTTATCGACGTTCAGAATAGATTATATCGAAAGGCGGCGCGCGTATCTATCCCGAAAACGAAAAGAGCGGCCCGAAGGCCGCTCTTTGAATCATTCGAAAAAATATCAATCTGCTCTTATTCAGGCAAAGAGAAATCCATATTCTTAACCGCTTTGACTTCGTCGAGCCTTGAGACAGGCGTCGTGACCGGCGCGTTGCGAAGAGCGTCCGGATTCGTCTCGGCGAGTTCCGCGAGTTCAATCATGATCTCAGCAAAAGCGTCGAGCGTCTCCTTTGATTCAGTCTCAGTCGGCTCGATCATCATCGACTCGTGCACGATGAGCGGGAAATAAATCGTCGGCGGGTGATAGCCGCGGTCGATAATCGCCTTAGCAATGTCGAGAGATCGGACGCCGTTCTTCATCTGCCGATCGGCGGAAAGCACGAACTCGTGCATGCACATGCGGTCGTTGGGCAGTTCATAATGTTTTTTCAACTTGTTCTTAAGGTAGTTCGCGTTGAGAACGGCATTCTCGCTGACGCGGATCAGCCCCTCGCGGCCGAGCGTAAGCATGTAAGAGTAGGCCTTGAGGATAACGCCGAAGTTGCCGTAGAACGGCGCGATATAGCCTATTGACTGCGGGTGGTCGTAGTCGAGCGCGAATGTGCCGTCCGAGCGTTTCACGACGCGGGAGATCGGCAGGAACGGAATCAGCTTTTCGCGGACACCGACCGGTCCGGCGCCGGGGCCGCCGCCGCCGTGCGGAGTGGCGAAAGTTTTGTGCAGATTAAGGTGCACGACGTCGAAGCCGAGATCGCCGGGCCGCGCGCGGCCGAGGATCGCGTTCAGGTTCGCTCCGTCGTAATACATCAGCGCGCCCGCTTTGTGCGCGAGCTCGACAATCTGCGGCAGATCGGTGTTGAACAGCCCGAGCGTGTTCGGCGTCGTCAGCATCACCGCCGCCGTTTCGTCGTCGAGCGCTTTCTTGAATTCCTCGACGCCCATGACGCCTCGTTCGTTCGAAGGCACGGTGACGACCGAGTAGCCCGCGATCGCGGCGCTCGCCGGGTTCGTGCCGTGCGCCGAGTCTGGAACGATGACCTTTGTTTTCTTGTTGCCCATCGCCTTGTGATAGGCGGCGACCAACATAATACCCGTGAGTTCGCCGTGCGCGCCCGCCATCGGCTGCATCGTGAACTCGTCCATGCCGGTTATCTCGGAGAGGAGATGGCCGGTGTCGTAAATTACCTGCAGCGCGCCCTGCGTGAGCATGCCGCCGCGAAGGAGTTGGGGAAGCAGCGGGTGCAGCGCCGCGAACCCGTCGAGCCGGCTCACTTGCTCGCCGAGCTTCGGATTGTACTTCATCGTGCAGGAGCCGAGCGGATAGAAATTGGTGTCCACGCCGTGGTTCCTGCGCGAAAGCGCCGTGAAATGGCGGATGACATCGAGTTCGGAGACTTCCGGCAGCGCGGCCGGTTCCTTGCGCAGCAGCGTTTCGGGGATGTCTATCTTAGTATTGACGTCGCTATCCGGGCAGCGTACGCCTCGGCGTCCGGGAACGCTTTTTTCATAGATAAGTTTCATGACAGAGCCTCCTCGAGAGCTTCGGCGAGGCGGCCGATCTCTTCTTTTGTCCTTTTTTCGGTTACAGCGACGAGCATCGAATTCTCCATGCCCTTGTAATAGCGGCCGAGCGGGAAACCGGCGGCGAAACCTTTTTCGATCAGCATGCCGATGACTGCGCCGGCGTCGCACGGGAGTTCGATAGTGAACTCGTTGAAAACCGGCGCCGGATATTTAATAGAGACGCCGGGAATTTCGGAGAAGCGTTTGCGCATGTATGCAGCCTTTTCGGCGCACAGGCCGGCGACATCGCGCAGGCCTTCCTTGCCGAGCAGCGACATGTAAACAAGCGCGGAAAGAGCGCAGAGCGCCTCGTTGGAGCAGATATTGCTCGTGGCCTTGTCGCGGCGTATATGCTGCTCGCGCGTCTGGAGGGTGAGAACGAAACCGCGACGGCCTTCGGTGTCAGTCGTCGCGCCGACGATGCGGCCGGGCATCTTACGGACCTGATTCATCTTCGTAGCCATGAATCCGAGATAGGGACCGCCGAATGAAAGCGGAAGTCCGAGGCTCTGGCCTTCGCCGGTGACGATATCTGCGTTCATATCGCCTGGCGGCTTGATGAGGCCGAGCGAAAGCGGATAAGCCGAGCAGACAACGAGCGCGCCGGCTGCATGAGCCGCCTCGGACACATCAGTGAAATCGTCCACGCATCCGAAGAAATTCGGATTCTGCACGATGACCGCGGCAGTGTCGGAATCGATCGCCGCCTTCATCTTCTTGCGGTCGATCAGGCCGCCGTCGACCGGAATCTCGACGAACTGCAAGTGCAGGTTCGTGGTGTAGGAAGCGAGCATGACGCGATAGATGGGGCTAACGCCCTGACAGACTACTATCTTGCGGCGGCCCGTGGAGCGCACCGCCATCATCGAAGCCTCATAGAGCGCGGTGCCGCCGTCATAAAGCGACGCGTTGGCGACTTCCATGCCCGTGAGCCGGCAGATCGCGGTCTGGTACTCATAGATCGCCTGCAGAGTGCCCTGCGATATTTCCGGCTGGTAGGGCGTGTACGCGGTGTAGAACTCGCTGCGCGAGACGATAGCGTCCACCGCGGCCGGCACGTAATGGTCGTAGAACCCGCCGCCGACGAAACAGACCAGTTCAGTGGCGTTCTTCGCGGCGAGCGCCTGCAGCCGCCGCTGAACCTCAAACTCAGATTTGCCTTTCGGCAAATCAAACGATTTGGGCGCGAGCGATTTGGGGATGTAGTCGAATAGACCGTCGATCGAATCGAGCCCCAGCGAGCCGAGCATCTCCTTGCGCTCCGCGTCCGTGTGTGGAATGTATGGCATGTCTTTATCCTTTAATAAAATTTGTCGCCTTCTACAGTTTCTTCACATACGTGATGCTGTACATGTCCTCCTGCGTCGCCTTTTTATACATGTGATCCGTCACGCGCGATTTCCTGTGCATTTGAAATCCCAATTTCTCATAGAAAGGCAGCGCGGAGCGGTGGAACGAGGACGTGCCGAGATGCACGCCGCTGATTCCGAGGCTGCGCAGATATTCGAAGTAAACGTTCATGATCTTCGAGCCGATGCCGATGCGCCGGTACTGTTCGTAGAAATCGATGTGCAGATGCGCCGGGTAAAGATCGAGCGGCGCAGAAGCGAACTCGCCTCGGAGCGCGGCGGCGATTGTCTTCAGAGTGAACTTCATGACGAGCGGGCTGACCTTGTATTCGCCCGAAAGCAACTTTCGAATCATCAACGGGCCGACTTCCGTCTGCATCCGCCTGATGTAAGCGCCCGTGTCCGGACAGCCGAGCAGGTAGCCGGCCGTCTCGCCGTCGACGAGCGCCATGTAGTTGTGCCGGTCGTCGCAGTCGGTGTAATAGAGCGAATTCATATCGGCGAACGATTCGAGATCGTCGTAGAACGGCTCCACGGACTCGCCGCCGAAGCCGGTGTAATAGACGATTTTCCGGATGTCGTCCCGGTATTTGGGTTCGTAATTAACAATCTCGATTTTCATAGAAGGCACAAAGCGGAGCGCGCGGCTGGAAACGAGTCAGTGGACCTCTTCGGGCAGGGCCACTGTGTAGGGAATATATTTTTCCCATTCATTTCTGTAACTGCCCTGAATGGAAGGAGTGAACTGGGGCGCCCGCGGCGTCTTGAAAAGCTTCATTCCGGCCATTTCGGGCGTTCTGCTGCCTTTCTTTATGTTGCAGCGGCGGCATGCCGAGACGAGATTCTCCCAACAGGTGTCGCCGCCGTGTGAGCGCGGAACCACATGGTCCAGCGTCAGGTCGTAACTCTTGCGCGTCCGCCCGCAGTACTGGCAGGTGTAGCGGTCCCTCATGAAAATATTGTTTCGCGAGAAGGGAACGCTCAGTCGCGGTTTCTTAATGTAGTAATTCATCCTTATGACGGAAGGCATTGGAAATTCCAAAGAAGTCGAACATACGACACGGTCGCTTTCTTCGAGCACTTCCGCCTTGCCCGAAAATATCAGGCAGATGGCCCGCTGCCATCCCGTGATGTTCAACACTTCATAGCTTGCGTTTAGAACGAGCACGTTCATAACTGCGACGCCTTCGGTGACGAAGCCACACGGTTTGCGGCGCCCGGACGGTTTGTCCGGGCGCTCTTCAAAAAATTTTGAACGAATCGGACTGCAAAATCAAGTCCGCGGCGCCATTCGCGGCGGACCGCCGACCCGGTTACATTTTCCCTTCAAAAAACGCGTCATAGGAACCCATGTCGAAATGTCCGTGGCCGCTCAGCCCGAACAGAATCGTTTTCGAGTCCCCGCTCTCGTTGCACTTTAGCGCTTCGGCGATCGCGCCGTGGATCGCATGCGCCGATTCCGGCGCCGGGACAATTCCTTCAGTTCTCGCGAATAGCACGGCGGATTCGAATATGGTTTTCTGTTCGTACGCGACCGCTTCAATCAACCCCTCATTCAATAGAAGGCTGACGAGCGGCGAAGCGCCGTGATAGCGCAGTCCACCGGCGTGAATGGACGGCGGCACGAAATCGTGGCCGAGTGTGTACATCCTCATCAGCGGCGTGAAACCGGCCACATCGCCAATATCATATTCGTATTTGCCCTCTGTAAGCGACGGACATGATTTCGGTTCCGCCGCGATTAACCTGATATTCTTTCCTTCCATCTTTTCGCGAACGAACGGGAAGGTCAGGCCGGCGAAGTTGCTTCCGCCGCCGTGGCAGCCGACAACGATGTCCGGATAGTCGCCGGTCAGCGCGAACTGCGCCTGGCATTCCTGTCCGATCACCGTCTGGTGCAAACACACGTGGTTCAGAACGCTTCCGAGCGCGTACTTCGTGTCCTCGCGGCCGACCGCGTCTTCCACTGCCTCGCTTATCGCGATGCCGAGGCTTCCTGTCGAGTCCGGATCCTTGGCGAGAACAGCCCGCCCGGCGTTCGTAGTCGTGCTTGGGCTCGGAATAACTTTCGCGCCCCAAGACTGTATCAGCGACTTGCGGTATGGCTTCTGCTCGAAGCTGACTTTTACCATGTATACCATGCACTCGATGTCGAAGAGCTTGCATGCGAAACTGAGCGCGCAACCCCACTGGCCGGCGCCGGTCTCGGTCGAGATGCGTTTTACGCCTTCTTTTTTGTTATAGTAAGCTTGCGCCACTGCGGTGTTCGGCTTGTGGCTGCCTGCCGGGCTGACGCCTTCATATTTGTAATAAATTTTAGCGTTTGTTTTGAGCGCCTTTTCGAGGTTCAGCGCGCGGTACAGCGGTGTCGGGCGCCACAGTGAATATATGTCCATCACTTCATCCGGGATCGTAATCCAGCGGTCCGCGCTGACTTCCTGCATGATGAGCCCCATCGGGAATATCGGAGCCAACGCATCCGGTCCAATCGGCTCGCGCGTCCCCGGATGTAGCGGCGGGTCCATCGGCCGCGGCAGATCCGGCATGATGTTGTACCAACTTTTCGGAATCTCTTTTTCGCTAAGCATGAACTTCCTCTGAGCCATCTTAAAACTCCTTTCTTATCGCCTTCCGGCCGTTTGCTTTTCTATTTCTTGAGCCTGCCCGACGCTGGGCGCGGGCGGTTCAGTTATTCAAACTCTTCCAATTCTTCGGGTTCTTCCTCGGGTTCCGGCGCCGACTGCACGACTTCCGGATAACGCTGCCGCAACAGCGACGCGCGAAGGTCAATATCCTCTTCGCTCAGCCTTCCCTCTTCCAGCAGTTCTTTGAGGATTCCACGCTCGTAAAGCAGTGTTACAATAGAGATCGAACGAATGAGGTAATCGTATCCGCCCGTCCCTTCGATTATCTGTTCTATTTCCGACATGATTATTTTTTCACATCCTCTTTCATGCTTTTAATCAGCTCTGCGGCGTCCCGCGATTCCGGGTTCAGCCGCAGTGCCTGCGCCGCCAGTGATTTCGCCTGCTCAAGGTCGCCGTTCTTTAACGCCGTCCGGCCTTCCAACACCGCCTGAGCCGAGGCGCCGAGCGCTTTTCTCTGTATAACAGCGTTTTCGCTTGCCGGCAGATATTCTTTCATTGCTGCCATCTTCACCAAAACCTCGCGCGCCGCTTTCGCGTCCTTCGGCGTCTTGGGCGCTTCTTTCCCCGATAACGCATATCCGATCTTTGCGAGTCTCATTCCGTAGAGACGGCGTTGAGCGGCTGGCAGACTGTTTTCAGCGAGAAGGTTTGCCGCCATACTGAACTGCTCACAGGCAATCTCCGGCCTTCCCGTTTCTATCCGAACATTCATCGCCGCCATCAGCGAGCCGGCCGCTTCTTCGTCCAGCAACTCCGATTTCAAACCCTGTTTTTTGAAAATCCATATCATCTCAGCCGCATCAGCGCGGCCGTTCTTATCATTTTGCAGGGAAGCCCCCCAGCCGGCGACAATAAACGGCATCGTGTCGTTAACATTGGCGGAGTCGGACAAAAATTCCTTGTAGGTCTGCGCGCCGGCCAACAATTCGTCCATGCCGGTAATCTTTTGTTTCGCGGCTTCCTCAGTGCGTTTATACGCCGTATCCATCGCTGTAGTGGATAAATAATTCTGAGCGAACAGGTATATCCCCACGCCGAACATGATCACAATTATTATCGTTCCGAAGACGCCTGAGAAATCCACCGTCGCTTCCACCGTTATTATCGGCTTCTTCTGTGACTTCGCCTTAAGCGCCTTCATCTCGTCGGCGCTGAGCAGCGCCTCTTCATCTTCCTCTTCCTCGTTTGCGGGCTCCGGTTCAGGCGCCGGCTCCTCAGGTTCGGGCTCAACAACCAGCTCAACCGCTTCCGCCGGTTGTTCTAAAATCTCAGGCTCAGCCGCAGGTTCGGCGGCCGGCGTTTCATTTTCTTTTTTCTTTTTTGCGAAAATGGAACTGATTTTTGATGCGACCGTCTTGAACGGATTTTGCTTTCCAGGCTGCTTTTCAGTTGGCATGGCTTCCGTCGGCTCCTCCTCAGTTGACTGTTCGGGTTGCGCCGCCGAGGACTCTTCATCATGCTCGGAATGCGTTTCCGCGACTGCCTCCGCATCTGGCGGTTCTTCCGCCGGCGGCTCCTCCGTGATAACCACTGGCGGCGGCGCGGGCGACTCTTCGATCGGCTGCTCAAGCTGGATATCAACAGGCGGCGCCGGGAAATCATCCTCTTGCTCCTTCGGCGTCGTCCTAAGCGAATCAGCGATGTGGTCCGCGAGATCGCTGACTTTCCTGATCACCTCTTCATCCGACAACTCAGGCTCTACAGGCGGTTGCCGCTCTCCAGAATGCTCTTCTTCCTCTTGTTTGCCGGCTTGATATTCTTCAAGTTCCGCGGAGGGAGCCGCAGGCTCTTTTTCTTCTTCAATTGTCAGTGCGGATTCGATCGCTTCTTCAAGAGCTCCGGCGTCCGACTGTGCGGACTCTTCGAATTCCACCCGCCCAGACGCCGATTCTTCAACTTCCGGCTCAATAACATGCTTCACGGCTGCCGTTGTTTTTTCTACCGCGCCAGCGACAGCTTCGCTGAAGTCGGCCTCTATGTCAGGAAACTCTTCTTTTTCGGGCGCGACTTCCGAAATATCAGGAAATTCTTCCTCGCTATATTCCACGAGCGGCTCAAAATGCTCCGGGGCTTTTTCGTGTTCAGCCGCCGCCGGCGTTTCCGGCTCGGAGATTGCAGCTTCTTTTTCTGTATCCTCGTAATAATGATCGGATGATTCGCCCTGCTCCGATTCAAACGAAGTGAATTCCGGCAGCGGTTCTTCGGCGAGTGTTTCCCGCTTTTTCGCCACGTTGCGCGCGACAAGTTCCCGCAGGCTTGTCACAAACGGAGAACCGAGTCTCGGTCCGCCTTTCAGCGCCGCGATCGTCTCAAGTCTGTCCCGAATATTTCCAAATAACGTTTCGAAGGAATCTTTTATATCCGGATCTATGTCCATATCGCCGTCCATCAGCGCTTCGCGCGGATAGAGCGACAGCGCGGTCTGAAGCAGCGCCTCCGCTTCTTCAAGCCGGCCCTTATCCATCAACCCGGACGCCCGGTTATAGGCGTTCAGACTCTCTTCAAATCTATGCAATAATTCCATTCCCTATCGCAGCTCCGCCGGTCGGGCGTAATAAAAGCTAAACTCAGCCTCTCGCCGGCTCACAATTTACTCAATTGACAAGATATAATAACACAAAATAACTAACACAAGTATAGAATTAAGATGAAAATTTAGTTGAAAATCCGGTTTCGGACGCCGGAAAGAGACTTTAGGCGTCTTTCAGCCACTTGTGCCGCGGGTCGTCGCGCGGGCAGATCGTCCGCTCTTTGCCGGCGAGAATCCATAGATAATAACCACGGTAGCCCGGCGCCGCCGCCACCGGGTGATACCCCCGGGTGATAATCACCGAATCGTTGTTCTCGACGGTGTAGGTCTCGTTCAGAGAATTGTCGTCAGTGTATAACCGAATCACCTGAAAACCCTGCGTTGGCTTGCACTTGAAGAAATAAATTTCCTCGTGGTTGGTCTCCCGCGGCGGATCGTCAACATCGTGGCAATGAGGCGGCGCCGACGACCAGTTGCCAGACGGGCTGAACGTCTCGCCGACAAGCATCGTCCCCGCCGGAACATCTTTGTCGACTATGTCATGCACGAAACGGGTCCAGTTTTCTTTGCCTCGTTCTGCGATCTTGACCTTCTCCGGCGGGATGAAAACCGGGCCGCCTGACGCCGCGGACGGACACCGCAAAACGGCGATCTCCACGGGAGCCGCGTCCGTCGCTTCCACGCGAAACGAATTTTGGGGCGGCACAAAAAGCGCCGTCGCCGCGCCCGCAAAAACATCCTCTCTCGCGCCGACGTTCTCCCACCGCCGCCCGCCGGACTCGAACGAGCATTTGCCGCCGATTATCACCAGGCACACTTCGTTTCCGCCCGTGTCTTCCGCGTATTCCATGCCCTGCTCAAAAAACAACAGGTCGAACGAAATCAACCCAAGACCGCCGTCGCCCGGTTTTACAACCGGTATGTGGCCCTTCTGCCCTTTGTGTTTAATCAGATAGTTCATGCAGTTCCCCTCTTCGCCGCCGGCTGCGGGCTTGTTATGATTCGGGAATTATAGCGCTTCGACGCTCGTTGTGATAATATAAAAATCACCCGCGCCGGGCTTCGCAGCCCCGGTTGCCGGCGCAATCTCGGAGGTATGCCATGAAACGTTTCTTTTCAGCAATCGTTCTCACCGCTGCGGCCCTCTCTTTTCTCGCCGCTCCCGCCTCATCCAAAGATATCAAATACGCGCTCGCCATCCTTCACTACAATCTTCAGTATGTCGCCGGCGACACCGAAATCGAAAACAAAATCATCGTTCAAAGTCTCGATCCCGTCCTCGATTTTTTCCTCGCGCATCCCGATTGGGGCGTCGATGTCGAGATGCAGGGCTACATGATCGAAGAGACCGCAAAACGCTATCCGGCGATTTTCGAAAAACTCAAAACACTGGTCAACCGCCGCCAGATCGACCTCGTCAGCTTCCATTACGCCGACCAGCTTTTCCTCGCCTACCCACGGCTCGACACCGACTGGAGCGACCGCATAAATAAAAAGGTGTTCGAAAAACACGGCCTGATTCAGTCGACCACCGTATTTACACAGGAAGGCCAGTTCGGCGAAGGGCTCGCCTCTTTCATGGCCGACAAAGGTTTCAAAACGCTCGTTCTGCCCAAAAATCTCTACCGCTACGCGCATGGCGAAAAAAATGCCGCGCCTTACTACAGGCTAAATAATACTTACGTCGTAATCGGCGCTAAAGGCGTCGATTACGAAGGAGAAGCCTCGGTGCATACGGCTTGGTCTTACATGGACGACGCTGAACTGCTCCCCACCGGCAGGGCGACTCCTTACTCGATTTATTTTAAATACAAACCGGAAAAGATGAAAGAATACGAGGATGAACTCAAAGGCCTCGAAACGCAGGGTTACAAAATCGGCACGATCGCTAACTATGTGGCTGAACTGAAAGAGGCAGGCGTGAAACCCGCTCAGCTCGAACCTATGTTCGACGGCGACTGGCAGCCGAAAGACACCGACAGTCTTTTCCGCTGGATGGGCGACTACCGTGCGCAGTTTGAGCGCGACAATGAGATTCTCACGGCGAACGTCCGCGTGCGACACAAACTTGCCGCCGCCCAGATCATAATCGATTATCTGCGCGACTTCGGATTCGAAAAAGACGCCGCCGATCTCGAACCGGTTCTCGCAGAAGCTTGGCGACTGCAATGCCAGGCGGAGGTCAGCGACTCCACCGGCTGGACCCCCATGCCCGTAGAGATCAAATACAGCCAGACAAATTCGGCCGGCGCGAATGCGCTCGCCGAAAAAATCGCGAACCGCGCTAAAGAGCTGCTCAAAACAAAAACCCTTACCGTCAACATCGCTTCCGGCGAACTCACCCTCGCCGCGCCCGCCGAATCAAAGCGCCCCGAAACCGCCTGCCCCGTCGATTACAAACTTACCGGCGACATAGAAAAAAAAAGCCATGCTTGCTTTAAAATAAGCGACAACATTACGCAACTCGACGTAAAATTCAAAACAACCAACTGGTTCAAAAACAACACACGCCTGATCTTCCCGCGCAAGACGGACTTCCTCATCTATTCGCCATCTTTGCTCGAAGACGCCTACGTGAAATATCCAACCTCCGCTTTCAAATCCGAAACCGGGTCGTTTTATATCCCCGCCTCGAACGGCCTCATCGCTCTCGACGACGATCTGTTCATCATCAAGAAAACAGACATCGTTCACGTATCGCCGCGCTTCGGTTTCGACGAGCCGACAATTTCCTTCGATATGCGCAAACCGCCCAACGGCGTTCATAGCTGGACATTTTATTTTTTCAGAGGAACGCCAGAGGACGCCGTCCGCTTCGCGAATAAAACAAACGTCTTCCCGACCGTTGTTTTAGGGGGAGAGATTTAAGCGTTCACGACTCGCAACAATATTATTATCGTTTTTAATGCCGCGCTTTCGCATTGCATGAATAAATTTCCGCTTCATGAAACAAACCGGACGCCCGATTGGTTATACAAGAGGAAGTGAAAAATCGGGGAGGGATTAAAATGGCAGAAACTATTTTTACAGACGCAAACTTCGCTGAAGAGATAAAAACCGGGGTTTCTCTGGTTGATTTCTGGGCGGCGTGGTGCGGGCCCTGCCGTTCTCAGGGACCTATTGTCGACAAAATCGCCGGCGCATACTCGGGCAAGGCGAAAATCGGGAAAATGAACGTAGATGAAAATCAGGCGACTCCGGGAAAATTCGGAATCTCCGGAATCCCGACTCTTATTATCTTCAAAGACGGCCGCGAAGCGAATCGTTTTGTCGGCCTTCAACAGGAGAGAACTATCACTGCGGCGCTCGACGCTCTGGTCGGAAAGTAAGTTTTTTAATCCTGAGTAATTTGTCGCTATTTAGAAAACAAACAAATGGAAAAGGGGCGGTTTGAATCCGCCCCTTTTTTTCGATTTGGAAGATTGTTCAGCTCATTTCATTTCGCGGCGCATTAGCTTGCGCCTGTACCAGCGCATGAATTCATAGAGCGTGACCGGCAGGGTTTTTTCAGGACGCCAGCCGAGAACAGCCTTAGCGCTGCTCGTATCATAGTATGAATCGACAAATATGTTTTCATTCGCTTCCGGGAACAAATCGTTGCGGCCGATCGCGCGCGCGGCTTTCAAGCCGATCTCGATCACCGTCTGCGGCACGGGTATTGAAATCGAGAACGAGCGCGCCGCGTGAAGCGCCGACTTCGTGAACTGCTCGTCCGTGTGCGCCTTGTCAAAACCGACATTGAAGCTCATTCCGTCCGCTTCCGCGCAGTCCGCCGCCGCAATGAGCGCGTCCGCGCAATCCATCACATCGACATAGTGGCGCCGCGTACGCCCGCCGCCGAGGATGAAAACCGGCTGGTTGTTGAGCGCGCGATCCACTATCCATTTAAGAACCTGCTCGTCGCCGAAACCGGGACCGAGTATCGTCGGAGGCCGGATCGCCGTCACCTTCATGCCCGTCCGCTCGCGCATCGAAAAACACATTTCCTCGCCGACTATCTTCGAGAGAGAGAACGGCTCGCTCGAAACAAGCGGCGCCATTTCCGGGCATGGAAGCTCGGCCGGCGGAGTTCCATAAACCGCCGTCGACGAAGCGAACACGAGCGTCTTCACTCCCGTCAGCGCGGCGCTTTCCAGCAAATTCGCAGTCCCGTCTATATTCACATCCCGGATGAGGTCGCCATTTGTCCCGAACCGTTCGGCCGCGAGGTGATACAGGGTGTCGACGCCATCGCATGCGAGATCGGTGTCCGCGGGATCCCGCAGATCTCCCATCACATATTCGACGGCTTCCACCGGCTCGCGGTCGCAGCAGATGTCGAACACGCGCACGCTCCGGCCTTTCTTCACAAGCCGTTCGACGAGCGCGCGGCCGAGAAATCCGCAGCCGCCTGTCACCATGCTCAATCCGGACATTCTTCATTCCTTTTCCGGCGGCGCTTCGCCCGCGTCCGCCCGGAGCCGTTCAATTTTACATCATTTTATTTCATTTCAAAAGAGGGAGTCGATTCTCCGAGCGCTTGCATCCCCGTTCCGGATTCTCGGATTATAAGAAACACATGCCCATGCCCCGGTATGTCAGCGCCGATCCGACGATCTTTTTATTTTCGACAAGCAGCAATTCATTAAACCGCTCCGCCAACTCGCCCGCTTTCGCGTGCCGGAATATCACCGGATCGCCGATCCGCAAATGCGTTCCCTTTTTCAGAACTACGGGCGTCTGCGCTTCGCCCGCGCCTTCGAGTTTCAACAGTTCGCTCCCCTTCGGCAGAAAGGGAACCGGAAGACGGTCGAGCCCTATCTCGCCCGACGCTATGTAGCCGCCCCCGGCGCACGCCGCCATTCCCGGCGCAGGCTGCCTCACCGCCTGCAGCGCGAAAAACGCAGCCGGTTCGAGATCGAGATCGGAATAATAATCGAACAGATGCGGGCAGTAGAAGCCCGACCCGGCGGCGACCTCGGTGACTTCCTCGTCGCCCGACGTAAAGCTTACGCTGCCTGTGCCTCCCCCATTGACTATCCGCAACTCAAAGCCGTGGTTGCGCAGGTAGCGGACAACTCCGTCGCGCGTCCGCAATACGTCCGGCTTCGAAAGATGTTTGATTATCCGCTTCACCGGATTCATGGATGTAGTGAATGGGTTTTTGTCCGTCAGGCCGGCGATCTGCGCCTCGTAGCCCATAATGCCGGCTACCCGAACGCCGCCAACCCGCTGCGTCTCGCGCGCGACGGCAAGCGCCGCCGGTCCCGACCGGATCGACGAGCGCCGCACTCCGATGTGCGCGCCTTCGCCCGCCGGGCGATAACTCATATCAACCTCTATTATCGCCTGCAACTCGATGCCCGCCTCGCGTCCCGCCTCGCCAAGCGCCCGCACATGCTCCGGGCTGTCGACAACTATCGAAACGTCTATCCCGCGCTTCGCCATTCCGCACATTAAATCCATATCCGTTTTCTGCACGCTCGGATACGCCACGAGAAGGTCGTCGAAACCTTGTCGCGAAAGAAAATCCGCCTCTTCAACCGTAAACGACATTATCCCTTTAAGGCGTCCGCCGCCTTTTTCAAATAGGCGCTTAAGCATATCCACCGAGCGCACCGACTTGGTCGCAACCCGCATCGTCTTATCCGAGGCGCCCATCATGCCGATCAGTTTCATCAGATTCCCGTCGAACGCGTCCATATCGACAAACGCGCACGGCAGCCGCCGCCCGGCAAGCATGTTTTTACAATCCTCATAACTCAGCCTCGACACCATACGGATATTTCCTGTGTCTTAAGGAAAACTTTAATAAGTCTCCCTTAAAATCCTTTCAAACTTTTTCACACTTCGCGCGATTTCCCGCGCCGCCATTCATTTTTTCCCTGACCGCTCGCCACTGCCTTTCAGATCGCTTCCATATCCAGCCAGTTCGGGCCGGCTTTCACGTCAGCGACAAGCTTCACCTTGAAATCCACCCATCCCTCGCCCGCGCTCTCCATAGCCTCGCGCACTATCGCCGCTACCTCGGCAACCTTATCCTTCGCCGCCTCGAACACAAGTTCGTCATGCACCTGCAACAGCAGTTTGGCGTCCAGCTCGGCGGCGCGTGTTTTTTTATACACGCGGATCATAGCCATCTTCATGATATCCGCCGCCGTCCCCTGCAGGCGCGTGTTGAACGCCGCTCGCAGGCCCGCCTCCTGCTCCATTTTGTTCGCCGACTTCACGTCGTCCACCGTCCGCTTGCGGCCGAACATCGTAGTGATGTATCCATCGCTCACAATCTGCGCTTTCGTCGTCTCTATGAACTCTCGCACCTTCGGATATCTCGCGAAATATTTTTCTATGAAATCGGCCGCCTCGTGTCGCGAGATGCCGAGCTGCTGCGACAGCCTGAATTCGCGCATTCCGTAGATCAGTCCGAAGTTGATCGTCTTCGCGTAACGGCGCTGATCTTTAGAAACTTCGTCCAGCGAAACGCCGAACACCTCCGCCGCCGTGCGCGTATGGACGTCCTCGCCTTTATTGAACGTGTCCATGAGAATCGGATCCTCTGAAAGCTCGGCGAGCAGCCTGATTTCGATCTGCGAGTAGTCCGCTGAGATCAGAATGTTCGAGGAGTCGCCGGGCACGAACGCGCGTCGTATTTCGCGGCCTTCTTCCGAACGAACAGGTATGTTCTGCAAATTCGGGTCGGACGACGACAGCCGCCCGGTCGCGGTCAGCGTCTGGTTGAACGTCGTGTGAATCCGCCCGGTGCGCGTGTTCTCCAGCTTCGGCAGCGCGTCGACATACGTCCCGCGCAACTTGCTCAGATGTCTGTACTCGATCAGCAAAGGAACCGCCGTATGGTCGCCGGCGAGTTGTTCGAGAGCCGCGATGTCCGTCGAGTCCTTGCGCACCTTGCGCAGTCCCAGCGTGTCGAACAGCAGTTCCGCGACCTGCTTTGGCGAATTAAGATTCAATTCCTTGCCGGTCAGTTGCCGAATTTCCTGACGGATAGCGTTCTCGCGCAACGTGAACTGGTCGGAAAGATTCGCGAGAACCTTTTTATCTATGGCAATGCCGTTCCATTCCATTTCGGCGAGAACGGGCACGAGCGGGATTTCCATTTCGGAGAACACGCGTTCGAGGCCGTTCTCGCGAAGCCGTTCCGTCAGAGCCGTTTCGATCCGCAGAACCGCGTCGACATCCGCGCACGCGTAATCGATGGCGTCTTCTATCGGCACTTCCGAAAATTTCTTCTGCGTTTTCCCCTTGCCGACCATGTCCTCATACGTGCGGAACTTTGCGCCGAGCATGTTCTCTGCCAATGGTTTCAGCGCGTAGCGGCGCAGTTCCGGGTCAGCGAGATAGGCGGCGAGTATCGAGTCGTAGCCGACGTTTTCGACAAGCGCGCCGGCGCCCGGCCCGCCTTCGTTGCGCAGCATTAACAGGTCGAACTTCAGATTGTGCCCCCACTTGCCGATCTCCGGGTCATCGAGAACGGGCCGCAGGAGTTCCATCACGCGCGCGGCCGGCAATTGTTTTTCGTCATCCTTGGCGTCGGCGGCGCTTTTCTCTCCCGTAGCCGGGCCAAACATGTCGCCCTGCTCAGCCGCGGCGCCTGTCCGGTGCCGAACAGGAACATACATCGCGTCGCCGGGATCGACCGCCAGCGCGTAGCCCACTATTCTGTCATTAAACGGGTCCAGTCCTTCGGTCTCGACGTCGATGCAAAGCCGTTTCGCGGCGCGCGCTCGGTCCAACAGCTTCACTATTTCCGATTCGGTGAAAACCGCGCGGAATTTCGATTCGAGCTGCTCGCCGACTGTTCCGGCAGGCTCATCGACCGGGCTTGCGGCTTTAATTGCCTTATTTATTTCCTTTAATATGGTTGTGAATTCGTATTTTTTTAGAAACGGTTCGAGAGCCGCCGGATCGAGAGCCGGGCGGCGGAACCGCTCGAAGCCGCTCTCCATCGGCACATCCCGCACGATCGTCGCCAGCCGCTTGCTCAGCGCCGCCAGCTCGCGATTCGTTTCCAGCTTCTCGCGAAGTGGCTTTTTGTCAATCTCGTCGAGCGACTCGTAAAGCTTCTCGATCGTTACGTACTTTTCGAGCAGAATCGCGGCGGTCTTCGGGCCGACTCCCGGCACGCCGGGGATGTTGTCGGATGAATCGCCCTCGAGCCCCTTTTTATCCGGTATATTTTCCGGATAAACCCCCATCGTCTCCTTGACGCGCTCACGGTCGTAGGAGTCCATGTCCGTTACGCCCTTTTTCGACATCATGACGCATACGTTGTCGTCCACGAGCTGGAGCAGGTCCTTGTCGCCTGTGATAACGCCGACATCAAGGCCGCTTTCGGAGCCAAGCTTCGCGAGCGTGCCGATCACATCGTCCGCTTCGAAGCCTTCGACACGCGCGGTGGCGATGCCGATGGCGTCGAGCAGTTCATCGACAATAGGCAACTGAGAGCGCAGGTCGTCCGGCATGCGGTCGCGATGCGCCTTGTAAGCCTCGAATTCCTTGTGCCGGAAAGTCTGCGATTTCGATTCCATCACGACGGCTATGTAGTCCGGCTTCATCTCGTTCGCGAGCTTGATCAGCACGCGGGTCAGCCCGTAAATCGCGCTTGTCGGCGCGCCGTCCGCCGTCTTCATCTTCGGCAGAATATAATAAAAACGGTAGAGCAACCCGAAAGTGTCTATTAAAAGAATCTTCTTTTTTTCATCCGGCATCCGAAACACTCCGATCGTAAATGTTTTACGCGGCTATTATAGCGCTTTATTCTTTCCGCGTGTCGCTGCAACCGACTGGTTTTTGTTTAATCCCGAGCCTGCCGTTTTTCAAAGGGCATGCTTTATTCATTGGCAATTGGCGCCTGCGGTAGTATACTGTGAAAGAATATGGCGGCTGGCGAGGGATTATGACTGAAGTTGCGACGTATGACGTAGTGGTTATCGGCGGCGGAGTTGTAGGTTCGGGAGTGGCGCGCGACTGCGCGATGCGCGGACTAAAAACGATGCTGGTCGAGAAAAAGGATTTCGCCGGCGGTACGACGGGCGCCTGCATGGGCATGATCCACGGCGGCCTGCGCTATCTTCTCTACGATGTTAAAACCACAAAGATGTCGTGCACGGACAGCGGCTTCATTCAGCAGATCGCGCCGCACCTGCTCTTCAGAATCCCTTTCATCACGCCCGTGATGAAAGGCGACTCCTATCCGATAGACCTCGTCGAGACATTCATGGAATGTTACGACGATTTCGCGCATTTGAAGAAGAGCAAGAAACACACGCGGCTGAGCCCCGCCGAAGCGAGACAGATCGAGCCCGGCCTCTCGGAGAACATCGTCGGCGCGGTAACAATCGACGAGTACGGAATCAACCCGTTCCGTCTCTGCGCGGGCAACGCGGTCTCCGCGAGCGAACATGGCGCGGACATCCGCAATCACACGAAGGCGCTGAAAATACTGAAAAATGACGCAGGCGCCGTGACCGGCCTTTTATTAAAGGACCTTCTGACCGGAGTAGAGCAGAACGTGTCGGCGAAGCTCATCGTCAACGCCGCCGGGCCGTGGACGTCGAAGGTCGCCGACATGGCCGGCGTTGAAGTGAAGCTGCGCCCCGGAAAGGGCATTAACGTTTTCTTCGACCGCAGAATAACAAACTACGCGGTGGTCGCCGAAGCTGTGGACGGCCGCCAAGTCCTTATCATGCCCTATGAAAACTCGACGATGATGGGCTGCACGGACGACGACTTCTACGGCGATCTCGATCACCTGACCGCGACTCACGACGAGATCGAATACCTGCTTCAGGCGCTCGAACGCGTGTTCCCGTCCATTCGCGAACACCGCATGATCCGTGTCATGACCGGCGTGCGGCCGACGCTCTTCGAGTGGCGCAAGATCGAGGACAAGCTGACGCGCGAACACGAGATTTTCGACCATGAAACGCGCGACGGCGTGCCCGGCTTCGTCAGCGTAGCCGGAGGCAAGCTCGCCACATTCCGCATCATGGCCGAGGAAACAACCGACCTGATATGCAAAAAGCTTAACGTATGCGCCGATTGCCGGACGCACAAGGAACCGTTGCCGGGCGGCGACTCCGCCCCTGACCTCGACGCGCTCGCCGCCGAATACAATGTTCCCGCCTATGCGGTGCGGCGGCTTTTCACGCGGCAGGGGTCGCGATGCGTTCGGATACTCGAAATGATAAAAAGCAACCGGCGGCTGGCCAACTTCGTCTGCCGCTGCGAGCCGGTGATGGAAGCAGAAATAAGATATGTTATAAGACACGAGTGGGCGCGGACGCCCGACGACATCCGGCGGCGGACGCGCATGGGGACCGGCCCGTGCCAGAGCGCGCGCTGCAACTACAAGGCGGCGGCGATCCTCGCCGAAGAGACAGGCATGACGCCCGAGCAGGCGTGGCAGTCGGCCGCTGAATTCATGCAGCAGCGCTGGAAAGGAAAATTCCCGATCCTGCGCGGCGAACAGATCGCTCAGGAGGAACTCAACCGGGCGATCTATTTCACAGCCGGGAATTACGGGGAATTCGTGAGCGATTATGGAGTATGATGTAATAGTGGTCGGCGGCGGGCTCGCGGGCTGCGCGGCCGCCCTTTCGGCGAAGCGGCGGCTCGAACGCGTTTTGCTGATTAACGACAAGCCCGGCGCAACACGCATGTCCACTGGCATGTTCGATATAGACCCGGACCCGGCTAAACCCCGCGCCGCCGAAATACCCGACAATCCTTCCTTCGAGGCGAACCTGAAGGCCCTGGCCATCGCCAACCCATACCACCCGTACAGCGCGCTGGGCGGCGCTTCGGCGCGCGAGTCATTCGAGGACGCGATCCATTTCTTCATGGCCTCGCTGGCCGCCGGCGGGCAGCAGGCGGAAGGCGGAATGGACCGCCATCTGCTGCTTATCGGCAACCTCGGAACAATGAAGCGAACGCGCTTCGCCCTTCCCGGCCTCGCCGCGGGCGACATCCGGGAGCCCGGCGCGATGCGCATCGCCTTCGTCGGCTTCGAAGGCTTGAACGAGTTCAACGCCGCTTTTGTCGCGAAATCAGCCGACGCCGCCGCGATCAGAATCTTCGGGCGCGGCTTCGACAAAGTCGAAAGCTATGAAATCTCTCTTCAGGGCGCAGACGGGTTCTCAAACATGACGCCTTTCCAGATAGCCGGACTGCTGGACCAGCCGGGTTATGCGGAAAAGCTCGCTGAAAAAATAAATTCATTCCTGCCGCGCGGCGAGTACACGCACCTGGCGCTGCCGGCGGTCATGGGCATAGAACGCGCTGGAGACATCCTCGCGATTCTGAGCAAAGCGCTCGGCATGGAAGCGTTCGAGATCGCGACCGTCCAGCCGTCCGTTCCGGGCGACCGGCTGATGCGCGCGCTTCAGGCGGCGCTGGACAAAGCGGGCGTAGAAACGGTAAGCGGCCGCGCGGCAGGATTCACAGCCTCGTCAGGCGCGATCTCTTCAATAACCGCCGAATTGCCGTACGGCGCGAAGCAAGAGTTCCAAACGCGCGGCGCGATCCTCGCGAGCGGCAAATTCATAGGCGGCGGCATCAAACACGGCGCCCAGCTTCAGGAAACGCTTTTCGACCTGCCGGTGTTCGTGAAGGACAAACCGGTTCGGAACGCCGTGATGATGGATCTCTTAACAGAGAAAATAGTAGACAGGCAGCAATTGTTCGCGTGCGGAGTCAGGATCGACACGTCTCTCCGGCCGCTGGACGAGGAAGGGAACCCGGCATTTGAAAACCTGATGTGCGCCGGCTCGATCATAGGGGGTTATGACCCGATGTTCGACCGCTGCGGCGCCGGAGTTTCGATCATAACAGGCGCTCTCGCCGGAAATTACATAGGCTGATATGGGACTGGACTCAAAAGCGTTATATGCGATAGGCAACCTCGGCGTCCACTTTTGGATACACGTGTTCCGGCGCATCTTCAAGCGGCCGGCGCCGGGCTCCGAGATGCGCAAATTCAACGAATACTACGCGGAAGACCTGCTCGTTCCGCTCAAACCCGCGGACCGGGATGAACTCATCGGCTACGAACGCTGCATCAACTGCGGGATGTGCGTAAGCGTATGCCCGGTTTACCCGCCGTCCGACGCGGGTTCCTACCGTGCGCCGGACAGCATCGCAGTTTCGCTGTCGCGCTCCTATCCGGAATTCGGGTCCACCCGCGACTCGATATACAATTGCGCGCAATGCGGCGCATGCGCCCGCGCCTGCTCGCGCGGGATCGACATCCCGGCGCTTGTTATGCTCGTCCGCCGCAAGGCGATGGAGATCAAAGACCCGAAACTGATGAAGATTTACGGGCCGTCTCTCGAACGCATCGCCGCCGGAGAAACCGTTTACGGGCCGGCGGAGGACACGTTCGAGGACTTTAAGAAAGAAAAAGCGGATATCGTATATTTCGCGGGCTGCGGCGGCAGATCGCTGACGCCCAAAGCCACTCGTAAGGTTTTGGAGTTCCTGCGGGCGCTCGGGATCGACTTCACGACGATAGACGAACGATGCGCCGGCTGTCTCCATCAGGCAACAGGGGCGGGGCTCGGCGATTACGCCGGAGTCGCGGCGAACATCGAGGCCATCCGCGCGGCCGGAGCCCGGAAGGTGATCGTTTCGGACCCGCACGTAATGGAGATAATGAAACGGCATTCCCCCTATAGCGAGGCGTTCGAAGTCGTTCACATAACCGAATTTCTGGCCGGCATCCCGTTCAAGGTCCGGAGGGCGGAGACGCCGCTCGCCTACCACGACCCGTGCTTCCTCGGACGGCGCGGCGGCGTGTTCGAAGCGCCGCGCGAACTGATCCGGCGGCTCGGCACGGAACCGATCGAGTTGAAACACAATCGGACCGACGCACTGTGCTGCGGGTCGGCGGAAGGCACGTTCATCCTGGACGCGAAGGTCGCGGACGGAGTAACCGCGCGGCGGCTGGCTGAAGCGCGCGAGTCCGGCGCGCAGACGCTGCTCACCGAATGCCCGGCCTGCGTCTCGGCATTCAAAGGCGCGGCGACCGCCGGGCTTCAGATATACTCGCTGGCGGAATATCTCGCCGACCACTACACCCAAAGCGGCTGAAAACCGGCTCTTGCGGGCGCCGGGAATCTGTACTATATTTTTCGGATTGCGTTTTTTTAGTAAATGGAAAGAAAACAATATAAGGTCAAGAGAGGTGGAAGCAATGAAGAAAGAGCGAGTGGGGATACTGACAGGCGGAGGCGACTGCGCCGGCTTGAACGCGGCGGTCAAATGGGCGACCAAGGGTCTGCTGGACCCGAATCTGCAAAAGCAATACGACCGGGATTTCGAGGTCGTCGGCATTAAAAACGGCTGGGGCGGACTACAGAATTTTTCGCCGGACGCGACTGGAAACGACCCGGACAACATAATGCATCTGGACGAAGGCATCGTGCGGACATGGGACCGCCACGGCGGCACGAACCTGTTTTCGTCGCGCACAAACCCGTTCAAGAGCGAGGAATCGCTGAAGAAAACGCTGACAAACATAAAGAAACTTGAGCTCGACGCGATCATTGCCATAGGCGGCGAGGATACGCAGAGCGTTTCGATGGGCCTGACCAAAGAGGGCATCAATGTCGTAAGCATTCCGAAGACGATCGACAAAGACCTGATAGGAACGGACTATAGTCTCGGATTCGCAACAGCAGTCGAGGTCATCAAGGAAGAGATCGGGCGCCTGCGGACGACAGCCGGGTCGCACAACCGGATATTCGTGGTCGAGACGATGGGCCGGCACGCAGGACACCTCGCGCTGCAGGGCGGGATAGCCGGCGGCGCCTGCATGATTCTCATCCCCGAAGTCGATTTTGAGTTGGAAAAGGTCATCAAAACGCTCGAAGCGCGCAAGCACAGCGGGGCGCGGTACGACATCCTCGTGGTCGCGGAAGGCGCGAAACCGGTTCGACGGCACGACGTTGTACTGTCGAAGGAACTTGATGAATTCGGACACGTGCTTCTTGGCGGCGTTGGCGAAAACCTCGCGAAAGAGATCAAGAAAGCCGGCTTCGCCGAAGTGCGCTTCGTGGTGCTGAGCCACCTGCAGCGCGGCGGAGAGCCGAGCCAGATAGACGTTCGCATGGGCCGCGCGTTCGGCCTCGCGGCCGCAGAGCTTATCGCTCAGCGCGCTTACGGCCTCATGGTTTGCCTCAGAGATAACGTCATCACCAGCATTCCGATCCTTGACGCGATCCGCAAAGACGAAAACGGCATCACTATGACGAACCGCGTTGATGTCGACACGGAATACGACAAGGAACGCTACATCGCGACACGGCGAACTCTCGGAATGAAAATGAACTGAACCTGATAGGACTGCGGGGGCGGCCGACTGGATCGCCCCCGCTCTTTATTTCTTTCGGCTGAAACCGGGGCCGGCCATTTTCGCCCCACGCAAAATAATATTAAGGATTCTTTCGTGAATCCAATCGCTAACGTGACATATAAAGCGGGAACCGTTTTGCTGCTGCTATTATTGTTTTCGACAGTTTCCGGCCCTGCCTTTTGCGCGGCGCAGGACATGTTCTCGCCGCCGGACAATGTCGGAGCGTCAAAAATCCCGCGCTTCGGCAACGTTCGGATTCCGGTCCTGATTCTCTCAGACAACGATTCCGCCGCGCGATCGGCCGCGCAAAGGCCGCTCTTCGGCAACGATCTCTCCGCGAATACTTTTCGAAATTACTGGAGCGAGAATTCGCTGTCGGTTTACGACGCGCGGATTGCGCCGCTCGTAGCGAGCCTCGACGGCAAACTATTTCCGGCCGGCGGCGCGGCTGACAAGGACAAGTGGTTCATGCTGATCGCCGACAAGCTTCGCGCTCTGGCGGATCAAGGCGTTTACGAGCCGGCGGCGTACGATATCAGCGGCCAGACGAACACTCCCGACGGACGCGCCGACGGCATGATCGTCCTCGTGGACGGTTTGCGCGGCAGTTTCAATATTTTTCCGGACGAGGGCGGCGAAACAACGCTCGGGAACGTAAAGCCAGGGCCTACGCTGATCGCCGGGATCGACGCGTCGGACTACGATATATTGCGTGGATTCGCGGGCCTGATGGGTTTTGCCGACATGGGCGCCGGGCCGGATTCGAAGGGCGGCGTGTGCCTGTCTCTTTCAGGCATCCGGGCGGACGAAAACGGCATCCCGTTGCTGGACGGCTACAGCCGCCTGCGCGCGGGCTGGGCGCGCGAAATCAAGATCGACGGGCCTGTCCGCAAGCTGTTTCTTCTCCCCTCGCGAACATCGGGCGACGTTTACACAATCGGCGGCGACTCCGAATACTATGTCATCGAAAACCGCGCGCCGGGCGGCCTGTACGACCCGCTGATCAAGTCGGCAGGCCTCGCCATCTATCGCATCAACGAAAATGCCGGCCCTGCGGCCAAGCCGGACGCCTGGCAGCCTCCTGTCATGAACGTCTGGCCGGACGGCTCTTTCCCTCTCCAAATCGGCGAACCATTCAATCCCGACCATGCGCTCTTCAGGCACGGCGATTACATCGAATCCGATTACTCTTTCCAAAATCCGCTGTCCGAAAAATTTCACCAGCTCAACTCAAACTGGCTCAGCGGCGAACCGTCCGACATCTCGATCAGCGAAATCGACACGAAAACCCACTTTCCGATCATTTCCGCGATGATCGGTTTCGACTGACGCCAGACCAGCGAGCAAGCGCTCTGCATTATCCGGGGCTCGATATTCTTCTTTCACAGCCAACCGCTGTTTCGCCCTTGTTCACAACGCAGCGGCGCAATATAATTTGCTTACGGATTTTTTAGGAGGCCGACTGTTGATTAAGTTACTAAAAGGACTGCTCGTGGCGGCGCTCGTTCTGACGGCGACGGCAGTCATCGCCATGGCATATTTCAATGCCCCCGCCGAAAGCGGCGGCGCGGAGCGCGCGTTTACGATAAATAAAGGCGAAAGCGCGATAGATATCGCGCGGCGGCTGCAGGAACAGCATTTCGTCAGAAGCGCGATTTATTTCATGGTCGTAACATACTTCAACGATAATCTGAAGAACCTGAAAGTGGGCCAGTACAAACTTAACGGCGCGATGCAGACGCGCGAAATTTCAGAACTGCTCGCAACAACCGAGCCGCTTGAGAAGAATTATAGAATCACGATTCCCGAAGGATTCACCGCGTCCGAGATCGCCGCGCGGTTCGACGAAAACGGGCTTTGCCGCGCCAAGGATTTCATGGCCTTCGCGCGCGACCCGCAGGGGACCGGCATCAACACGCACGGCGCCGGCCTGACAAACCTCGAAGGATTTCTCTTTCCCGAGACTTATTTTTTTAACGAAAAATCAACCTGCCAGACCATGGCGCAACGCATGGTAGACCAGTTCTTCGAAATCTTCAACGAAAGCGCGCAGGCGCGGGCGAAGGAAATCGGATTCACAACGCTTGAGGCGGTAACGCTTGCATCGCTGATTGAGGACGAGGCGAAAGTGGAGCGCGAAAGGCCGCTCATAGCCGGCGTTCTCTTAAACCGCCTGAAACACGACATCAAACTCCAATGCGACGCTACCGTGCAGTACGCGCTGCCGGAACGGAAAGAAAGGCTTTACTACAAAGACCTCGAAGTCGATTCGCCATACAACACATATAAAAATTTCGGGCTGCCGCCCGGCCCGATCTGCAATCCCGGGCGCACTTCCCTGAACGCGGCTATCCATCCCGAAAAATCTGATTTTTTCTTCTACGTCGCCAAAGGCGACGGTTCGCACATTTTCAGCCGCACCGGGGACGAGCATAACCGCGCGGTGGAACAAGTGAGAAAAAACAGATAGCGAGATTTCAAGCCGGGAGGCGCCGAGTGACGCTCAGACGCGAAATTCTACTCCGGTCGGTGGACGTTCCTTTTCACCGCTCGTTCCGCCTGCTCGGCCGGCCGGTGATCGCTCCGTTTCAGCTCACTTTCGCCGTCACTTACCGCTGCTTGAACCTTTGCCGCACATGCCACAGTTTCTCTAAATCACATACAAAAGAACTTTCTCTGAAAGAATACGCGGCGATGTTCGACAAAATGAATTTCACGCCTTTCTGCCTCACGTTCACAGGCGGCGAGCCGTTCATGCGCGACGACTTCGGAAAGATCGCGGGTCTGGCATGCAAAAAGCTCGCGCCTCCTCTTGTAATTATCGAAACCTGCGGCGATCAGCCCGACCGCATTAAAAACGAAATCCAGACGCTCGCGAATTACTACCGCGACACACAATTTCTCGTTTGGATTTCCATGGACGGCGTCCGGGAGGAACTCGATTCCATGCGCGGCGGCGTGCCGGAGTCATTCGAAACGGTCCTTAAAAGCTATCAGTCTCTAAAACAAGTCGCGGCCCCCAACCTGCTCGTCGGATTCCATATTCTAATGTCGCGCTTCAATGCGAGATTCGCTAAAAGACTTCTCGAGGACGTTTTCATGCTCTATCCGGATCTCGTTTCGTTCGATGCCGCTTTCGGCTGCGAGGCGCTCGGCGCCGTCGGCGTTGACGTAATGCCTGAATTCGACGAACTCGACGAAATAGCAAAATTGTATTTTCAAAAACTCTCCGCGCTTAGGGGCCGGAGTTCCATCCGTATTCTTAAGCATTTCCTCGAGCGGCGAACCGAAATCATGCTCGACAACATCGGCAAAATGAAGCGGACCCGATCCTGCCTCGCAGGCCACGCATCTCTTTACATCGACCCGGCCGGCTCCGTGCGCGACTGCCCCGTCGCCGCGCGCGAGATGGGCGACCTGCGCGAAAACCAGTTCGACCTCGAGCGCATCCTTAAGTCGGAAACCGCCCGGCGGGTGCGCCAGCAAGTGGGATCCAGCGAATGTTTCTGCGGCATGTCATCGCCGGCCTTGTCGAACATCTTCCTCTCGCCCACGGAATACATTAAACTCGCGGGCGCGAGCCTTTAGGAGCATTGCCGCATGGCAACTAACATGCCAGGTTTTCAAAACGAACACGCCGCGCCGCCGCCGGCTATATGGCCCGAAGGCCCGATGGAGTTCGGACTCCGCACTTACGTCATGGGCATTATCAACTGCACCCCTGATTCATTCTTCGACGGCGGGAAAAACTATTCGCTGTCCGCGGCGATCGCAGCCGCCTCCGCGATGATCGAGGACGGGGCAGACATCTTAGATGTGGGCGGCGAATCTTCGCGGCCCGGGGCGCGGCGGATTTCAGAAGAAGAAGAAATCCTGAGAACGATTCCGCTCATTAAGGAAATTCGGATTTCGTTTCCGAAAGCCCGCATATCCATAGACACATACAAATCGAAAGTCGCTGCCGCCGCTCTGGAAGCAGGCGCGGATATGATCAACGACATTTCCGCGCTCCGCCTCGACCCCGATCTCGCCCGTGTCGTCTCGATTTCCGGCGCTCCGTACTGTCTCATGCACATGCTCGGGACTCCCGCCGATATGCAGAACAACCCGTCATACCCCGTCGGCGTTTGCGAAGAGATCAACCGTTTTTTCGAAGAGAGAATCGACGCGGCGGCGAAAGCGGGTATCAAAGAAACTCAGATTATTCTGGATCCGGGCATCGGGTTCGGAAAAACCGTCGAACACAATCTTGAAATTTTGAACAACATAAGCGGCTTTAAACGGCACGGGCGCCCGATTCTGATAGGGGCTTCAAGAAAAATGTTCATAGGAAAAACGCTCGGCCTCGCGCCGCAGGACCGGCTCGAAGGCTCGCTCGCCGCGGCGGTTCTCGCCGTCGCTCGCGGCGCAGACATCATCCGCGCCCACGATGTCCGCGAAACAGCCCGCTCAGTTCGTTTCGCCGACGCCGCCGTCCGAACAAGTGTTGACGAAAGGCAACCATGATAGAAATTGACGCGCAAGGCCTGACCGCCGGCGAATTCGGCGAAATTATCTGCGATGTGTGCCGCAATGCGCCGTTCGCTTATTATTGCCCCGCATGCGACTATAAAGCCTGCAGCGACTGCGTTCACAAAGCGTTCAAACGCCTCCGCTCCGGCAGCCTCCGCTGCAAACGCTGCGGCCATTCAGACACTCAACTGACCACATTCATAGGACCGGACAGAGTCTGAATTAGCCCTCAACAACTTTACAGGCTCCAATATTTCATTAGACTATTATTCTAAGTTTAGAGTATTTTGAGAGAGTTGGAATCAAGCGAATATTAGAGAAGGATTTTTATGAGCGAAACACCCTTCAATGACAAACTTAAAACAAACGAACGCGCCGCGCGACCGCGCCCAGACTGGATGAGAGAAAAATGGCTTTCGCTCGACGGCGAATGGGAGTTTCAAACATCAAAGAGCTCTACAGTCGATTCGAAACAAATGTGCGGCGCGCAGCCGTTAAAAGAAAAAATAATCGTGCCGTTCTGCGTTGAAGCGAAAGCGTCCGGCATCGGCAGCGCCGGCGCATCACACTATGCATGGTATAAAAAACGTTTTGAGCTCGATCCCGATTTCACCCGGAACCGGAGGGTTTTGCTTAATTTCGGCGCTGTCGACTACGAAGCGCGCGTATGGCTCAACGGCAAATTAATCGGCTCGCACACCGGCGGCTACACGCCCTTCCGGTTCGACATCACCGATGCGTTGAAAGACGGCGGAAACGTATTGACGGTCCGCGTTTTCGACACGCACGACCCGCGAATACCGCGCGGGAAACAAACAGTTCTATGGAAGCCTGTGTCAATATTCTATACAACCGTAACAGGAATATGGCAGCCGGTTTATCTGGAGTCCGTAGGACAGGCTTATCTTGCGTCAGCAGACATCCGCGCGGACCTCGGAACAGGCCTCGTGAGCGCTTTTGTGGAATGGAACGGCGCGGCGGCGCCGGCAAAAATCAGGCTGACCGCCGACCTCCCCGGTGGCGGCGCGATTTGCTTCGAATCAGATCTTTCGGACTCAACCCTGAAAAAATCCTTTCGCGCCGAATTCAACATTAACGAAATCGAACCATGGTCTCCGGATTCGCCTCATTTATACCCGCTTAAAATCGAGCTGCTCGGCCCAGGCGGCGCTCCATTCGATTCGGTCGAAACCTATTTCGCTTTCCGATCCATCGCAATTAAAGACAAATCGATTCTTCTCAACGGAAAGCCTTTGTATCAGAAGCTGCTTCTAAACCAGGGCTACTTCCCGGAGGGCCACTATACGCCGGCCGATCCTTCGATGTTCAGAACGGATGTCGAGCAGGCGAAGGAAATGGGATTCAACGGCGCCCGGATGCATCAGAAGATTGAAGATCCGCGATTTCATTTCTGGTGCGACGCGCTCGGGTTTCTCCTATGGGAGGAAATGCCCTCCGCGCTGTGTTTTTCAAAAGTAATGAAACACGAATTCAAGACTCAATGGCGCGAGGCGATCGCAAGGGACCGCAACCATCCATGCATCATCACCTGGGTTCCGTTCAACGAAAGTTGGGGGATCAAGAGTATCCTTTGGTCGGAAAGCGCGCGCAAGTATGTAGAGGAAATGTATCTTTACACAAAAGAACTCGATCCGACCCGTCCGGTGATCGACAACAGCGGATTCGAGCACGTCCGCACTGACATTCTCGACCTCCACCACTATCTCGGAACGGCGGAAAAAGCGAACGCTCACTATGAGAAACTGCGCAACCAGAAAAACATGCGCTTCGACATCGGCAACATGATCAGGCAATTCGACCCGGCGGAAAGCCCGGTTTGCGCGCTCGCCCCGGGCGCCAAGTACGAGGGGCAACCCATGCTTATCAGCGAATACGGCGGTTTCGGTTTCTACAAGACGCAGGAAAAACCGCTGATCGACAACTTCCGCGATTATACTCTCGGCATCGCCCGCTGCGATCTCTTTCAAGGCTTCTGCTACACTCAGCAGTACGACACCGAACAGGAACAGAACGGCCTTCTCACATTCGACAGAAAAACAAAAATACCGGCCGAAGAAATTCAGGCGGTCAACCTCGAGGTCGACAGGATCGTCGCTGAACGGGCCGGTTCCGTTTGAATCAGGGGCGCGCTATGTCGGACAAAGACGACGGGAACAACCTTCCGGCCCGAGGCGGCGAGTTCGTCCATTCATTCTCAAAAGAGAGCGGAGCGGGCGGCATGGGCATCGTCGCGGTTCCATTCATGATAATAGCGTTTTTGTTTTTTATAGTTTTGGCGGCGCTGATGCTGGCGGCAGGCGGCTTTTCGCTTCTGCTCGGAAAACCGGCAAAGATGGATTTTCGATATTCGCTTAACAGGAGCCGCGATATATTCGGCAAAAAAGCTTATATGGGAAAACCGGACGGCGGCAATAATGGCAACGTGATAGATGTTGAAGCGGTAGAGATAAGCGAAAAGAAAATCGAAGACCGCTGAATCTCAAATTAATGAGATGCGGAAAACGCGTCTATTTTAGCAAAAAGAAAATCCCGACGATAAGAACACAAATAAGCGCGGCGATCAGAAGCCACTGCGAGCCGGACAACGCGTCAGGCTTCTCGTCAGCGACCGCCGCCAGTTCGTCTGAAAGAAGTTTTTCCTTCGCCGCGTCTCCCCCCAGCAACTCGAACCTCAGGTGGCGGTTCAGCTCATTCACGATCTCCGACGGGCATTCGAACATAAAAGGATTGAACTGAACCGACCTGTCGGGAGACGCTATCAGGTCGATGAAAAAATACCTGCCTGGCGCCGCGTCCGACCGGCGCACCTGCGCTATCTCGTCCCACTTCAACCGCTTTTCTCCTTGCAGAGGCCAGAAAAGCGATATCCCTTCGTCATCCATCTTCAATCTAATTCTGTGCAGATAATAATAAATAAGCAAAATTCCCGGCACGACAACCGCGCTAAGCCGAAAGAGAACCGCATCGCCGTCCCTGAAATAAAAACCAACAGCCGCCAATAGAAACAACAGTCCCGTCGCCGCGTATTTTAAGCGCTTGCGAAGAGAAACCCTGAAAAACACTGTTCCGGCCCGTTGTTCCACTTCCCGAATTTTATGCGCGCGCGCCTGAATCCGCAAGCAGAAAATGCCGCCACGGCCTTTTTTCAATAAATGCCCCTTATATTTCTATTGAAGGTCTCGATTTGCGGACTATAATATTACTATTAATTAATAGTCTGAGTCCTAAGAAGGAGTCTGCCTTGATTGACGATGATATGATCCCTGTCGAAGTCTACTGTGTTCGCTTCGATATACTCAACAAGGTTCCGGTCGTTCTTCTAAAAGACAAAGACGAAGACCGCTACCTTCCTATCTGGATCGGAATGTTCGAAGCGACTCAGATAGAGATCGCCCTCGAGGGCGTGCCGGTGCCGCGCCCGATGAGCCACGATCTCATGAAGTCCATTCTCGAATCCAGCGACTTAAAACTCAAGGAAATCCGCATACACGATATTATCGAGGGCACTTTCCACGCCAAGATTCTTCTGGCCAACACAACCGGCGACGTCCTGCTGGTCGACGCGCGGCCAAGCGACGCCATCGCGCTCTCTCTACGCACGGAATCGCCCATCTTTGTCTCTAAGAGAATTATCGAGAAAGACGCAATCGTCGGCAACCCGCCCGACGACGAGGAAATCCAGAAATTCAAGGATTTCATCTCCAATGTAAAACCGGCCGATTTCAGAGAATAACTGAAAGCATGGTTTTCAAAATTTTCAGTTTTTATTGTAGAATGACGCGTTGAACTCTTCGACCCGCTCCGAATTGCTGATTATATCGACTAACGGTTTAACATTCTCCGGATTGGCATTCGCCTGAACCTGAGCGGAGGTCGTCGTCCGGCTTACTATCTGCGTGATAGTGGAATTGACCACCTCGACCGCTATGTCGGCATCTTCGATATTCGATTTGTATGCTGAAAGATTTATCAGGGAACTGCTGAGGTCGTTTGCGATGTGGCCGAGCCTTTTGACAATCTGCGCGGTGTTGGTCCGCATATCGGCGAGAGTCGCTATTCCCCTGTCGAGAATCGTGATTGAATTTTGCGCGGAAGCTACGGCTGCGAGGCTGACGCCGGCGATTCCAAGCGAGGAAGTTCCGACTGATTCAAACTGTCCGTTGATGATGTGGCCTTCGTCGGGGCCGACCTGAAAGTCGGCGTCCCACGGTCCGCCGGTGGCGAGCATTGTGTTGGTTATGCTGGAAACCCACGCGCCTGCGGTGTCGAGCGTATATACGCCTCCGTCAACTCCCGGGGCGGTCGCCACTTCCTGATAGTCCATGTCCGGGCTGTTTTGAAGAACATGTTTGGCAGTGCCAAGATTCCACCAACCCGGAAGCCAAGCCCAATTGGCGGTGCCGCTTTCCACAACGCCGACCGTGTGCAGCGTAGCGTCGGCGCCGATAAGCGCATTAATTGTGTTTTGTTTTATGTTTGTAGGGTCTGCATGCGCCGTCGGATCATTAACGGGGCGGTAGGGGCCAACCATTGGCGGGCCCGGAGGGGCCGCAAACGGCATATTATCCAAATAATTGGTTTCCGTTAAAGGAGTGTAGAAATCGTCGCTGTCTTCGTCTGAAATAAGAATGACCACATGTTGCGCGGTGGGCCTGAAAGCGCCGCCGAGTCCTCCCAGACCAAGCGCCGTGTTGACCGCCGTCAACCCGTTTTCCGTGCCTGACGGGTGCGCCGGTATCTGGCTTCTCAAAATACCAACGTCATTCATGAACCCGGCAGCCGAGCTGTGAAATGTCTGGGTATCCGTATATTGTCTCACCATGGAATCGAACCCGACAACGCCCATCTGAAGGTCGAAACCATTCGCTTGGAACTGGTTGAACATCGCCGCCGAATCGTTATACAGCGAATTCGCATACGGCGTCATGCTGTTGGTTATGTCCATCACCCATATAACGTCGAGGTCGCCGGGATTGTACAACAGCCGCCCTCCGTCAACCTTGTACGACGACAACGCCATCCGGTCGATTTCGCTTTTCAGCCCCACCGCTTCGGAGTCAAGCTTTTCGAGATCTCTCTGCGTTAGAGTGGCGTCGTTCGACGCGCGCACCGCAAGGTCCCGCATCCGGTTCATCATCTGGTCGATTTGTTCAAAATACGCGTCGCGCAGATTGTACAGCGCAATGGATTCCTGCACGTTTCCAAGGGCTGTTGAAATGCCGCGCACCTGCGCCTTTGCCTGCGCCGCGATAGCCAGCCCGGAGGGATCATCCGCGCCTTTGTTGATTCGCAAGCCGCTCGACAACCTCTCAACCGTCTGCTTGGCGCTCAGGCCATGCAGACGCTCCTGATTCCTCGCGTTTATCGCATCAAAATTGAAGTTAATCACCATAACGACCAACTCCGTTTAATATCAGAACCCCATAAAATGCGCCAACAGCAGCGCCCTGTCAGGACGCGAACAGATGGCCGCAGCCATACGACTCTGAAATTTTGACAGGCGTTAAATCCGGTCGGTAATAGCTAAATTAATTGAGGTTTCGTAAGCTCGAAAACGGTCCTTCGTTTTCAGGCTCCGGAACAGCCTGCCGGCATCCTTGCCTTAAAGTCTTAATTCACGGCTTTTCGCCGGTTTCTCGACTTCTTACTCAACTATCGGCTTTTTATGTATCTATCTTTAGGCGACAAGTAAAAAATAGTTCTGCGGCGGCTGAAAAAAAATTAAAAACGCCCCGGCTTTTCGAACCGGGGCGTTATGTATTACTTCGTTTTGTGATTCGCGGGAAAGAGAAGAAGCTTGTCTTTTCCCGCCTTTATTTCATGGAATAAGACTCAGGTCGCCAGTGAACGCAGCGCGAAGCGTCGGTCCCATCTTGGTGTCGATCTCGCCAGCCTCAACATCTAACGGCATGGGCATGTTCTGAAGTTTCATCTTGAGTTGCGGATTCTTAGACGCCTCGATCATAATGTCGATTTGCGACTCCGGGACTCCGGCTTCCTCCAGCGTGGCCGGGAAACCTATACTCATCGAGAACCCGATCATGCCCTCGGCGACAGCCTCCGCCAGATCTCTGCTGCTGAGTTTCGCGAGATCCATGTCTTTAGGAATGAAGCCGGCCTCCTTGAAGATCGCGCCGATCGTGCGGCACTGGTCAACAATCGCATCCGCGAAAAGAACGGTGTAATAGGGGTTCAACACCGCGCAGGCGCGACCGTGCGCGAGGTAATTAATGAGCTGGAACGAGCCGAGATGACCGCCGTTCGTGCCGCCCTTCTCGTCCGCGCCCGTTCGCGGGTTTCGTTTTGAGATCATTATTGCGTAGCCGCCGAGATCGGTTCCGATCCCGAGCGCCTCGCGCGCCTCTATGTCCATCGGATCCTTCACAACGACCGGCAGCGCATTCACTATCAGTTGCGTGGCGGCGATCGTGATATCTTTTATTTCCTCGTAATAAACTTTCCCGTTCGCGCCCATGAACACTTCCCAGCAGTGCGCGATCCCGTCGAGCGCACCGTCGAGCGTCAGCCCCATCGGCGTGTTTACTGTTATTTCGTAATCGAACACGGCGGCGGGCGGAACGATCGTTTCGTCCACGATCAGTTTTTTGATCCCCGTCTCCGGATCCGTTATGTTTGAATATTTCGTCAGGTGCGCGCCGGAACTTGGCGCGGTCTGCGCGGCTATAACCGGGATCGGAGCCTTGCCCTTCTCGGCCGCAACGGCCGCCACGAGGTCCACGCCGAAATAAGGTTCGATGTCGTTTCCGCCGTAAGTAGCGAGAACCGCCGCCGCCTTGCATGCGTCTATCGTGCTGCCCCCGCCCACGGCGACAACGCTGTCCGGCTTCGCCGCCGCTATCGCGGCCGCTATCCGGTACACATCCTCGCGCGGCGCATTCGGACGCGCTCCGCGCTCGATCGCAACGCAATCGACGCCTTCCGCCGCCAGCCCGTCCGTCACCTGCTTCAGTATCGGCTCCATCCACTCGCCGCCCGGCTCTCCATGCTGCGCCGCCACAACCAATGCGCGCTTCCCGTACTCCGCCGCGTATTTGCCCGCCGCCGACAGCGCCCCGCCGCCGAATGTATATCTATCGCCCTTCCAGCCCTCAAGCAGCTTCTCTCCGATTCTCTTATATTCCTCTAACATCTAATATAACCTCCATTAATATTAAGTCCGTTCACTAAGACTTATTTCATTCTTATATTTTAACCAAACATTTTGAAAAGCGTGAGAGAAAAAACAATTCCGCATAGGGAGCCCGCGTCACCGCGAGAGAAATGCGCCGTTTCCGAATTAGTTTCCCTTCACTTTCCGCGCCGGAATCAGCTTGGTCGCTATTCTATCCCGGCGCCTTTCAGCCCATCATTCTCTTATTATACATCATCATGAGTGTGTTCGGGGCAATCGAAGAACTGTCTGAACTCCTCAGGAAGCTCGGAACAGTCGTGCTGCGCCTCGATCTGCGAGAGGTCCGACGAATTATATGTATTCCAGAACAAAACCGTCTTGTCCGAGAAATCCTTTTTTCGCGCGGTCCCGACGAGACCCGCGAACGTCTTGCCCGTGTATACTCCCTCCAGTTCCAAGCCCGCATGCCGCTTGACCATCTCTATCGCCTCGAGCCCCTCGCGGGTGAAACGTCCGTACTCGGCGCCGAAATAATCAGTCAGCAACTCCACGCCGAACGGCGAGATTATATTCAGCGGAAACTTCCGTTCGAGCGAGAAGAGTTTCAGCGTGGCCTGATTCGCGAGCGAGGAAAGAACTACCGTGTTGCCTACAACCCAGTCCGTTACCTTCACGCCCACGATGCGTGTCTTGAGTCCCGCCGCGCGGCATCCGGCGATCAATCCCGACGCCGTGCCGGCCGTGCCGACCGCTACGAATATATAGTCCGGTTCCGGCAGTTCGCCATCCTTAATCTGTCGCTTCAGCTCGAACGCGGCGCTAACATAGCCAATAACGCCGGCCACCGCCGAACCGCCCGTGGGTATCAGATAGGGCGGCTTGCCGTCCTTGAGCGCCGTTTCAGCAATCACTCGCAACGCGGTCGCTGTCACGGCGGCGTAACCATCCGCGAGATGCATCTCCGCCCCGAAGTGAATATCGCACAGCATATTGTGCCTGACGTGCGCCGTCACCGGCTGCGGCACGAGCACGCCGATCGCTTTCATTCCGTTTTCCCCGGCGTGAATCGTTGTCGCGAGGAAATGGTTCGACCCGATTCCGCCAAACGTGATGACTTTCTTATATCCACGCCGCGCCGCGTCCGCCAGGATAAACTCCAGCTTCCGCACCTTATTGCCGCCGTAAAGCGGGTGTGTTAGGTCATCGCGCTTGATGAACATGCGGCCCACGCCGATCGCCTCCGCGAGCGCGGGAGCCTCCTGAACGGGCGTCGGGAATTTGCCGATCGGAATCCGCGGAAGCTTGTCCGCCAGCGCAGGGTATGCGTCAAAGAGCGCAAGTTTAGATGTCGTGTCGTCACTCATGTGCCTATCTCCAATTGCGGAAGAATATGCGCGAAAAAACCCGTGGGCGCGATAAATACTAACAAAAATCCTTTCGCGCTTATGCCTTAGCGGTAAAAGATTGCGCCGGGAACGCGGCTAACCTGTCAATATCTCATTCCGATGTCGAGCGAGTAATACCCTTCATCGATAGAGTAATCGAATTTTGCTTCATACTTCTTCATGAAACGGTATCCGAGAATTGCATGGAAATCCGTTCCCGCCAGCGATTTTTTCACAAACGATTCCGTGCCCGTGCAGGAAACTTCGCAAAACAACTGAGTTGACGCCGTGCGGTATCCCACGCTGACTCCGCCGTACATGCCGTTGGTTCCAACAAACTTTGTGGAAAGGTTGTCCCAAATATAGCCGACCGACAGCTGCGTCATCTTGAACTGCGAACGCATAGTCTGGTTATTGTATACGAATTTTGTGACCGGCCTCGAATACATCATGCTGTAAATCATGCGGCCGCTATTCTTTTTCTTCGGCGGCAGCCAGTAATCAATCCCGAACATGGGAGCCGGCGAGTCGCTGATGACCGTGCCCGGAAGCTCCTGATTCAGGAAAAAATATCCGACATGTATAACATAAGGCGTTTCCTTGTTGAGAACCTTCGGCTGCTGCGCCTGTCCGACGGACTCATCGCCTGCCGGAGCAGCCGCTTCGCCGCCTTCGTCCTCAGCAGGAGCCGCCGCCGCGCCTCTTCTGCTTGTTCGCTTGGGAGCGGCGTCATCTGCCGCCGGGGCCGCTGCTTCGCCGCTGGAATCTGCCGCCGGGGCCGCTGCCGCGCCCCTTCTGCTCGTTCGCTTTGGAGCTGCTGCGGGAGCCGCCGCCGCATCGGCCGCCGGGGCTGGAGTCGCCGCTGCCGTTCCGCCGCCTCTGCTGCTGGGTTTCGCTGCGCCGCTCGCGGCCGGAGCTGCCGCCGCGGGTTCGCTTTTCGCCGTAGCCGCAGGCCCGCTCTTAGCCGGCGCGCCCGCCGCCTTGCTGCCCGCGTCTGCTTTCGCCGCATCGGCAGACACTACTATATCTAATTCCTTTATTGCGTTCGCGCCGCTCACTATCTTCGCCTGCGCATATGCGGGCAGCATCTTCAAAACTTCAACCGTCCCAACTACCGCGCCGTCCCGGACAACGTTGAGTATCTGGCCTTCCTTGTAGCCGGCCGCTTTCGCTTTGTAGATAAGGACCGTTCCATTGTCCAGAATCAGGTCCACCCGCGTTTCCTGGGCCATTGCCGAGGCGCTGAAACACGCCAACGCCAACGCGACGCACGCCGGTATCAGAAAATGCCTTAACTTCTCAGAGATGATTTTCATCCGCTTTACCCATGTTCTAGATTTAGGAGGCCACCGCTTCGCAACGGGCAACCTATTATATCAGCCATGAAAAATCTATGCAAGGAATAAATAATGGCGATTTTGCGCCTTCCGATCAGCGCGTCTCGACGATCCGGGCGGCGAAACTACTTCGAATTTCCCGGCGAGAATATCTGGGCGCCTTTGAAATAGCTTACCCAGAGCGAATCGTCTATGCCGGTGTTGACCTGCAGGTCCTCTATGCTGAGAACCATAACGAGCCGGTCGCCCTCATACGACTCGATCTGCGCGGGCAGCAGGGATGTCGGATTGATATAAACGATATCCTTCGTTACGCCGATATTGTCGGCTACACTGCCGGGAATCATGGTGAGCCGGTAAAACGGGCGCGACGTTTTCTCAATGTCGAACTTCAGCGATTTGTTGTCGGGGTTGTAAGAGAGATTCTTCTTCATCGGCATCGGCGCCTCGTCGAGCGTGACCTTGCCGCTTTTGAAATAGCTGTCGAGAAACGCCATGACGGTTTTCACGTTCTGGTGGTAACCAATGATGGACCGCGGGATTTCAAATGCGGCGATTGGCATGTGGAATATCCGCTTGTCGAGCTGTTTGTCGATCGCCGGATCGCCTGATTTCGGGAACTTTCCGTAAATATCCTTCTTATCTTTATAGCCAAAAACAATCTGCGTGCCGGGTTTCTTTTTCACCTGCCGCGCGGCGAGGTCCTGCCCCGAGTTGTCCGCGGACAGCACTTTCACGTATGAGTAGCCGGGTTCCTTCCAGGTCATTTCAATTCTGATCGTCGACCAGTTTTCGGGAAACACCCTGCCGTCGCTTGCCTTCGGCCGGTACTTTATCGCCGTCGGTGTGTCTACGTTAAACGTGTTGAGCACGCATTGATAATCCTTAATCCGGGAGATTTTATCGTTCACCTTTGCCCAGAGGCCCTTCGCAGTCTCCGCTTGCGCGGCGGAAGCCGTCAAGATAAATACAGCGCAAATTACAAACAACATCGCCTTACGCATTTATGAATACCCCCCTCGAATCTTTTAATACAGCGCTTATTTTATGCCCTTCCGGCGACTATATCAAGAAAAATATTCCATTAGGCGCGATATGGCATCGATCCCTCCCCTTGAATTCACGCCCGCTCAATCTGACTGGACAGCTTGCCATATTTAATGTAGGCATTAGCATGGATATTAATTGGAATATTCTGAAACGATTCAAATTATGCTAAAAACAACCAAAACAGATTCATTAATAATCAAACACCCCGAAATCGGCGTCTGCGGCTTATCTTGCAGGTTGTGCCCGCGATATCAATCGGAAAGCAAAAGCAAATGCTTTGGCTGCAAAACAGATTCAAGAATGGACGCCGGATGCCCGTTTATAACTTGCGCCGTAAAAAGAAAAGGAATCGAATTTTGCCGGGAATGCGAAGAAAACAAGTCTTGTGAAAAATGGAAAAAACACAGAGAGTCCGGAAGAAACCACGACTCTTTTAAATGCTATCAGACGCTGGAACGCGATATCGCCGCAATAGAATTGCACGGCCTCGCCGCTTTTGAGAAGAACCAGAAAGAAAGAGAAAAATTGCTAAAAAGAATGATGTCGGAATTTAATGACGGCAGATCAATGAGTTATTATTGCATTGCGGCGACCGTTTTGGAGATCGCAGAATTGAGAGCGGCTCTGGCCAAAGCGAAGAAAAATTCCGCCGGATTGCAGACAAAGGAAAAATCCAAAGCGCTTCATTCCCTGATAGATGAAATCGCCGCCCGAAAGAGCTATATTCTGAAATTAAGAAAATGAATTCAATGGGCGCTGTTTGCGCCGTTTCTCTGAAAAACCAATTTTATGCTGTCGCATTTTAGCGCGAAAAGCGTTCCCAATAAACAACTTGATACATGCCTATTAGGAAATATCAAATTCCGACTTCGCGGTTTTCGCCGCGCGAGGGAACGGTTTTGATTTTCAACTGGTGGACGGCCTTGATGTAGCGCACGGTGCGTGTGCGGGCTCGCATGACGACAGAGTGCGTCGTCGCGGTGTCGCCCTCGAACAGAACAGCGTCGAGGAAATCGCCGCCGGTGACGCCGGTGGCGGAGAAAATGACGCTGTCGCCCTTGCAGAGATCATCCAGCGTATATACGAAATCAAGTTCCTTCTTTTTATAGCCGGCGTCGGCGAGTTTCTTTTTTTCATCCTCGTCGCGCGGCCAGATTTTCACCTGCATTTCGCCGCCGAGGCATTTGAGAGCCGCAGCCGCCAGAACCGCTTCCGGGGCTCCGCCGACACCCATCAGGATGTTGCTTCCCGACGACGTGATCGCGGTGGAGATCGCTCCGTCCACGTCTCCGTCGCTGATCAGTTTCACCCGCGCGCCGGTCTGCCGCACCTGTCCGATCAGCTTCTGATGCCTCGGCCGGTCGAGCATGACGACCGTCAGCTCTCCGATTTGGAAATCGAGCGCTTTAGCCACCCGCTTCAGGTTGTTCCGCACGCTGTCGTTCAGGTCGATGCAGCCTTTCGCCGCCGGGCCGACCGCAATTTTATCCACATAAAAACTCGGCAGCGCCGTTAGCGTTCCCGCGTTTCCCGCGGCGAGCACGGATATCGCGCCTGGCAGCCCTTTCGACGTCAGAGTCGTGCCGTCCAACGGATCTACCGCTATGTCCACGCGCGCGTCGTGTATGCCGCCGCCTCCAACACGCTCGCCTATGTACAGCATCGGCGCCTCATCCTTCTCGCCCTCCCCGATAACCACTTTTCCGTTTATGTTCACAAGGTCCAACATCCCGCGCATCGCGTCCGTCGCCGCTTTGTCCGCCCCGTTCTTGTCGCCACGCCCCATCCAGCGGCTCGCCTTCAGCGCCGCCGCCTCCGTCACGCGCACGAACTCGAACGTTATCTCTCGCGTCATATCTGTGGACATTTGAAACCTCCCTAAAAGCGGCTTTGTGCCTTAGACTTTAGACATTGGGCTAAAAGCTTTAAAGCCTTTACTCTTTAGCCAAACGCCGTCTTTTATCATTCAGCCTTCCGACTCGCGGCCGATCCCGTAATATTTAAATCCAGCGGCGCGCACCGTGTCAGGATTGTATATGTTGCGTCCGTCAAAAATAAACGCGCTCTTCATGACTTCCTTAAGGCGCGGGAAACTCAACTGTTTGAAGTGGTTCCATTCGGTAAGCGTCATCAGCGCGTCTGCTCCGGCGGCGGCGGCGTAAGCGTCGTCGCAATAATTAATCTCCGGATGCAGCGGCTTGCATTTCTCCATCGCCATCGGGTCGTAAGCCTGAACGCGCGCTCCGAGTTCTATCAGCCGCGCTACAATCGCGAGCGCGCTTGAATCGCGCAGATCGTCCGTTCCCGGCTTGAACGACAGGCCGAGCGCCCCAATCGTTTTCCCCTTCAGGCCTCCAAGCGCTTTCTCCGCTTTTTCTATGAGCCGGTAGGGTTGCTGCTTGTTTATCCTTATCGCCTCGCTCACCAGCGTCATCTCCTCGCCGAATTTGCGGGAGACATATAGCAACGACTCGGTGTCCTTCGGGAAGCACGAGCCGCCGTAACCGATGCCCGCGCGCAGAAAACGGCTGCCTATGCGCTCGTCCAGCCCCACGCCGCGCGTCACTTCCTCGATGTCAGCGCCCGTCTTCTCGCACAGGTTCGCCACCGAATTGATAAACGAAATCTTTGTGGCGAGAAACGCGTTCGACGCATATTTAATCATCTCGGCGCTGCGCACCGAAGTTACCACCATCGGTTTTTCGAGCGCCGAATACAGCTCGATCAGCTTCATCGCCACGCGCTTGCTCGGCGCGCCGATCACGATGCGGTCTGGAGACAGAGCGTCCGAGATCGCCGTGCCCTCGGCCAGAAATTCAGGGTTTGAAACAACTTCAACCTCGACATCTTTCGGCTTGAAACGCTCTATGATGTTTTTAACGAGGTCGCCCGTTCCAACCGGAACCGTGCTCTTGTTCACAACGATTTTATAGTCGTTCACCGCGCGGCCGATCGCCGCGGCCGACGCCTCCACCTGCGAAAGGTCAGTCCCGCCGTCCTCCTGCGCCGGCGTGCCGACCGCTATGAACACTATCTCAGACCGCCGCACCGCCGTATCCGTGTCCGTGCTGAACGCCAGACGTTTTGCCTCCACGTTTCTCGTAACCATCTCTTCGAGACCCGGTTCGTAAAACGGCATCTCAAGCTTTCGCAGCTTCTCGATCCTGTCCTCGTGGCTGTCCACGCAAATAACCATGTTTCCGAGGTCCGCGAAAACCGCGCCCGTCACCAATCCTACATAGCCCACTCCTATGACAGCGATGTTCATTGCCGAAGATTCCTTTCAAAAGAGGCAGCGCCGAGGCTTTGCGCGGCGGATTGCCCGTTAAAATATGCGTATTTACGGATTATAGCATAAGCGCGCCGGCCGTCAATTTTCATGGGCGGCCCGCCGTTGAAACCTGCGCTCGGGCGCCTGTTGCCGCGCCGCAACCGCCTGCCGCTCCCACAATCGCCCGTTCCGGCGCTATAATTGCCGGCGAAGGCGATATCGAATCGGGAGCGGCTTATCATGGGCGAAGAATTGGTGATTGGACTCGACCTCGGCGGCACGAAACTCGCCGCCGCGCTTTTCAAAAAAAACGCGGCGGGCGCGCTTGAATTTTCGCGGGCGCTCGAAAACAGAAAGTACGACGTGATTTTCGGCGGCGCGAAAAAGCTGAAACATTCCGAAAAGTCGGAGCGCATCGAGGCGGCGATGGCCTCGGCGGTCAAAGAGCTCGCGGCCGGAGCCCAAGTATCCGCTATAGGCGTCTGCAGCGCCGGTTTCGTCGAGAACGGCGTAATCGCCGAATCGTACAACACCGGCATGAAAAATACGCCTCTTCGGGACAACGTCCAAAAACGCACGGGCGCCCCCACTTTCCTTTACAAAGACGCGTGGGCCCCGGTTTACGCGCTGCGACCCCCGAAACCCGCCATCATATTCAGCATCGGCACCGGTTTCGGCGGCGTATCCTGCGAACCCGACCTTTCTATACGCCTACGCAGCTACACGGTTTCGAAGAAACCGATCTGGGTTCCATTCCTGTATGCAAATGACGATCCCGGTTATGCCGTCACATTTTCGACCGGACTTTCCGCGAAACTTATCTTTCGGGCGCTCGAACGGGCTAACGCCGGACCGCTGAAGAATCACCCGGTTCAGGTCTCGCCGGGCGACGCCTCCGAATGGGCATCGCTTCTTCGCGACAAGGCTAAAAAAGAAAAACGGCTGTCGCCATCGCCTGTCGAACTCCGCATCGCGAAACTTTTCGCGCGCGTAGCCGCCGAGCGAATGCCCCCCGGCGAGGTTTTCGCCGATGTGCCGGGCGCCGCCGCCTTCGCGCCATTTGTTTATTCCTGGCTAACCTGCGGCAACATCGCGCCTCCGGAACTCGACAAGCGCCTCGCCTCCAGCGACCCGAACGCGATCGCCGCGTTCTTCGTTCAGGCCGAATTCATCGGCCACATCCTTTATATAATGCAGAAAGAACGCGTCGAGGCCGGGCTTCCGCCGGCCGAAATGATTTTCGCAACCGGTTCCGGATACAACACGACGACCCATTCCGTCCTATCGGCGCCAATCGCTGAAGCGATGAATGAATATTGCGCAGCGAACGGAATCGCCGCATGCCCCGCCTCCCGCGTGGAATTTCTTTCTGTTCCCGGCGACGCTCCCACAACTCTCGCCTGCTTAGGCGCCGCCATGGGAGCTTCCATGGGCGTAACTTAATAAGCGCTTCTTTTGCGGTAAAACTAATTCCGGTTGAAGCGTAAAAATTTTCGAATTATCAGGTTTAATGCTTTTTCTTTTTCCTCCGCCCACTTCTATATTTAGAATCAGATATTAGAATTATGTTTGGTCTGTTATTAATAATATGCTAAAATCGCTGCATCTAATGATGGCGCCGGCCTGTTCGGCAATATTCGGAGACAACACTATTCCGGATTAAGATAAACAACTTAGGAGAATCAATATGCGTGACCGGATAAGCAAGTTCTTCATCTTTTTGATTGTTGGAGCCGCGTTATTGCTGCCCGCCGCCGCGCTGGCTGAAACCGCCGGCCCCGAGCCTCCGGCAACCACGGCCGAAACCGCCAAACCTGCCGATCAGAAAAAAGAGCCCGATCTCGGCGACCTCAAAATATCCGGATACAGAACCATGCGCTGGAAAAACTACTCCTCTTCCGGCGACAAAAACCAGTTTCTCTCCAACAACAGCCTGCTCTATTTTAACTCTAAATTAGAGCAAACATCCATGATCAACATCAACGGAACGCTGCCGCGCAACCTCACTTTGTCCGGCAATTTCACAGAGATTCCTTATCAGGACCGGTCGATGACCCTGAACATTACAGGCAGGCGCGGCGCCTCGCGGCTCGGCGATTTCTCCGCCCTATTCCCCGGCGACAAAATGGTCGGTTTCTCAAAAACAGTGCGCGGCGTGGATTTCAACTACAACTACGGCGGCCTGAAAGCCACCGCTATCGTATCCAGGCAAAAAAGCAAAACGCAGCGCATCACCTTCGTCGGACAAAACAAACGCGGCCCCTACAACCTCGGCACCTTCTCGCTCCTCGAAGGCTCTGAGGATGTCCGCATCGACGGCGCGTCCATCCCGCGCTCAGACTACACTGTCGACTATTTCCGCGGCGACATCACGTTCAAATACAATGTCGACCCGTCACAGATTATCGAAGTCTATTATGAATCCCAGATGCTGTTCGAGATTAAAACCGGCTCGATCAACGCGTTCGGCCTCGAATACTCTCCGACAAACAGTAAATTCACCATCGGCGCTTCAGCCATCACAGAAGGCGCTAACGATCTCACGCAATCAGTTCTTCTGGCGGGCAGCGCCAATTTTGCGACCGTAACCGTCGCCGATGTCGGCGTATCGAAACCGCTCGGCGCCACTCTGCTCGAAAAGGAAACGGAAGTAGTCTCCACATCCGTCGGATCGCTCATCCGCAACTTCGACTATACTATCGACTACGAACGCGGCGCTATCACTTTCCTCAATACTACCACCCAGAGCGTTTCCGTGGCCTATTCGTACTACAATTCAAAATACGTGCGGAAAATGGAAAATGAGGAGATCCACGGAACAGGGCCCTACACTCTCTCCAGAAGCGAGATTTACGGAGGCTCTGAAAACGGCTCCGTCAGATATTGCTCCGTCGGCGACCTGGGTTCCTGCGAAGTAATGATCCCTTATACATGCAACAGCCTCACCTGCGCGGGCGACTATGAGATCATAGAATCAAGCAATCAGATCGTCCTCCATTCCAGCCGCATTCCTACCGACAACAAAATGGTGGTGATTAGCTATCTATACGTTCAGAAAACAAGCCCATCCGAACAGAAATCAGATAGAAAAATCTACGACGCTTTCGTCAAATCAAATCTGACCAAGAATCTCTATGTCGAAAGCGAATTCTCGCAGTCGACCGCCGACCTCAGTTCGAAGAACGTTCCGGTGACCGAAGAATACATCGCCACCGTCACCTCCACGTCCGGCCGAGTCTACTACTTCGCCACCGATCAGATTCTCGTCCCCGGCTCTGAGGAGATTTTCTTCGACGATCTCATCTCCATCAGCAACCGGAAAACGCGGCTATCCGACTACACTATCGACTACGACTCGATCGGCAAACGCTATAGGCTCACCTTCAACAATACCGTCATTATGCCGCCCGGAACGACTATTCTCGCAAACTACCACTATAAGCCCGACACCGGCGCGAACCCAGTAGGCACTGGCAACGCCCTGCGAGGCCTCGTCGACTTCAAAAGCAAGTTAGTCGACGCCAAGGCGGAGATGATCTCTAAAGATGCCTCTTTCGCCCCGATCAACGACTACAACAACATGGAACACAACCGTATCGCCGGTTCAGCAAGCTTAAAACTAATAAAAAATGTTAAGCTTTTCAGCGACTTCCTTTCTTATGACCGCATGCACGATTTCTCCACTGGAAATAAAAACCAGTACGACAAAACAACCTTCGGCATATCGACAAGCAGGAAAAGATTTCAGGAAATTTCACTCACAAGCACGGATTACAAATCAAGCGATAACCTCGCGGTCCGCAAACTCGACGACACCCGCACCGTCAACGAACTTAAACTGCGATACGCCGCCCTGCCGGGCAATAAACTCGTGCTCGACACTTCGTTATCGGACAGCGATTTCAGAGACAAATCGGGCAATCTCAGCGACAAGAACATGACAAAACGCCACTTCGGCGTCAACTGGAACCCCGGCGAAAAACTCAAACTCAACACATATTACGAAACAAACGACATCGACTCCATCGCTCCCGCTATTTACGGCGCGAACTCAAGTTACAAGGCGAACTCGAAAGCCCGCGGGCTCGACGTGGCTTACCTGCCGAACAAAATCTGGAGTCTCGTCGGCAACATGCTCCTCCAAGCTAAAACAGACTCGCGGCCCGGCGTCAGCAACGAGTCGTGGGACACCGTCCGCCTCGCCATCGCCGCCAATCCTTTCGGCCGCGTCACCCGCGTCTCCGTCGCTTTCTACAGACAGGACCTCCCCAGCCAGTTGACAGGCAGCACTAAAACCGATTCCTTCAACTCCATGTTCGGCTATAGAATCGCCCGCATGTGGATCGCAGAGCCCTCTCTCGACTCCGTCGTCTCGGAAGTCACCGGCAGCTCCCGCTCCAAATCCGATTCCCTCGGCATCTACTTCAGATACAATCCGGACCAAAAAGGCAAGTTCGACGGCGGCTTAAGCATCAAGGACACCAGCCGGCGCGACTCCTCAAGCTCTTCCTCCTCCAGTTCTGACGAAAGCCAATACATTCTCGGCGTCGGCTATTTCCCGTCTAAGAACCTTATTTTCACCACTAAGTACGACTCACGGAAATCTTCCGGCAGCGCGGAAACCAACATCTTTACAGAAGAAGTGAAATATCTGCTTTCCGACAAGTTCAAAACACGCTTGAATTACAATGCCACCGAATACAAAACAGCGTCCACATCCTCTAAAAAAGACGAAATCATTCTGGGCGCCGATTACAAACTCAGCCGCGTTTTCACCGCCGAGTTCAACCTGAAACACCAGAAATATTCTTCGTCGCCAACCGGGACGACCGATTACTCGGGCACGATTTTCGATTTCGCTCTCACCGCCAATTTCTGAGGAGTGAGTCCTTTCGATTTCCGAACGCCTAAAACCAACGACGAACTGATCGACATCGTCGCAAACCGCCGGCGCTACCTCGGCATCGAACGTTTCGACGACACGGTTATTGACGTTATGCGCAGCGCCGACCGCGCCGCCTTCGTCCCTGCCGCCGGCCCCGACATCTACGATGATTCCCCAGTCCCCATCGCCGGCCACCAGACATGCTCGCAACCAAGCATGGTCGCCGCCATGGCGACCCTCCTCGACCTGAAGCCCGGATTGAAAGTCCTCGAAATAGGCGCTGGCTGCGGCTACAGCGCCGCCGTTGCGGCCCAACTCATTTCGCCCGGCGGCAACCTCTTCTCCATAGAAATCGATCCCGATCTCGCTCTCGAAGCGGAAAATAATCTCTCGCGCCTCGGCCTCTCCGGCAACACACGCGTTATCGCCGGCGACGGCTCCGCCGGGTTGCCCGGCGAAGCTCCGTTCGACCGCATCTACCTCACAGCCGGCGCCGGCCGCTGGTTCGACGAAATGATTCTCGTCAACCAGCTTTCTCAAAACGGTATTCTCCTGTATCCGGAAGCGCACGGATCCATGTTCCTTGTCAGCAAATCGAAACGCGGACTCGAACGGCGCGTCATGGACGGCGTCTCCTTCGTCTTCCTGAAAGGCGTAAACAGTGGATACCGCTGACCGCATAAGAATCGGAACATCCGGGTTCAGCTTCAAAGACTGGACCGGCCCTTTTTATCCCGAAAGCATGCGCCGTGACAAACATCTCGAATATTACGCGAACTTCTTCGACACTCTCGAAATCAATTCTTCTTACTATCGCATTCCGTCCGCCCGCTCCTTCGCCGACATGGTCCGCCGCACGGACGATTCATTCTCATTCACCGTAAAACTCCACCAGTCCATGACACACGAACGCTCCGGCGACCTGCAACCGTTCCGGGATTTCAGCGAAGCTCTCCGCCCGCTCGAAGACAACAGTCGCCTGCTCGGCCTGCTCGCGCAGTTCCCGTTCAGTTTCAAATATTCCGACGACAATTTTTCATATCTCTGCTGGGCGCGGCTCAAGTTTGAGCGAACGCCGCTCTTCGCCGAGTTCCGGCATGACTCGTGGCTGCGAGACGATATCTTCGCCCGTCTGCGCGAACAGAATATCGGCTGGTGCAGTGTTGATGAACCGCAACTCGCCGGCCTCATGCCGCCCGTCGCCGAGTCGACCGCCGGCGCCGCTTACATACGCTTCCACGGCCGCAACGACATCGACTGGCACAAACCGCGCCCCGGCTCAGACAGATATAACTACGATTATTCCGAGCGCGAACTGCGCGAATGGCTCCCTAAAATCGGGCGCCTCGCCTCTGCCGGCGACCCGGTGTTGCTTTTCTTCAATAACTGCCACTTCGGCCACGCTCCGAAAAGCGCGAAGATCATGAAGAAACTGCTCGGCATCCCTGAAGCTCGCGACGCGCGGCCCGGCGAACTCACCCTCGACTGATTCATTTCTTCCTATTTCAAAGATAAAAAATAATTTGACCGTCCCGGCCTCAGACGGTCTATAATTATGTTTCGGGCGAATTGCTCTCAAGCAGATTAATGGAGGCTGAGTTGAACGCCGATCCATCCAAATTCGAAGGTTGCCTGCTCGGCCTCGCCATCGGGGACGCGCTCGGCATGCCGTTTGAAGGGTTGCGCGCCCCGTGGATCGTCAGCAAGCTCGGCCACAAGGTGGACGACTTCTACCCCGGCAAGGAAAACGGGCTCCGCGCCGGACAGTGGACCGACGACACGAAGATGGCGCTCCAGCTCGCACGCAGCATCATCCGCAGCGGCGGCCGCGTCGACTCCGCCGACATCGCCCGCGCCTACCTCGAATGGTTCGACACCGGCGACCTGCGCGGCATAGGACACACCACAATCGAATCCATCCTGCGCCTGAAAAAAGGCGCCCTGTGGTCCGAAAGCGGTAAAACCGGCGAATACGCCGCCGGCAACGGAACTGCGATGCGCTGCGCCCCAATCGGATTGCTTTTCTGCGACAAGCCAGACAAACTCAAAGATGAATCCCGCGCCGACGCGATAATCACACACAACAATGAGGAAGCCGTCGCGGGCAGCCGCGCCATAAATTTCTTCGTGGCGCGCGGCGTCTGCCAGAACGACCTGAAGGAAGCCTCTCCCGCTCTTATCGACGAATGCGTCAAATTCATCGGACCCTGCAAAGTCGCCGAACGTCTCGCGCTCGCAAAAAAATTGTTGCTCGAAGGAGTCGCGACCGGCGCCGCCATTCATACGCTCGGAACCGGCGGCTACGTTGTCGAAACAGTCGCCAGCGCCGTATTCTGTTTTCTCAAAACGCCCGGCGATTTCGAAACAACCGCCATCTCCGCCGTCATGGGCGGCGAGGACGCCGACACAACCGCCGCCGTCGCAGGCGCGATCTCCGGCGCGTGGAACGGAACATGGGGAATCCCGCTGCGCTGGATCGAGCGCGTCGAAGACTCCGCCGAAATTCGCAGCATCGCCGGCAAACTCTTCAATTGTTGGCAATCAGAGAAATAAACATTCAATTCCAAAAAAACAAAAAAAAGAATAACTACAGAGGCCCTTTGAATCCGCAGTGGCGCAGCATGCTGCATCCTATTGCCTATTCGTTTTCGAGCATTCCGTAACGTTTCATTTTGTTGTAGAGGGTGACGCGGGTTATGCCAAGGCGGGCGGAGGTTTGCTCGCGGTTGCCGTCGAATTCGCCGAGCACGGCGCGGATGACGCGCGCCTCATATTCCTCAGTGGCGTCCTTCAGGGTCACCGTGCTCGGCAGAAAATTCTTCTGCGGAGTCGGCGTGTCCGGCTTCCCTATCTTTTTCGGCAGATTGATCGCCCCGATCTCATCGCCGTGAGTCAGAATGACAACGCGCTCAATCGTGTTTTCGAGTTCGCGCACGTTTCCCGGCCACTGATAGACGCAGAGTTTGTCCATCGCCTCGCTTGTAATCCGAAGGCCCGTCCGCTTGTTGTCGCGCAAGTAGCGTTCGAGAAACGCGTTGGCGAGAATCGGCACATCCTCCGGCCTCTCGCGCAAAGGAGGCAACCGGACCGGCACGACGTTGACCCGGAAATACAGGTCGTCTCTAAACGCGCCGGCTGAGACTGCGGTTTCGAGATCCACGTTCGAGGCGCATATCAGGCGGATGTCGACGCTGATTCGCTTGTCTCCGCCGAGACGCGTGAACTCGCGGTCCTGTATGACATTCAGCAGCTTCGCCTGCGTGGCGAGCGAAAGGTTTCCGACTTCGTCGAGAAAAAGGACGCCGCCGTCGGCCTGCTCGAACCGGCCCGCCTGACTGTGCATCGCGCCGGTGTAAGCGCCCTTCTCGTGCCCGAACAGTTCGCTCTCAAGCAACGTCTCAGGAAGCGCCGCGCAATCCACTTTCACGAACGGCTTCTCCCGCCGCGGGCTGCGCTTGTGCAGCGCGCGCGCCACGAGGTCCTTGCCCGTCCCGGTTTCGCCCTCGATCATCACGTTCGCTTCGCTCCCGGACACTGCCTCAATCCGCTCGAACACGCGCCTCATCGCGAAGCTGCGCCCGATGATATTTTCCAGTTCGTATTGTTTCCCCAACTGCTTTCGAAGTTCTATGTTTTCATCGCGGAGCGCCTGCTGGCCCGCGATGTGTCCGAGCACGATCTTCAGCTCTTCCATCGAGCACGGCTTGACCAGATAGTCGTCCGCTCCGCGCTTCATCGCCTCGACAGCGTCCTCGACCGTGCCGTAGCCGGTGAGGATGACTACGCCGGTGCCGGGAGAAACGTTCTTTATGCTGTTAAGCAACTCCATGCCGCTCGCGCCGCCGGGCAGGTTGACGTCGAGAACGGCTATGTCGGCTCCGTTGCGGTTGAGCAGCGCCAACGCCTCGTCGGCGTTTCCCGCGGACATCGTCGCGTACCCCTCGTTTGCGAGGCACTCGGTCAGCGAGTTGCGGACGATCGCATCGTCGTCCACTATGAGAACGGTCCTGTTCAAGCGTCACCTCGCGAAGCCGGCCGGGAAGGAAGCGTTATCGTGAACACAGAGCCTTCGCCGATTTTGCTGGCGGCATGTATGCGGCCTCCGTGGTTCTCGACGATCCTGCGCGCAGTGTACAGTCCTATGCCGGTCCCGATGCCTTTCTTTTTCTTCGAGAAGAACAATTCGTAAATGCGCGGCAGGTCGGCTTCGGCTATTCCGTGGCCGGTGTCCTGAAAAATTATTTCCGCCCCGCCCGTCGTCAGCTTCGTGATCGCCGTCAGCTCGCCGCCGTCCGGCATCGAATCCAGCGCATTGATTATCAGATTCAGAAAAACCTCTGTCATTCCCTCGCGGTCGAGCCGGAGCGATACAAGCGCCGGATCGTATTCTCGGCGAATTAAAATATGAAATTTCGCGGCTCTCGGCTCAATGAGCGTAAGCGTCTTGTCCAAAATGACGCGCGGGTCGATGTCCGCCGGCTGCGGCGCTCTCGGCTGCGCTATCTCAAGCAAACCCCGCGTGACCTGCCGTATCTGCTTCAGCGCCTCTTTGATCACTCCGCAGTACTCCGCCGTCTTCGCGTCGCCGCCCGAACGGGTGACGATCAGATCCACATAGTTCGATATCCCGAACAGCGGGTTGTTAACGTCGTGCGCGATGCTCGCCGCCAGTTTGCCCGTCGTCACCAACCTCTCCATTTCCACCATCCGGCTCTGCGTCCGCTCGATCAAGTGCATCATGTTGTTGAATGTCTCGCCAATCTCCGTCATCGGGTCGTTCGTCACGCTCGCCTGATATACTTCGCACTGGCGGCAGTCAAGCACTTCCGCCAGACGGCAGCATCCGCCCTCTTCCGAAAACGTGCCCAGAATCTGCCAACACCGGACATTCTCCCTGCCATGCAGCGGACAATGTTCCGTTTTAGGGCATTCTGTCATCATCCAGCACGTTTTCACATTCCGGTTTTCAAATCGAACGTCCGTGCCGCCGGCAAACGCCTTCTTCATCAGCGACGCGAGCTTCTCATTTACTTCCGCTATCTTTTGCGAATCCATCATTTCACCCGCAGCGTCAAAAGCCAACCATCCGGTCCTTTATAGGGCGCGGCCGCAGTTATTACAACACTTTCGTTTTTATAAACCGCGCCGCCGGTCTCCGCCGACGCCGCTTTTTTAAAACCAAGGCCGGCAAGAACCTTATCCAGCGCAGCTGCGGCCGCGTTTACCGCCGCGTCGTCCGCGAACCGGATTGTCATGCCCACTCCCTGCGCGTCAGCGTAAAACAGACCGCGAACGCCCTTCTTGAACCCCGCCCAGTCCGCGTCTCCCATCGGATAGAATCCTCTTATCGTTAGCGGACCGGCGACGAGCGTCGCCTTCTTCGCGTCCGCGCCTGCGGGCAAAATCGATAGAACGGACGGCGGCGCCGTCTTGTCCCCGATCAGCTCCGATATCCGACGCGCGAAATCCTCGACTATCGGCTTCTCTTTCGAAGCGCCGTCATAATTCACCTTCACGTAATACGCGCCCTGCCTGAACACGAGTTGTCCCGATGAATAAGAGCAACTGTCTCCGGCGCCGCAGTCCTCGCCGCCGTAAGCCTGCTCGTATGAGAAAATTCCGAATGCCGATTCGGCGCCGGCCATCTCGTATACGTCTATGAGGACGGTTTCCTCGCCTTTCGCATACTCGCGATTGGCGGCGCGCGTAAATCCGTATTCGTAATAAATCTCAGCGCCGCCGTTTATGAAGTCGAACAGTTTGTCCTGCTCGAACGTTCGCGCGGCTTCCGTCGCCTTCCATGCGCCGAACGCGTCCGGCAACAGGGACGAGATGCCGCTCTGGCCGACCGACTTGCGTTTCCGCTCCTGCGGCATGGCTCCCGCAACCCGGATCGCCGCCGGCCCGCTCACCGGGCATTTCGTCTCGCAGATTCCGCAGCCTATGCACTCCGTCTTCACTATATAGGGCCGCTTGATTTCTATTTTCTCGCCGAGCGCGTTTGTCACTGTCGCCGGCATCAGCCTTATCGCCTTCTGCGGAACCGGACAGTGTTCCTCGCACACGATGCAGTTCTCCTCGCGTGTCCACGGAATGCAACGGTTGTGATCCACCGCGGCTAGCCCTATGATCGTCAACTGCTTCGTCTTCTCATCCATTTTTTTAATCGCGCCGGACGGGCATATCTGTCCGCACAGTGTACAGTTGAACTCGCAATAACCGATTCGCGGAATCAGCTCAGGCGACCACAGGCCCTCGACGCCGTTTTCGAACCACGAAGCCTGCAGGCCGTTAGTCGGGCAAACACGCAGGCAGGCGCCGCAGCGCACGCACGTCTGCATGAAGCGGTCTATGTCGCCCGCTCCCGGCGGCCGTATCACTCCGCGCTGCCTGAGACCCGTCGAAAGGCGAACCATCGGCACAGCCGCCAGTCCGAGCCCGGTAGCGGCAAGAAACCCGCGCCGCGACAGATTCACTCGCGCTGTCGCCGCCGCAGCGCCCTTCGGCGCCGCCCGGAAACTCACCGCATCCTTCGGGCACACCGACTGGCATGTGAAACACTCTATGCATTCGCCCAGGTAATCCTGCGTTCCGCCTTCGAGTATCGCGCCCATCCGGCAGTTCTTCACGCACTTGTTGCACTTCACGCAACGGTCGGCGTCCACAACCCGCTTGAACAGCGACACCCGCGACACAAGAGCGAGCAGCGCGCCGAGCGGGCACAGGAACCGGCACCAGAAACGGCGGTTGAGATAGACGAGCAGCGTTATCGCAAGAAAAATCAACGCCGTGGCCGCCATGCCGTGGAACATCTGTTGCTGAGGAGCAAACGCTGTCGCCTTGAGCAGCGAATGCGCGCGCTCAGCGAGAGGGCCGGCCACCGGAATCGGATAGAGTCCCCTGAAAAATAAATGCGAGAGGAATTCAACCGAAGGAAGGACAACCTGCGAGTAAGTCCGCGTGATGATCGAAAGCGGGTCCAGCCATCCGGCGAGATTCGCCTCGAAATACGCCGCGAAAAGAGTCGCGATCAGGACCCCGTATTTCGCTCTTTTCCAGCGAAGCGGTTCCTTCGAGTCGTCGCCGTGGCTCGGCCGCAACGCGCGGTCGGTCGCGTCCAGCGTGATTCCCATAGGGCAGATCCATCCGCAGAAAAAACGGCCGAATACTAATGTGAGCGCTATCAGGCCGGCGGAATACAGAAACATCGTTATGAACCTGCCGGTGTTGAGCCACGTCGCGATCGCCTCCAGCGGGCTAAGCTGCACGTAGAAGTTAACAACCTCGCCGGGCAATATCAGCGGATAAACCGTGAACGTGAGAAACAGAAGAAACAGGAACAAAGAAACGAGCTGCGTGATGCGTCGAAATCGAATCATTAGATTAAATGCGCCGTTGCGCGAGGCAAAAGCGGGCTTTCGTTATTTTCTTAAACATTTATTTCCTTCAGCGAGACGGGCTTCATGCTGCCCAACCCCATCTCTTCGGCTATGCGTATGTGCTTGATATCCTTCGGGTCAACGCCGAACAGCTTCGCCGCATAAGCGTCCGCAGCGACAATATCCGTGGACACAGCGATTGTTTTTAGCTCCTTCACGTCGTCGAGGCTGCCGCCCTGAGGGCCATGCGCCGTGAGAATGCGAAAAGCGTCGATCACGACGAGGTCCGGCTTGATTGCGAGTTGAACGTCGGCGATGCGCTGGTCCAGTTCGCCCACATGCCACGCTCCGCGTTCGCCGCCCGCTATTCCCATCAGATTCTTCATGCCCGCGGTCATCCGCGTGGCGCCGTGATCCTTCAGGATCGGCACGTTGATGAAGACATTGCATTCGAGCGCGTCGCGGTTTAGCATCCACTCCTTCAGCGCGCGCGCGCCGGGAATGGTGACGGAAACGTAACGTGATTCGTCGACAAAACTAACCTTCGCGCCCGCCTTTTCAGCGGCGGCCGCTATGCCGCTGCGCTTGTACGTGCGGCGGTCCGAATTGCACGACCGGTCGAACACCTTCACCTCTTTCGCGCCAGCTTCGAGCGCCATCGCCACCAGCGCCGCGACTACCGCCGGGTTGGTGTTCGCCGCCTGCTCCGGCGAGCGGTCCCATCCGATGTTCGGTTTCACGACTACAATGTCGCCGCGCTTCACCAGTTTGCCCATGCCGCCCGCCGCGTCAACCGCCGAGCGCGTAAGCTTGGCTGGGTCCGACGAGCCTCGCGCAACGAACACGCCCTTCTTCAGCCCGTTCGCCCGCCGCTCCCGGGGACCCTGCGCCAGCGTCCGCGAAAACCCGCTCTTGCAACCCGCGAAACTCATGCCGTACAGCGCAAGCCCCGTGACCGCCGCTTTTCCGATAAAATCCCGTCTCGTGTATTTGTCGTTCATATACGCCCCTCCTTCGTTGTCGCTTTTTCAATCTTGCCTGACTTCATCAATTATAATAAACTTTATTTTGTTGCCTGTTAACTCCACTCCGTCCTAATTCCGATTTCCTTCGCCGTCGCCTCAAGGTCCTCTGCGTCGAGCCTCGTTCGCACCGGGTCCGGATTCATCTCGCTGAACTTCCGCGTCTGATTCCCGAAATCCACTATATGCCCTATGTCATAAGGAAACCGCTCCGGGTCGATTCCGAAAAGAACCGGCTTGCCGCCCCGTGACATCAGTTTGATCCAGTCCGCGAGCGGCGTCATGTCGAACGGGTCCGCCAGCGACGGGTGCATCGTGAACATAAGCTGAACGTCTTCCGGAACGCGGCGCAGAATCCTGCTCGCGAACTCGAACGAGCGGTTGCAATAATAGGGCAGCCAGAGAGGCAGCCACCGGGAGCGCAGGTTCGCCCAAGGATCGAGCTGATTGAAACAATCCGCGAAAAGATAGACAGGCTCGACGCCGTCGCGGCGAGAAGCCTCTCTGTGAAGCTCGAACGCGAGTTCGCTGAACCGCTCAGGGTGGTCAGCCGTCAGCGTGAGAAGCCGGATACCCTTGCGGTCTGCGTAATCGCGCACGGCGTCGCCGAACTCAGGCATGGCGCCCCACTCCGATTCCGGCATTCTTTCGAGCGGATAACGGCTTCCCTTCAAACGCCAGCCGCCGTCGCCGCCGCTCACTCCGCCCTGCCGCGCCCGGTAATCCCGGATCTCGGCGCTGCCCCCGAGATAATCGGCGTCTGAAATCCCGCCAAGGCCGCCCACCTGAAACGAAACGCGCGGCCGGATTCTGTATTGCAGCCACGGGTATTCGCATTGAATGAGAACGAGCGTTCCGCCCGGTTTCAGGTTCCGCGAAATGAACGAGTCGTAGGCGCGCGGCACGTTAAGCAGCTTTGCTCGCAGATGGTTGATGAACACCAGCACGGGTCGGTCATGCACAGGATCGTAGTGAGCGACGACGTGCAGGTCCGGATTGTTGCGCGTGATCTGCAGCGCGAGCCGGCGCGCCCGCATCACCGTCGTGTAAACGTCGTCTACATTGCGCAAATCGCTGAAACAGATCAGAAAATGAGTCGTAAGGAAAGGCGCGTCGAGAATCGAGCCGATATGGCTGACGCCGCCGCTCGGCGCGCCGATTAATAATGTTCCATATTCTTTTTGGGGATAGAGCCCGGCGGCCCAATTGGCCATGTCCTCGGTGTCGACGCGCCCGGCTTCAGACTGCGGAGTCCCGATGCGTCCCGAAGCGAATCGTGAGGCAAATCGCAAAGCGTCTTTCGGCGCCCACGAGAACCAGCGCGCAGCGCTCCGCGCAGCGAACCCGAGGCCGTACATATCGAAATGCTCGCCCCGCAACGCAGCCGCAAGCGCCCGCGCCTGCGCGGCCGACGAATCCGATTTTTCTATATATCCCGCCATGCCGCCGCTCCGGTCATAAAACCATCATACTCAAATTGTAATTGAAGCGGAAGTGAAAAGAACCCATCAAAAAACAACGCGCGCGATAGCGTAAACCGCTATGCCGGCGACATGCACCGCCGCGGCCAGCCTGACCGATTCGCGCTTCCTGCCAAGCGAATGAAATAGAAGAATCGAGAAAAACTGAAGCGCCACGAAAGAGAGCCAGTCCTGCCCGACGCGTCCTAAAAAACAGATCGCGAACGACGAAGCCGCGCCCGCAGGCGCCTCCATCAGAATCATCGGCCAGCGCAGCACCTGCGTTCCCCAGAATCCGAGCGCCGCGACGACAATCACGCCGATCGCAAGCATCTCGCGTCCGTGAATCGTCCACCACCCCGCGTCAGCGACCGCCGTAAAAAATGGCGGCAGCATCAGATAACCGGCGGACATCAGCGACCCGATGCTCACGACAAGCACCGCCGCCGCCGCCGTATCCTTCGCTATCCTCGCCTTCTCGTGATAAGTCGGCGCCACGATATCGGTGAACGCTTCGATGCACGTGTTCAGCGTTTCCATCGAGATCACAAACGTGATAACTATAAAAAGGTAGGCTTTCTCGAAACCTGTCAGCCGCAGCGCTATCGAGAAGCTCATGACCCAGATCGCCATGCAAAAGTGGAAACGCATGTTGCGCTGCGTCAACAGAACGTGGAACAGCCCGTTAAACGCATAGCGGAAGCTGTCGGCCACCTTCATGAGCATCTTGGCCGGATGCCGGCTTTCCTCGCTGCCGTTGCCGTTGAAGATCGACATTATCCGAGACCCGCCTTTTTGAGAAGCGCAATCCGTTGTTTTTCCATTTTTTTCGCGTCGGCCAAGGTCTCGTGGTCGAAACCCATGAGGTGCAATATGCTGTGCATAATCAATTCGCGGAATTTGCGGGCCGGCGTCGCGCCCTCCTCGGCGGCATCCTCGCGGGCCTGATTCGGGGCGATTATAATGTCGCCCATCAGCAACAGGCCGCCGGGCGCCGCCGGCTCGTCCATTGGAAAGCTCAGAACGTCTGTCGGGCGCGGTTTTCCGCGCCACTTACCGTTCAGTTCCTGCATCGCCCGGTCGCCCACGAACGTGATGGACAGCTCCGCGTCCCGCCATTCGCGCGTGGCTTCAAGCGCTTTTTGCGCGAATTCGCTCAGCGGCTTCAGCTTAATGTCCGTCCGCGTCCGGTTCTTTATTCGAACTGTAGCCATTTTTCAACGGTCTCCGTTTCTGCGCGGGGCATGGTCCTTGTGCTGCTTGAGATCTTCCAGATCCGGATATTCCATCCGTGAATGGTAGACCCGCGCCAGAGTCTTCATTATCGACATCTTTATATCGCCAAGCTGTTTGAGCGTCACGTTGCAGTCGTCGAACTGGCCGTCTATCAGCCGGGTCTCGAATATCGAATTTACCGTGCTCTCGATTGATTTCGGAGTCGGCGTTTTCTGCGATCTGATCGCCGCCTCGCTGGAGTCGGCCAGCATCATGATCGCCGATTCGATCCGCGACGGCTTCGGCCCCGGATAGCGGAACCGCTCTTCCTGCAGCCCCGCGCCGTCTTTCGCCTCAGCCTGAGCCTGTTGGTAGAAAAACGAGATCATGCACGAGCCGTGATGCTCCGCGATAACGTCGACAACCTCGTCCGGGATTCCGTTTTCCTGCGCCATCTCGACCCCGTCCTTCACATGCGACGAGATCACGAGCGCGGCAAGCGTAGGCGCCATATCGTTCAGTTGGCTGACTCCGTGCAACTGGTTCTCTATGAAAAAATACGGTCTTTTTAGTTTTCCGACGTCGTGGTAATAACAAGCGATCCGAACGAGAAGCGCGTCCGCGCCGACCGCTTCCGCCGCGCTTTCGGCGAGGTTGCCGACAAGTATCGAATGGTGATAGGTGCCGGGCGCCTCGATCAACAGCCTCTTCAGAAGCGGTTCCTCGGGGTTCGACAGTTCAAGCAGCCTGTGCGGCGTCGTTACGTTGAACAGCCTCTCGAACGCAGGCAGAAATCCGGTCGCAAGCACGAATGAAAGCAGCCCTGTAAGGCCTCCGTACACAAAAACGTCCAGCAGAGCCTGTTTAATATCGGTGAACCGCACGAGCGTCATCACGAGAATGATCGCCATGCTGGCGACCGAGATCGACACGCCCGCCTTCAGCAGGCTGTCACGGTCCTGCGTCCGCACCGAATGAAAGTACGCCGCGAGAAACGCAAAAAGCGCGACGAGAAACTGCCCGGTGTCAAAACCGAGCACGGCCGAAACCACAAGAATCAGCACGGGCACGGCAAACATCGCGGTCGTCGGGGTCAGCAGCAGGCAGGTAAGAATCGTCATCATCCCCGCGGGCACGCCTATGAGATACTTCGAGAATACAGGCGTCCGCTCAATCACAACCGCCAGCAGCGCCGCTATCAGCACGATTATGAAAAATATCAGAAGCCGCTTGTCGTCGCGGTAAATGCGCAGGACGAATGTCTTCAGATATATGCCGACCACAAAGAACGCAAACGCTATCAGCAGCGCGTATCCGAACATGCGCGCCAACGACAGCTCGGACTTCAAAAGCCCCAGAGCGCGCATTACGGCGAGGTGCTGCGCGGAAATCTTCTCGCCCTCGCGAACCACCATTTCATTTTCTTTTATCCGCTTTTTGACAGGCGCGATGGAGTCCATCGCCTGCTTCGCGAGAAATTCCGTCGCTTCCCGGTCAGTAACCAGATTCATCTTCGTCGCGGTCCTGATTATGTCCTGCACGACCGGAATCAATGCCGTTTCAACGCCGATTCTCCGGGCGCTGCGCTCAACGTCGCTGTCTATCTTAAGCAACGACTTCTCGTCTATCGTTCCATCCCGGGCCAAGCTGTTAATAACGTCGTAAACGTTCATCCGCAACCGAACCGGACGGTCCGTCTTCAACCCCAGCAATATATTTATCGACTCGTCGCCAAGTCCGTACTCGGATAGGTAAGCCGACGTTTTTTTGCGGTCCGAATCCTTGTTATCCGACTGCTGAAGCTCCAGAATCCGCGCGAAAATATTTTCAATATCGCGGCGGAAGTTCGGTTGCAGCCTGAAGACGGCGCCTGCCACGGCAGCCGCTTTCTCCCGCGCTTTTTCGGTCGCCTCAACATCCGTGTATTCCATCGCCGCCGGCGACTGGAAGTTCGCCGTGGCTATGTCGCCTTCGCGGTACGAAAATCCGCTGAAAAATCGCGGCAGCATCGCCCCGCAAATCGCCAGATACAGCGCCAGCGCCGCCAGCAACCGGGGATTCCTCGCCCGCCTCATCAGCCGCAGCAGTATGAACGCCCTGTTTCTCTGCCGCCTGTCTTCCAGGCTCGGTAATTTCGTTTTAGTCTTCTTGTCCGGCAATTTGGTCTTCTTCCATATCGTTTTTTCGGTCCTTTTCCTCGTACGCCTTGATTATCTTCGCCACAAGATCGTGGCGCACCACATCCCGGCGCGAGAATCGTATGAACCGTATTTCCTTTATGCCCTGCAACCTTTCGGCGGCATCCACAAGCCCGGAAGCCTTGTCCGCCGGCAGATCGATCTGCGTGATATCGCCCGTGACCGCCGCTCGCGAGCGCGGCCCCAGTCGCGTCAGAAACATCTTCATCTGCTCTATAGTCGTATTCTGCGCTTCATCCATTATTACATACGCGTCATCCAGCGTGCGGCCCCTCATGTACGCCAGCGGCGCAATCTCTATAACCCCGCGGTCCAGCAGCCGCGCGCACCGGTCCGCGCTCATAAGCCCGAACAGCGCGTCGTATATCGGCCTCAGGTACGGGTCCACCTTCTGCTGCATATCGCCCGGCAGAAAACCCAGCTTCTCGCCCGCTTCAACCGCGGGCCGGCATATGATTATCCGCTTAACCGACTCCTCAAGCAGATGCTTTACCGCAACAGCGACCGCCAGATAGGTTTTTCCCGTCCCGGCCGGCCCGATCGCGAACACCATGTCGTATTTCGACATCGCCTCGAGATAATCGCGCTGCCTCGGGCTCCGAGGCTTGATCGCCCGCCCCGCCCCGTCAACCAGCCTGATGTTCAGATCCGCCTTTAGGTCGCGCCCGTCGTCGCCCTCTTTCAGCAACATCATCCCGTACTTGATGTCGGACTTCGTCACCTTCCTCCCGCAACGGTAGCCGTCCAGCATGTGTCTCATCAGCTCGGCTATCCCCGCCGCGCGCGGGCCGCTCACTGTCACTTCTCCGTTGCGGAACGCCAACGTCACGCCCATCTCGCGTTCGATATATCTTAAATTTTCATCGCGGTGGCCGAACAGCCCGAGCGCTTCGTCCTGACTCGCGACCTCCAACACCGCCGTTTCCTTTTTTTCAGCCATCTCTCATCCTTGCTTTGCGTCATTGCGAGGAAGCCGTTTTTGGGCTGACGAAGCAACCCCGAACTCAGTTTCTATCTCCATCATTGCGCCCTACAAATTAATATTCGACGATATCGCCGCAGACACTATCGCCGCCGTTTCCGACCTCAGAATCAGCGGCCCGAGCGTCGCCGCCTCGAAACCCGCCGCGAGCGCAGCGTCCGACTCCTCTTCAGTCCAGTCGCCTTCCGGGCCGATCAGCAACACAATCCGCCCGCCCGCCGCGTCGCGAACCAGCTCCGCAAGCGGTTTTGCTCCCGCCTTCAATAATAATACATATTTGTGCTTCTCGCGCGCAACGCGCCTGATAAAATCCTCAAGCCGCTCCGGCGCCTTTATCTCCGGCGCGCGACCGGCGCACTGCGCCGCCGCCGCTCCCAGCATCCGGCGCCACCGCGCAACCTTCTCCGAGGTTTCGCTCTCGTCAATCCGCACAACCGTTCTCGCTGCCGCCAACGGAGCTATCTCGCCCACTCCGAGCTCGGCCGCCTTCTCGAGCAGCCAGTCCCAGCGCGGCCCCTTGATCAGCGACGCCCCGAGCAGAATCCGCCCTCCCGGCGCCTCCGGAAGCTCCCGCCCTGACTCAACCGTCACCCGAACGTCGCCCCTTCGCGCCTCTTCCACGCGCAACCGAAACTCGCTCCGCCCGTCGTAGCCGGCGAAAACGTCGCCCGGCTTAACGCGAAGAACGTTCTTCAAGTGGCCCGCCGCCGCGCCCTCTACTGACACGCCGTCGAATTTATCAAGATACACCCGCTCCATGCGGATTCCTTTGTGCGAATTAGCAACTGTTTTTGATTTTTATCGAAGGTTTCATCTCTTATTTCTTCTTTTCTTTCCTATCCCCTATCCCCAATTTCCAATTCTGATAGGAGTTGAGTTCGGGTTTGCTTCGTCACTCCGTTCCTCGCAATGACAGCTTTCTTTCCCGACCCTTAACTACCAGCGACCAAACCCTATTTTTACTCTTTCCCCTTCTACCATCTGCCTTCTACTCTCTACTTTTTTATGTTCTCGCTACTGATTACTGAAATATTTCCTTGAGCTTTTTTAATATTTTTTTCTGCGGGCGGCTGATATCCTCGCCGCTCTCTTCCGCGAACTCTGTCAGAATCTTTTTCTGCTTCGACGTCAGCTTCTCAGGCGTGACGACTTTCACAACAACATGCTGGTCGCCCTTGTGCATGCCGCGCAGATGCGGGAAGCCCATGCCGCGCAGCCGGAAAACGCTGCCGGTCTGCGTCCCCGTCGGAATCTTTATCGACTGATTCCCGTAGAGCGTGGGAACGTCTATCTCGTCGCCGAGCGCCGCCTGCGTGAAGCTGATCGGAATCTCGCAGAAAACGTCCTGTCCGTCCCGCTTGAAAAACTCGTGTTCCTTGATGTAAATCTCGACATACAGATCGCCGCGCGGACCGCCGCGCTCGCCGGGTTCGCCCTCGCCGGTCAGCCGCAGCCTCTGTCCGCTGTCCACTCCCGCCGGGATCGAAACACGCATCTTTTTAGCAACCCGCGTCTTGCCCGTTCCGCGGCAGCCCGGACACGGATCCTGAATCTCAACGCCCGCCCCGTGGCAGCTCGGGCACGCCTGCACGTTCACCATCTGCCCGAACAGAGTCTGCCGGGTCTGTCTGAACTCGCCAGTTCCGTTGCAGCGCGAACACCTGACCGGATTCGAACCGCTTTTAGAGCCCGTTCCCTTGCATTTCTCGCACGCCGCCAGCGATGGAATCTCGATCTCGGCTTCCTTGCCGAACGCGGCGTCTTTGAAACTGATTTCTATCTCATACCTCAGGTCGGAGCCCCGCGTGGGTCCGTTCGGCCTACCGCCGCCACGGCCGCCCCCGCCTCCGAAAAACATATCGAATATATCCGTGAAGCCGCCGCCGAACCCGAAATCGTCGCCGCCCGCTCCGCGCCCGGAAAGACCTTCATATCCGTGCCGGTCGTAAATAGACCGTTTTTGCTCGTCGCTCAGAACCTGATACGCTTCAGTGACTTCCTTGAACTTTTCCTCGGCCTGTGCGTCGCCCGGATTCACATCCGGGTGCAGCTTCCGCGCCAGTTGCCGGTAAGCCTTCTTCATTTCTTCCTGCGTCGCAGTGCGCTGGACCCCTAAAACCTCGTAAAAATCGCGCTTCGCCATGTCAGCCTTTTCCCAGCCTCTCTATGCGCTTATCGCGCCGGATGCGTTTGTAGTTTTCATCGTAGGATATATTTTGGTTCCCTTGTCTCAGACGTATGAGTAGCGTTCGAGCGCCTCGCTCAAAACGCCCGAAACGTTGCGGACAATTCCTATCAGCCGCGCGTAATCCATTCGCCGCGGGCCGAGCAGTCCCACCGTGCCGAGCGTCCGGTCGCCGAACCTGAAATGCGTCTTGATCACGCTGCACTCGCGCAGCGACACGCTCGGATTCTCGCGCCCGATGACCGCCTTCCAGCCACCCATCGGATCGGGCAGCGTGAAAAGTTCGGACTCCGAGCTTTCGACTATCTCCAAAACCGGCCGCAAACGGCCCGAGTCCTGAAATTCCGGATGCCGGATCAGACGCGACGCGCCCTCTACGAACACGCGCTGCCCAACCGTCAGAATCATCTCCTCAAAAAATCCCATCAGACAGTGATACAAAAAATCGTGCTGCATCTCAATCGTCTTGAACACTTCATTCAGCGCCGCCGGCGTCACCTCGCCCACGCGAAGGCCCGACAGCCGGTTATTCAACTGCTTCGTTATCCACTCGACCGGGAAACGGTCGATAGTCATCGGCAGTTCCACAAGCTTGTTCTCAACCTGCCCGTTGCTGAGCACGATAATAATCAGCATACCGCGCGCGGAGACCGCCGTCAGCTCGATACGCCGGATTTCGCTTTTGTCCTCTTCCGGCACGGACACGAACGACACGCAGTCGCTCCACGAGGCGAGCAGGCTCGACACCTGCCTCAGCAACTGGTCCAGTTTGAAATGGATGTTGTCTATCGCGCGCCGCACCGCGTCGCTCTGCTCCTCCGCCGTCTGGTACTCCTCGCGCAGCGCGTCGACAAAGAAACGGTAGCCGGGGTCCGCCGGAATCCGGCCGGCAGAGGTGTGCGGCTGTTCGAGAAAACCCGCCTCGATCAGTTCGTGCATGTCGTTTCTCACCGTGGCCGCGCTCACTCCAAGCCGCTCCGCGATCCGTTTCGAACCCACCGGCGCGCACGTAGCCACATAATCCGTCACAACATGCTTTATGATTCTTGATTTCCGCTCGTCCAAACCGTCTCCCCTGTTGAAACACCGCTGACGTCAGCTTTCAAACACCATATATTATATGCAAATAATCCATAAAAGCAAAATCGGGCCGACATGAGCGGCCCGACATTGTTTTTTCGCTTTTTGATCTAAAGATCAGACGGTTTTTCTACGAGTCGCTCTCGAGATTTTCTCGATTTCCGCGCGCTGCTTTTCGTAACCGGGGCGGCCCATCAGCGCGTATGTCGCGACTTTGCCTTCCTCAACACCCGGCTGGTCGAACGGATTGATTCCATAGAATCCGCCGGCGTAAACCGTCTGCAGTTCGAGCATGTAAATTAACTGCCCCACCGTGCGCGCGTTGATCTCCGGCATCCGGATCGTGCAGTTCGGGCGCTTGTTCGCCGTCACCGCTATCTCCGTCGCCGTCTCCTCCGTGTTCAGCAGTTCGCCCATCTCGTGCCCGCTCAGATATGCCAACCCGGACACGTTCTTATAAGCCGCAGGGATTTTCACCTTGCGCCGGAAACTTTCAACACGGATGAACGTTATAGTTTTATTGTTCGGGCCTTCGTTGTAAAGTTGAACCTGCGAGTGCTGGTCCGTCGCGCCGAGCGCCTTGATGGGCGTCTGCCCAGCGTGAACCACGCTGCCGTCCAGCGCATACTTCTTTCCAAGGCTTTCAGCCCATAACTGCCGGAACCAGTCCGCTATGTCGCGCAGCGCGTTCGAGTAGGGCATCATCACCTGAATCGTTTTTCCCTTTTCGGAGTCGGCGAGATACTGAAGAACCGCGCCCATGAGCGCCGGGTTGCGCGATAGCAAACCAGAGGCGCACCGCTTGTCCATCGCCGCCGCGCCAGCGAGAAGCCCTTTTATGTCGATTCCCGCCATCGCCGCCGGCAGCAGTCCCACAGGCGTCAACACCGAAAACCTGCCGCCAACCCCTTCCGTCACCTCGAAACTTCGCAGCCCTTCGGCGTCCACTATGTCGCGCAGCAGGCCCTTCTTCGAGTCCGTCGTGGCCACCATGTTCGTCTTCAGCCCCTTCGCGCCGAGCTTCTTCATCAGCATGTCGCGCACGATGATGAACGCGGACATCGTTTCCGCCGTGCTGCCCGATTTCGTTATCACGTTGAACAGCGTTTTTTTCGGGTCGATCAGTTCGAGCATCGCGCCGATTCGTTCCGGATCGACATTGTCCTCGACGAAGAAGCGCGGCCGTTTGCGATCCTTCTTGTCGATAAGGTTATAGAAAGGCGAATTGAGCGCCGACTGGATAGCGATCGGGCCGAGCGCCGAGCCGCCGATGCCAAGAACCACGAAATTGTCGAACGTTTTCGCCGCGTCCGCCGCGTACTTGATGATCGGGCCCGCGTAATCGCCATAGGGCAGGTCCATGAACGGCAGCTTGCCCGCGCGCCGCTGCTCGCCGACGCCCCAGTGCGCTTCCGCAGCCCGCGCCTCCATCTTCTTCAGTTGCCTCTCCGTGATCCCGTCCCGCGGGCCGACCGCGTCCGACAACATGTTCGTATAATCTAATATTATCTGATCGGTTACTTTTTTCTTTGCGTCAGCCATATCGGCCTCCTGTGCTTGTTTGATAAATTTAGGATTAGTTTCATAACGTTTAATTTTACCACAAAAAATCGAATGCGTGAAATGTTGAATATTGAATATCAAAGGAAAGAACGTGGAAAATGAAAAATGGATGCCCGAATTTGAGGCTGTTAAAAAAGTGAAGATTTGTCATTCCGAGGAACAAAGAGGCGAGGAATCTTCAATGAAAATGCATTTAAATCGAAATTCCTCTCTTCGCTCGGAATGACAAGCGGGATGAGAGAATGACAGATTGATTGTCTCTGTCTTTTTCAACAGCTTGCTTCGCGGGAATGACATCATATGAAAGTTGATCGTTTATGCTCGCTTTATTAAGATGACTGGCAGACAAATGAATTAGAACTGGTAGCCGATGCCCTGTCTTACGCCGCCCGCGCCGCCGCCGCATTCAGAAACATCCGCCAAGCTCGCATTGCACGTGGAGCAGCAGCCCTGATGTCCGGTTGAAACGCCGCCGAGCGTGTATTCGGAGCACCAGGGGCCGCAGGGGCAGGCGCTTGCAAGAGTTGCGCCGGTGATATCCTTGCAGCCGGCGCCTTCGGGGATAGAGTTGCCGCCATAAAAGCCGGACGTGTTGATGACTATTTTAACGAGTTTTCGATGGCCGAGCGCGAATCCGCAGATTACGGCAACCGGTTTTTCGATCGCGCTTGTATCTGTTAATAAAACATAGTTCCAGCCGGGCTGATAGTTGACGCCGGGATAGCCTGTGCCGGCAATCCCGCCATATTGCGGCGAGCAGTCGTCTATGGTAATCGATGTGAATGCTTTGGAAAATCCGAGTTCGCTGTTTTTGGCGGTTGCAGGCGTCGGGGCGGATATGCACATATCCTCACGCAATTCGTGATCAAGCGACGCGCCCTCGCAGAGCAGGCCCGATGGATATTTAGGAAACGATGTTTCGGCGGCGCCCGGGCTTTGACAGGAATTGGCGCTGATGATCGGGCGTATGGAATTGAGGTCCGTGCGGTCAGTCAACGCGCGAGCCGGAAATTCCTGACAGACATCAGCGATGTTGTTAATCGCTTTTTTGAGCAAAACTATCTGCCGGATTGCGGTTTTTACTCGATTCCTGGCGATGAAAGGCACGTAGCCGGTAAAAAAACCGCCGAGTATTATAAGAATAATCGCCATAACGAGAATTATTTCAACAACATTGTAGCCGGACTGATTTCGGATTTTTCTCATAAAAGTTCCTCCCGATTATTTCTTACTATCGCCCTTGTAAGCCGATGTTGCCGTTAGGAACGCTTCTTCTCATTATACTGCTAATTTTCCCTTATTCATACAAAATTAAACATTTGGCCCGCCACAAATCATTCCGGCGGCGGTTTATCGGCGAAAAACATTGCCGCCACTTTGTTTTTACATTTTCCTGTTTCAATTAAAGCATAAGAAAGAGCGCCTGTCAATTTGGAGCCCGCCCGGCGAAGCCTGAAATTAAAAGCTACTTCCGCGTTTTGACAGGCCGCATGCGGCTTATGCTTTATTTCGCGGCGGAAATGTATTAATATTCAAAGGTTGCGCGCCGGCCGGACAGGCCGGACATTCGGATCGTGAGGAACTATCAATGAGACTCCTATTCATACATTCGGCGCCGTTTTCGTTCAAGGCGACGGAACAGACCAAGTTCGCGGAGAAGATCGAGCCGCCCGTTGTTTCCGAGGGGCGCGCGGACGACGCTTTAGTCGTGATGATCGCCGGCGAAAAGCCGGACGAAGCGGCGCCCGACCTCGTTGTCGAAAAAGCCGCGGCCGAGATCGAAAAGGTTCGCGACAAGGTCGCAGCGCATACAATCGTTCTCTACCCCTACTCGCACCTGTCGAGCAACCTCGCCAACCCGGCGGTCACGCTCCGCATGCTAAAGGGGCTGCGCGCGCGGCTCTCGGAAAGCCCGCTCATCATCTGCCCGTTCGGCTGGTACAAATCGTTCGAACTTAGCGGCAAAGGACACCCGATCAGCGAACTGAGCCGCTCTATCGATCTGGACCCGAAGGAACTCGGCGACCGCACAATGCGCGCGGGCCGCGAGCACCCCGTCGCCGCTCTCAACCAGCGGTTCCGCGAGGTCTTTCTCGCTCTCGGCCTCGACGAAATGATCAATCCCGCCATCGTCGACGACGTCCATGTTTATAAACAGTACGGCCCCGAAGCGCCCCTGATTCTCGACCGCGTCTTCTACATCGCCGGTCTCGACCGCGCGGAAATCGGGCTCAGCAAAGCGAAGATGGAACTGATCAACGAAATCGTTCCCGACTTCAAAGGCGAGGAACAACTGCGCGGCCTACTCCGCGAATACAAGGAAGCCCTGATCGAGGCCGACGATTTCCTTGAGGAACTCGCGCTCCGGCTCAAAATCACAGGCGATCAGGCCGCCGCGATGCTCGACCGCGTCTTCCCGGAGTTCAGGGAACTCAAGCCCACGCCGACACACCGGACGCTCCGCTCGCACATGACAAGCAACTGGTTCCCGGTCCTTCAGCGACTGCGCACGCGAATGCCGCTGCCGGTCCGCCTGTTCTCAGTCGGCTCGCGCTTCCGCCGCGAACAGCGGCAGGACCCGCACCATCTCTTCGAAAGCACTTCAGCTTCCGTCGTCGTTATGGACCAGAATCTTTCCATGGACGACGGCAAGAAACTCGTTGTCGATGTTCTTAAACGCATGGGCTTCGATAAATGCACTTTCAAAAAGAAAAAGATCGCCAGCCGCTACTACGACCCGGAGACCGACACCGAGGTGTTCGCGAAATACGGCGACCAGATGATCGAGGTCGGAAACCTCGGCTTCTATGCCCCGGCCTCGCTCGCCAATTACGACATCGACCTGCCGGTGTTCAACATCGGCTTCGGAGTCGAGCGGATGGCAATGATACTCACGGGCGGCAGCGACCTGCGCGCGCTCGTATTCCCGCAGTTTTATGAGGAAGTCGATTTTTCGGACGAGGACCTCGCTGGCCACCTGAGGGCGGAGAAGAAACCGGAAAGCCCGGAGCTTGCCGCCGCGCTCGAGGATATGGTGTCGAAGGCTATCGGCGCGAAGGACCAGCTCGGACCGCTCGAGGTTCCGCTGTACCGCGGCCCGATCGCCGGCAGGGAAGCGGAGATCGTTCTTTTTAACTGGGACGAAGGCAAGCCGCTCCTCAGCATGGCCGCAATGAATGAAGTCATCGTACACGAAAGCAACATTTACGGCGTGCCGCCGGATCCGGCCGCGCTCGGCGACAAATATGCGAATATCTATAAGGACGGAATCCGGTCCGGGTTGCGTTTCATCGACTTGATCGTCGCAGGATTCGCAGCGGAAGTCGAAACGCAGATCCGCGAGGGCAAGGAGAGCCCGGCTGAGGAACGCTGGAAAATCGCCAAGCGCGCCCAGCAGGTCAATCTGCACATACCGGAGGCGGCCTACGATTTCATTCAGCGCCTGCACAAAAACATCCGCGTCGGCGGCCCGCTCTTCTTCGGGCTTAAAGCGTCGTGGAAATAGCTTTAGCGCATTCGTAGAGGCGCGGCATGCTGCGCCCGCGCATAAGAATTGCTATGGGTTTTACCGCTGCGAAGCGGGTAAAAATATAATTTCGAAGGGGCGGCTCTAACAGGCCGTTCTTTTTTTTATGAATCCGGGTTTATTCAAATTCAAGCGTCTCTCCGACCGCCATAACCTTTACGTCCATGCCGAGTTTCCGCGCTTCGACGGCGAACACGCGCGGGTCGGCCATCACAACTTCGAACGTGTTATAGTGCATTGGGATGACAAGCTTCGGGTTTAGAAATTCCACGGCGTGAAGCGCGTCCACGGCGTCCATTGTGTAATTGCCTCCTATGGGCAGCATGGCAATGTCTATCGCGTTCAAATCGCCGAGCAGCTTCATGTCGTAGAACAGGCCGGTGTCGCCGGAGTGATATATCATCCTGCCGCCGATCGTGACGAGCATTCCGCACGGCGCGCCGAGCGAAACGATCTCGCCGTCCTTTCCGGTGACAGAGCTGCCATGATGCGCAATCGTCAGTTTCACTCGCCCGAATGGGAACTCATGCGCGCCGCCGATGTGCATGGAGTGCGCGATCGCGCCCTGCTGCCTCGCCCACCCGGCCAACTCGGCGGTCGATATCACGGTCGCTCTGGTCCGAAGCGCGATTGCGATCCCGTCGGCCGCATGGTCTCCGTGCGCATGCGTCAGCAGAACGAAGTCCGCCTCGATGTCTTCCGGCTTCTCAGTCGCCAGAGGATTGCCGGTCAGGTACGGGTCGATCACGAGCTTTGTCCTCCCGTCATCTATGTGAAAGCCGGCGTGTCCGAGAAATCGAATTTTAACCATGGCAATCTCCTTAAAAGATTAAGCAGGAACAAAACTATAGTTATATTAAAATTATAATGCGGCGTTGAAATAGATCAAAACGTCATGCGCGTTAAACGCGGGCCGGCGGCGTCAATACCTCTGCAGAATGCCGAAACTAAGCGAGTCTCTTTTGAGAACTTCCTCCCAGCCAAGCATAAGATATGTGTTTTCTGCGATTGTCCGGCCGCCTCTCAAGTTGAGTTGCAGATCGTTCGGGTCTGAAAGCTCTGCCACATAGTACATATTCTTTTTCGAGCGTTCAGCGCCGACGCCGAGTTTGCCTCCCTTGATTCCGACACGGAACCATGTCTGCGGCTTATAGCCGCTTATGGCAAACTGGAGATTGGTCGTGCTGGATTCCCCGAGGTCGTCGAGCCCGAGCAGATAATACACCTTGGAATTCGGCGGGAATATCCGCAGATTCATGTCGGCGTAATAATTTTTTACGTGGCTTTCATAGCGAAAAGAGAAATCCGGCTTGACCTCGGTTTCGTTCACCGCCTTGATCATTTTCGAGAAACCGCGGAGCGCTACATCGGCGTTTTCCATCGTTCCCTTCGTGCTCTTGAGCGTATCCTTTACGTCATTTTTCAGCTCTTCGTCGGTCGCCATATCCCGGATGGATTTCGTCGTTTCCTTCATATTGCTCATCGATTCCTTGAGCTCGGCTATCGTCGTTTTAATGTTTTCCTTCAATTGGTCGTCGCCGACTATTTCGTTCGCGTTCGCGAGCAGTTCATCCAGTTTCTCCGATGTCTTGATGAAGTTCTGTGAAATCCTGTCCACGTTCGCAAGCGTGTTGTCTATGTGAATTCGGTCCGCTTTTCCGATTTCCTTTAAAAGCTTCGCGAACTCGCTCGCTTCCGCCGTCGTCATCTCAACGTTCTTCATCGTGGCGAAGATGTTCTGCTTCAGATCGTCGTTCTCCACTATTTCCCGCGTGTTGACGAGTATCTTGTTCACTTCAGCCATCGCCGTGTCCGCCTGCGCAACGAGGCTCTGCAGCGTCACGGGCGACTGCGCGTTCTTGATAACATCGTTGTCCTTATAATATGTGTACGGTTTTTTCAACTTCGTCGGCTTTTCAATGCTCAGCACCTTGTCTTCGAGCACCCCGACCCTGATCGTGAATGTCGAGTCCTTGTGTATCTTATAGTTTTTATCAATTTTCAGCGTGAGAACCACTCTTCCGTCGTTGCGAAGCTGCATTTTTTCAACGTTTCCTATCTTCAGGCCTGACAGCCACACAGCGTTCCCTTCTCCGAGACCCTCAACGTTGTCGAACAACACCGTTAGCGTGTAGCTGTTCTCCTTGCTAAGACGGTTCTCCTGCACCATTGTATAACCGTATACAAGAATCGCTATAGCCACAAGCGCGCCGATGCCGACCTTGAAATAATGAGTTAACATATAAAGCCCCCTCCCCCGGCTACGGGGTTTTCATCGAATTAAGGAAACTGCGAATATGCAAATGCGCGCTGCTCCGGAGATCGCTGAACGTCCCCTCCAGTATCAGCCGACCCTCGTGTATCATCGCGACCCGGTCGCTCATGCGCTCCGCAGCCGCTATGTCATGCGTCACCACAACCGATGTCGTGCCGTACCGCTCGCGCATCTTCAATATCAGCTCGACCACCGTAGCCGTCAGCATCGGGTCCAGCCCCGCCGTCGGCTCGTCGTAGAACAGTATCTTCGGACTCAGCGCCAGCGCCCTCGCTATCCCGACGCGCCTGCGCATACCGCCGCTCAACTCGCTCGGCATTTTCTCCTCTACGCCAGACAGCCCAACCGCCTCCAGCCGCTCCCTCACCGCCTCCCGTATCTCCTTCTCCTTCATCTTCGTGTGCCGTCTCAGCGCGAACGCAACATTCTCCCTCACCGTCATCGAGTCGAACAGCGCGCCCTCCTGAAACACCATCCCCATTATCTTGCGCGTTTCGTTCATCTTCGCTTCGGACAGGTTGTCCGTGCGCCGTTCCTCTATGTAAACCTCGCCGCCGGACGCCGGGATCAGCCCCATCACCGTCCGCAGCAGCGTGCTCTTCCCACATCCGCTTCCGCCCATCAGAGACACTATCTCGCCCTCGTTCACAACCAAGTCGATTCCGTTGAGAACGATCTTCTTCTTGTAGCTGACTATCAGCCCTTTTGTCTCAATGCTCTTCATTTTTGTTGCCGTCCGTCAAACCTTTCGCGAACCGCCCCGCTATTTGAACAATATCATTGAAAGCGCGTAGTTCAGGCCGAAAATGCTCACTATCGAAATCACAACCGAGTTCGTCGTCGCGCGCCCGACGCCCTGCGCGCCGCCCTCCGCGTGCATCCCTTCCACGCAGCCGATCAGCGCTATCGCTATCGCGAACACCACGCTCTTGATAAGCGCCGCCGTCACGTCGCCCGGGTCCAACAGCCTCGGCACATAGTTCATGAAAACCGGCCAAGCCACTCCGAACACCGTGTTCGCAACAAAGAATGCTGAAAAAATCCCCGCGAGTCCCGCCATAACCGCTATCGCCGGGATCATGATTATCAGCGCCAGCATTCGCGGCACAACCAGATACTGCGTCGGATTCGTAGCCAGCGCCCTCAGCGCGTCTATCTGCTCGCTCACCTTCATCGAGGCGAGCTCCGACGCGATCGACGAACCCACCCGGCCCGCCATCGCCACCGCCGTCAGCACAGGCGCGAGTTCCCTCACCATCACATACGCTATCGCGCCGCCGACATACTGCGTCGTTCCGAAACGGCTCGCTTGCTCCGTTATCTGCAGCGACATTATCATTCCAGTGAAACATACAACCAGAAACACAATCGGTATCGAATTTATTCCCATGCTCGACATCTGGAAAAATGTCAGACGCCAGTCTATCGCCAGACGCGCGATATAATAAATGGTCTTTCCGAGCATCTCGACCAGCTTGCCGAAATACTCAACCACATTTATGATCGGTTGCGCAAAAGATTTTTCCATTTTCCCGCTCCGTCAGAACGTTACATGATGCCTGAAAAACTCGCGGAATTTTCCGAAATCCGCGAGAATCTGCCCGATGCCCCTGATCACCGAAAGCTCCGGCTCGTCCACCGGATTCACCTTGAGCTGCAGACGCTCCTCGAGCAGCCGGGCCAGCCCCTTGAGCCGGCTCCCGCCCCCGGTCAGAAACATTCCCCGGAAATATATGTCCTCATACAGCTCCGGCGGCGTCTCCTCCAGCGCGTCCAGTATCCCGTCGAACAGCGGCTTGAGGCTCTGTATCATGAATTCAGAGATCGATTCCTGCGGCACCTTCACTTCCCTCGTGCCGGCCTCTCCCTGCATCTTCGCCTGTTTAACGATCACCTTCTCGTCCGCCCTCGGGATCGCGCCTATGTTTATCTTCGCGCGGATCGCCTCGTCGCGGCTTGTCACCACGCCGAACGACATCTCGAGAACTCTCTGCACCAGCGCCGTCAGGTCGTCGCCTCCGTGCTCCAGAGTCCGGCCCACAATTATCTCATTCGACGCCAGAACCGAGATGTCCGTCACCCCGGAGCCGATGTCCACAACGAGACTGCCCCGCGGATCGTTCGCGTTCTTGGACACCGCCACGTATGACGCGAGATTGCACGGGACAAGGTAAATCTGGCCCGCGCCCGCCTCTCTCGCCGCGTCGCACAGCGCCCGCTCCTCAACCGAGTTCAGTCGCACCGGCACCGCCGCAACCACCATCGGCTTCAACACACGCGGAGGCCTCATCGCGCGGTAAAACACCTTGCGCAGCAGAAACCGCGTCGCCGCGTAGTCGGCAATCGCGCCACGTTCAACCGGCCGTATCATCTCCGAGCCGGGGCCGAGCTTGCCAACCCGCTCCGCCGCCGCCGCGCCGTAATACAGCACCCGGTGACTCTTGCTCTCGGCCACAAGCATTGTCGGCTCGCTATAGGCTATCTTCTTGCCCGCCGCAAGCGCCGTTTTGCCGGTCCCGAGATCGAGTCCCAACCGCGGAACCACATGTAACTCCATTCCTCTCACCCACGCGAAACAACGGGCTTCCTCCGCCCGCGCCGTATTCCGTTCTAATATATTATCCCTGATATATTACTCTTTATTTACTGATTGTTGTATTAACCCTAAAAATGCCGCCAGTAAATGCAATTTGAATGGTCGCGTAGAAATTATTATTCCTGTATGGTGACGCGAATTCGCAAATTACTGTTGTGTTGTGGATGGTTTAAAAGATTTAATAAATAATCCTAATTAATGAATTACCCCGGACTAAAGTCCGAGGTATCTAATTCAGTCGAAAGAAAGTGAAAGTTGAGGAATTCTAAACACTTTTTTGTAACTCATTCCCTGCCCCTCAACATACTGTTGGACTACAT